>DIPH01000018.1:53716-65827 GCA_002424045.1 Firmicutes bacterium UBA5493 | reverse complement strand
CGAATCCCTGATGGCCCACCATTAAAAACTGCACAAGAACGCATTCTGCGAACCTGCCTAATATTACTCAGGCGTGCTGTTGGGGTAAATTTGGGGTAAAAGGAAAACTCCCCTTGCGGGGAGCATATCCTCATTGAAGTAATTCTCCGAATTTTTCAGCGGCTTCCGCTTGCATAATTGGCAGCATAGCAGAGTAGACGTTTAGTGTGATCATAATATCACTATGACCAAGACGTTCTTGAACCACTTTGGGATTAACACCCGAATATAGCAATAGCGTAGCGTGCGTGTGCCGTAGATTCTTTGGAGGGATGTACGGCACTTTTGCTTTTTCGGCAATGCGTTTCATTACTTTTCTCAACTGACCACTGTTTACTACTTTGCCTAGTTCATTTGCAATGACTAGGTTTTGCTCTGTGTAAGCAGGCCCCATCTTTAACTTCTGCTCGTTTTGCTTCATCTTATGCTTCCTGAGTTCCCTGACTAAAGCTCGGTCAATGGCGATACTGCGATGTCCAGTTTGCGTTTTGGGATCTCCCACAATGATCCCATCCTTCGTATTTTGTTTTATCGCCATCTCAACCTTTATTTTCCCTTTGCGAAAGTCCACATTATCCCAGGGGAGGGCAAGAATCTCATTTTGCCTCATACCTGTGCTAACTGCAATCAAAAAATACATGAAGTACAACTCTTCTTTTGCTGCTTCTAGGAAAGCGCGTACTTGGTTTTCATTATAGACATCGGTCGATTTTATCTTACGCATTTTAGAGGAGCCTTTGATCCTCACACTAGCACAAGGATTATCCTCAAGTAGTTCAAGTTCATCTACTGCGTACTGTAAACAAGCTGATAGTGTGGATCGGATATGACCGATGGTGGCGTTAGATAAATCAGTATCCCGCTTTGTTTTCCTATTCTTCATCTTGTTTATTAGCGTCCTGATTGCGACTGAATTCAACTTTGAAACAGGAAGATCTTTGATTTCAGGCAGAATATACGGATCCAGAATGTCCTTATAAAACCTGTGGGTATTTGGCGCCAAGTTAACTCGCACATTCTCTATCCATCGTTCCGCGAGTTCTCCGAAGGTCATATTACTATCGGGGATATATTCGTTTTTATTGAGTTTGATAAGGAGTTCTGCTTTGCGTAATTCAGCCTGTTGTTTCGTTCCCCTGAAGGTCTCCCGAATTCTGCCGTAAGTTCCATCTGGCTGCTTTCCGGTAGATATTTCGATTCGGTAAGTCCCCACCTTGTTTTTGTCCAACTTCGAGCGTAATTGAATTGTTCCTCTCATGGTTGCCCCTTTCGTTTAGGTAGATAATTTGGTTTCTGAGGTCATAGACTTCTAGCACAAATGCGTTAAGGGTACGCCTTTCAACCTTCAAATTCTCCTAACCTCCTTGTCCATAAACAAGAGATCGGGCAAAATAAAGAATCATCCACCCTACTAATTCCCCCATTTGATCTCGGCAATTGCATCTACTATCTTTTCAAGCTGTTTCGGGCTTATGTCCGAGAGTGCAACTTTTTCAGCAATGCGAATAACGAGGTCTCCATGCTTTTCCAGTATCTCCTTATATGGCTTCGGCGCAACCCTAGATAATTCATCTGCAGAAAAAATGTCGCGTGGCTTATCTGCCAAGCCGATCCGCAATACCAATTCCACAAAGTCAAATCCCATCGCCTCCGCTATTTTGGTCAACGTGCTAATTTGAAGGTCCTTAAAGTTGCCCTTCTTAATATTTTGCACGTGTGACGAAGACACCCCCGCTTTCTTGGCAAAATCTCTTACAGTCATGTCTCGATCACCCATGTAATTGTCAACGATTTGGGCAAGTTTGGCGATGCTTTCGCTATCCAAGTTTATCACCCCCTATCACAGGCATTATAACACTCTGGTGGACATAAGACAACAAAAAACAAATAAATTGCACAAAAAGGGGTTGACAAAAAAATGGAAGCGCTGTACAATACAATTGACAATGTACAACAAAGCGGACAGAAAGGAAGGGGATGCTTTCTAGAGCGGATTCTACCCATGTGTATATTTTTTTACTCACGTTGTACAACGTAATGAACAAAAGGGGGTGGCTGTGTGCAGACGAATGTACAATTGAATGTGGAGAAGGATGTATTGACTGTGCCAGATATGGCCCAGATACTCGAAGTTTCTAGATCAATGGTTTATAGCATGGTGAATAGTGGTCAGATTCCATATGTGAAGGTTGGCTCGAAAACAAGATTTATTAAATCACAAATTGAAGCTTGGTTAGCTGATGGAGGCAGTAAGGAGGAAGTAGTGTGAAAGAAGAAGCGAGGAAAATCTGCAAGGAACAAAAGGGCTATTGGCCTATTTATCGCAGCTTAGTGGCATTGGGCATTCCTGCCCACAGGGCAAAACGAATGGCAAGATATGCAACGCAGGGGTTTTTCCTTTGGGAGGGTGAGAAGACTCCGCTTGAGGTAAGACCGGAAAAATGAGCAAGACCCAAACGAAACGAGAGGTGGACTAAATGTTAAAACTAACGATTCGCAATCTGACGGACTGCACAATTGATTTTGTGTCAGGGAGTAAAGAGGAGCACACAATTGTTTCTGAAGGGAAGATTGAAATAGACGTTACGGACGGTGACGTCATGTACATTGACCAAATAATACTACCACAGCCGGAAAAACCAACTGCTGGGTTTGAGTCGCTCACACTAAAGCAGCAGAAAGTCTTTTTGGATACGCACAAAAGGATTATTAATAAAATGAGTGATGAGCAAGCCGAGAAGTTGGGTTGGCCGGTGGCGGTTAGCTACAATCATCAGATAGGGTGCATTGTTGTGGAATTTGAAACGCAAACTCTTCACTACCTGATGAATGGCACTTACTATTAAAAAAGCCCCCGCCTTTCGCACAGGCAAGGGGCAAGCAAAAACACTAAGTCCATAATACCACGAAGTGGTTTGGACTTCAAGAGGGGGATTTAAGTGAGCAACGAGGTTGCTAGGAAAAACGAAGATCAATTGGCGGAGTTAGGCGATTCGCAAGTTTGGATTAAAAGGACACCGACAGGGCAGATACGATCTGTTAGGGCCATTATCAACCTAAGAGAGGACCAGGGGGAGTTGGTGAAGGTCGAAGGACAGCTGACCATTAGCGCCAAGGGTTACTACCGGGCCAACCAGATAGCCAGCCTGGCCATTTTGACGCCAGATAGCATAAAGGTTCCTGCCCCAAATGGTATGGGAACCATAGATGTAGCGAACCCCTATCCAATCATTGACCCCGAATCAGGAACCCAAAAGGGGGTTTGGGTCAAAAAGATTGCCGTAGGATATTCACCCATTGGCTCTATCGCCGTATCCAGTACCACCATGTTCTACGATTTCGGCATCTATTTCCTAGAAGATTTGCAGAAAAAAATCCGATACAACAAGGCGGCAGGACGTTTCTGCTTCAGGGACCAGTTGAGTGAAGAAGAGAAGAAAACTGGTATGTTCACTCCCATCGAAGGCCAATTCGGGGTTTGGGCCAACACCAATCACGAAGAGGTTTTAAAGGCTATCGGTACATGGGTGCAAACTAAGAAGTTCGGCGAACGCAAAGCTCAAACTGTAGCGGAGAGAAACGTATTAAAACATCATCCTGCACTCGCCCTCCAAATGATGCGAATCCAAGGGGGAGATGGGAGCAAGGTTGCCCAAGTAGCCGTCATAGGTTGGCAACATGACCACGACGCCAAAGAACTGGAACGGATAGCGCTGGCAGCAGATGCGGGAGAAGAAGTGAGGATTGACGGCATGGTAGTGGAAGCGATAGATGCTTCTGACCAAGTAGATGAAATTGAAGTTCAAGCTTCAATTGAGGGAGAACCCGAAGATATTCGTTCTGAACTAGAAGAGCAGAGAGAGGGGTTGTTCTAGATGGCTAAGATTACTTCCCTACACTTGAATGGCTATAAGGGCCAGAACGTCGTGGAGCAGTTGAGTGGCTTGGATATGTTCGTTGGTCCCAATGGAGCGGGCAAATCATCTAGACCAGAGGGTCTGTCCCTTGCGATGCTTGGTTATATCCCGGGTCGTCAAAAGAGAGCTGAGGAAACTATGAAGGTTTCTGCAGGTGATGAAATGTCCGTTGGTTTGACTTTGGATAATGGCTTTAACTTCATGCGCACATTTACTCGAAACGAAACGTATAGCCGGTCAACCGGAGAAACAAAGGTCTCTATTAAAGAATCACTAAGCGTTACCCCTAGCAAGGGAGAATCGACTGAAACAGCACGCAAAAACAGGATCGCCCAAGAGTTAGGTAACTTCTCTATTCACCTTGACTTCGCAGAGTTCGAAGCCATGAGCCCGGCGAAGAAACGTGAATATTTATACCAATTTGTAGAGGACACAGATGACTGGACAAAGGAAGATGTAGCCAACTGGATTACAAATGCAGTGCTAACTCAGGAGCTAGAGACTAATAACCCAGATGCCTACGCCATCGCAGAGAAGATTACTACTGATGCCTTGGCTATATGGGTGGATGGCCTCACAGTTGAAGAAGGCGTTCTCGCCATGCTTGAATGGGCCAAAGAACAACAGTCCGTTTGGAACGCTAAGAAAAAGGATGCTGCTGGGGCTGTTCGGCAGTTGGCAGACCTAAAGAATCAGATGGAAGCAACAGACCGTGACATAGCTGCTAACAAAGAAGCCCTTGAATCCCTACGCAGTGAGCTAATTGAGGTGGAGAAAGAACTATCTCGTGGGCAAGAGGTTAAAAAAACGTTCGAAAACAGGAAAACCAGAATTAGCGAACGTGAAGCCAAAATAGCAGAACTTGAAAAGAACTTGGGTCCAGTTGATACTGCCCATCTAGATACGCAAATGGATAACCTGCGAAAACTGATTGTTGATGTAAATCTAGATACAACGAACCTTGACAGCCAAATTGAAGACGCCAATACTCGCCGGAAGCTTGCTGAACAGACATTAAGCCAGACCAGGCAGTCTAAGGCAAGGGAAGAGACCAGATTGGATACACTCACTAGATCGGCGGAGATGGCTACCGAAGCTGGAGGGCTTTGTGTGATTTCAAAAATGGTTGCGTGTCCCAAGGATTTCACTCCATTCCTAAGCCACATCAAGGAGCAAAGGAAGTCGATACAAGGAGTTATCCAAACGTTGACCGAGCAGGAAGAAGAACAAGCAAAAGAAGTTGAGTGCATAGAAAATGAGATCAGGAACCTCAACGGCGACAAGAAAAGTCTACTCACTAGTGCTCAACAAGCTCAAGCAAATAACGCTGACATAAACAAAAGAATCAACAATCTCGAACGGGAAAAAATGGACCTTGATAACAGAGCAAAACAAAGAGCTGACCAACTCAATGTTCAAAAGACAGAGCTGGAACGTCTGCTAAAAGAATCGGTTACTCCAGTTCCCGATTTGGAAGTCCTAGAACTGCAGTCCAAGGGCTTACAGGGTCAGATCACCGAGATGGCTGGAAAGATTTCGGCCCAAGAAACGCAAAGAGCCACACTCATGAACATGCAGGCATCCATGCTTGATAACAAAGATGCTGAATACAGGTGGAGCGCTTGTGCATCTATTGCCGAAGCGCTTGGCCCCAAGGGTGTGCAGGGCGAGTTGCTTAAAGGTGGACTTGAACCACTTCGAGAGACCATCCAAGGGAACTTCAACATCCTGGGCATTCCGCATCCGTTCCAGTTTCGCACAGAGAACGACAGGGGCCGAGAAATTTTTGACTTTGGCTGGGTTAAGAGTGGGGTATTCGTGGGATTCGATTCGTTATCTACTGGGGAGCGCCTAATGGTACTCTTGGCAGTGCTGGCAGCTCTATTGCAGGGCGGCGATGCGAAGGTTAGGGCCTTGATCATTGACGAGTTTCAGTCCTTGGACGAGGAGAACTTCAAAGCTACCTTAGAGGGACTTAAAAAGCTTTATCACGCAGAGCAGTTAGACAACGTTTTAATCGCTGGCGTGCTTCCTATCACAGAGCTAGAAGGCTGGAACGTTAGGGTGCTTGGAACGGACGTTGAGGTGGTAGCGTCATGAAGGACCTTGATAACCTAATCAGCAAATTGAATGAGGCCCAACGGCAGGCAGTCACTACCGACAAGAATCGGGTCTTGGTAATGGCTGGGGCAGGTAGTGGTAAAACGAGTGTTCTAACCACTAGAATTGCTCATCTGCAACTGAATGAGAGGGTAGGGACCAGTAACCAACTGGCCCTTACCTTCACCAGACTAGCTGCTACTGAAATGAAAGAACGGGTGGGCAAGATTCTTGGTGATTCGTTGGCAAAAAACTTAACGACAGGGACATTTCACTCCTTCTGCGTTCGAGTTCTTAGAACATATGGGAACCGAATTGGCATTGAAACAACCTTCTCCGTTTACGACACGGAAGATCGAGATGCTTTGATAGAAAGTGTGATTCAAGATCTCCTGCTGAGCGGAAAAGTGAAGCCAACTCTAGACCCCTGGAATGAACCAAGAAGCCATTTCGAGGGCCAGGTGGTCAGGGAATACAAGCACAGGTTACGCCGAAATAATGCACTCGATCTTGATGGCCTTTTGGCAGAATCAGTTCGCTTATTGATAGAACATCCAGACATAGCAAGTGAATTGCAGAATCGATACACGCATATTTTCGTAGATGAGTATCAAGACAGTGATAGCAGACAGGAACAGATCGTCAATCTTATCAACCCGCAATATCTGTTCGTAGTTGGAGACCCAGCGCAGGCGATCTATGGCTGGCGTGGGGCTAAGATTGATAACATCCTAACCTTTGAAGAGTGCAATTCAGACACCGAAGTTGTGAAGATGGAGCGTAACTATCGTTCCACAAAGCCAATCTTGCACCTTGCAAACAAAGTAATCGAACAATCGCTATTCAAAAGCCCACTGAAGTTGTGGACGGATAAAGAGGGGCCAAAGGCGTGGCTTACTGGCTATCAATGCGAGAGTCACGAAGCGACAGAAATCGCCCAGGGCATCCAGTGTCGAGTGGAGTTTGATGGAACCATACCGGAAGACGTCGCAATTCTTTGCAGAACAAACTATCAAGTTGATCACTACAAACGGGCATTGGAACAAATAGGCATAAAAACCTATGTTGTTTCGAACAAAGCAGATCCCTTAAATGCTTGGGACGTGAGGCGCATCTTTGACTACATGACTTATATCTGCAATCCCAAAGACGATAGAGCGTTTCGAAAAATCATCAACTGGCCTGACAGAAGAATGACTGACCTGGAGCTCCAACAAGCAGAGATGGCTTCTACAGTTCAAATGATTTCATTGTCAGAGCTATTAGAAGAGCGAATGGATATTCTGAGTTCTTTGGTCTTAGAGGATTGGCATAGCGACGTGCGGATACTGCTCGAACAAGTTCTTGAAAATCTGGGTTTAGAAGACCGTTACCATTCCCAAGGTTTGCATAACCGAATTGCAGACCTAGTGAGAGCAGGAGAGGCAATTGAACGCTGGGTTGGCAGGCAAGTGGGTTTAGGTGAATCCTACGACCCATACACGTTCCTTCGTTGGCTACGCACTAAGGACATTCAGGAGCGCCTTGTGCAAGAGAAACCAGAGGGCGTGCAGATTCTTACGGTTCATGCTGCCAAGGGGCTAGAATGGGCTCATGTGTACGTCCCGGGGTGCAACCTGAATGTATTCCCTAGCAAAAAGGGAGACATCGAAGAGGAACGCAGGTTGTTTTACGTGGCGGTCACTAGAGCCAAGGAGACATTGCACCTATCTTATTTCGAAGAACGCCAGAACCCTTGGGGTAAGCGGGAAATGGTGCAAATGAAACCAAGTCCATTTTTAAAAGCCATGGAGGTGCAACCATGAGTGACGTTTTAACCAGGTTGGAAAGAATCCACCTAGAACCACCATGCCCAAGATCGAAATGGGTGATATGCGCTCAGTGTAGTGGTGAGCTCCTAGATGAAGATGCTTATTGGGACAATAGAGACAATCCATATTGCAGCGAGCATTGTATGGAATCGGGACCTTTTAATGCACATGACGAGTACTTGCAGAGTATATTTGGGGAGGACTGGGATAAGGATGAAACGGCAATCGATGTTAGCTAAGACCCTATCAGATGCGTTCTTTGTTATCCAGGTCATGGTGATCGCCATTGTGCTCATTGGTATGGCGATATATACGGTCCCTAAAGTATATCGTCTTTGCACGGTAGACTTAGAGGCGATGATTGTTGTGGAGGCAAGCGGGGTTGAGACACCCCGCCCCACAACCCATCAAGTAATGCCTGGCGACACCATTTGGAGCATTTACGTGGAGTATTACAAGGGTTGCGATTGGGATGAGGTATGCCTCAAAGTGGGACAAGCTAATGGGTTAAAGAACGACACGTTGTACCCTTACACAGTGATTAAGTTGCCGGAGGTGACCGAAAATGGTTGATGCTGACCAGCTGCCAACAGCTAAGTACCACAAGCGCTGGACCCTAAAGGATGATGAATTTCTATGCAAATTTTATAATGAGATGCTCAACAGGGACATAGATCGTGCGCTAGGCAGGAGTACACAGGCAATACAGTGCCGTGCTAAGAAGCTAGGTCTATTGTGAAGGGGAAGGATACACACCCCCCTCCCGGGGCAGTACGCAGATTCCCAGATGGTTTGCGAGAGCCATTCATGATCTTCCTAGCCGAAATCATTGAAGCAAGCCCCGAGGCTCAACAAACTATGCAAAGGAGATATCATGACAGACAAATTCACTGGTGACGTGCAACTGAAGTGGGTAGAGCTTTTCGTCAATGGCGTTGAAGTTGATGTTCGAGTAGAGTGTAAACTTGGTGCAACCAAAGAAGAATTACAAGATGTCGCATACGAGACACTTCGCAAGGTGGTTGTTCATAACGATTTCGAGAAGGAAATGGGCAAGATTGGGGAGTTAGAACTACAGATGAATGAGAGGTGCAACGAATTGTTGGAACAGTTGAAAACGACAACCCATAACCAACCGCCAATGGGGCCACGTCTTGTTGATTTGTCGGGGTTTGAACGGGTAGCAGGTTTTGAAGCTTTTGAGAACAGGCAGATAAAAAAGCGACAACTTAAACTGGGTAAGAACAAGAAAGTTGAGGAAGTGGCCTACAAATGGTTTGAGGGGAAAATGTCTGATAAAAGGTTAGCTGAAACAGTGTTCGGATTAATTAATGAGGGGGCTAAGGAATGACACCGGAAATCATGGAATACTTGAGCGTCATGGAGTTATCGCAAAAGTCAGGAATACCAAGGACCACGGTCCGCAGGTGGCTTAAACAATTTGAGGAGTTTTTCCCATCGGAGGTTAACGATGACCGCATAGTCTATGCACCCGACACTGTCAGGACATTGCGCTGGATTGAGAGACAACGCCAACGAGGCTTGACTTTTGCGGAGATTAAGTCCAGCTGGATTAGAAGCCTTGTTCGTATGGCGATTGAGGATGACGATGCGATTCGTAGTCTGGATAGAGAAAACATAAGGCTAAAACGCGAAGCAAAGGTTTGGCAAGAGAGCAGAGAACGGTGGTCACAAAATTACCGGGAACTACACCAACGGGCGCGAACCGCCAACCTGTGGCAACGAATCTTCAGAACATGGTAAAGCCCCCACCAGGTGCAACTGATTAGGGGCTCATAACAAAAACTTCCGTGGTTATTATACCACAAAAAAATGTTTTTTAACTAGCGAGAGGGCGTACTTCTCCCATTATTACATAGTATGTCCTCTCCATACCAAAATATGCACGATTTCGAAAATAAAAAACGGAAAGGTGACGAGTAATGGCAGGCTGGAACGGGTTGAAGGCAACCGGGTTTTGCTACACTTGCGGTTCTGAACTAAAACGCCAGTCGAATCGCCCAAGAAAGTATTACTGCAATCGAGAGTGCATGGACAAGCGTCCACCGAAACAGGTATTACTGGAAATAAAACACGATAAGCCTTTGCGGGAGACCATTACGAACGAACTCAACCGAACAGGCAAAGTCACGATGGCGGCTGATTTCCTGGAGATGTACCCGACAGAACTTAGAAAGCACATGAAACGGTTTGGAATTACAAAGAGGATTTGGTTTGAATAAAACATTCGGAGGTGGATTAATTGAAAAAGAACCAAGGTCGAAAAGAGCGTAGGAGATTAGTCAGGCAAGAACGTCTGGAGCAGAACAAGCAGGCCAGAATGAAGGTCGAAAGGGAAACCAAGAAGGCAATGCGCCAGGGAATCACTACTCAACCAAAACCCATAGAAGACAAAACCGCTAACTTCAACAAGCAAAACACCAAGTGGTTCAACAAGCGCAAAAAGGTAACTATGACTAGGCTTTGGGCCAAGAAGAAGGCTAGTTAACTGATGTGGGGATTCAACTTCCCCACCCAAGGAGGTTCAAGTCATGAAGGTTATTGAATGGGATCAAAATGGATGCCCCACAGAAGAATCGTTAGAACGCCTGGAAGAAGTTTTAGCAGATGAAGACGTGATTATGGCCCATAAAGTCTTTTACGCAGCTTTGGAAGAAAACTTTTATCGTGATTCCTGTGGGCCTAGGAAGGTAGAAGTGCGAGGTGAAATCATTGACGTTTGGGAGTATCACACCCTAGGTTGGAGTGGTAACGAGTCTATCATCAACACCCTTCAAACTTCATGGATGTGGAACTGGCTTTTGGAACGGTACGACGCTGGGGGACATTACTACTTCAAACCCCAGGCTGATTTAGAGTAACCATAAAATTTTTGGTCACAATGTTCAACTGGTTGTACAAGGTGCACTCCAGAGAACATCTATAGGGGGGATTAACTTGCGAAAAACAATGATCCCGAATCATCAAAGAGCCAACAAAACACAGCAAGAATTCATCGTTAAGGCTATCGGTACGCTGGGCTACGAACCTTTTAAAAAGCCAATCCATCTGTATAGCCTGGAAGAATACGAAAAAATCGGGAAGATGTACAGAGAGGTAATCGGGTATGAGCGGATGGCATGAGTATGAACGGCTAAAATCCGAACTTAGGGCTGGTAAACTTACTGCAGAAGAGTACGAGCAGGCCATCAAAAAACTTGCGAAAGAGTTGAGGTTGTGAGGTGGTGTTATGTTAAAGAAAATCGCAAAGATAAAAAATGGCGACCTGTTAGTAGACTTTTATATTTATGAGTGCAACGTTTGCGAAACAGAAATAGAAGAATGCCACCCCCACCATAATGGCGGTAATGACTACCACTTGTGTTTAGATTGTTCATTTAAGCAAGGCAAGGTAACATCTCGCCAATATTTAGATTTGGCAGGCATGAGTATCGATTCAATTAATGCGGGCATTGACCCTAATGGTGAAATCAAACTTTGGTGGGGGAGAAATCCTATTCCACCATGGGAAAGGGAACCACGACAACAAAGAAATTCTCCTGAATACAAAAAGTGGCGGGATGATGTGTTCCAGAGAGATGGTTACACCTGCCAGACTTGTGGAGTAAGGGGTGGCACCTTGAATGCACACCATGTGAAGGCGTTTGCGGATCATCCCGAGTTACGGCTTGCCTTAAGCAACGGAGTAACTTTGTGCGTTGGTTGCCACAGAGAAAGGCATAGGGTGGAGGGGTATAGTTGAATCAACCAACAATCCCAAACGGATACATTCTACTAAGCAGAAAACTACTTGAAAGCGAAATAATGGCTAAGCCCCCTCTGTATCTTAAAGTTTGGATATACCTCCTAACTAATGCACAGCACAAGGAATACAAAGGGTTAAAAAGGGGGCAGTTGTTCACTTCCATCCCTGAAATACAAGAAGCTATGTCGTACATGGTTGGCTACAGGAAAGAAACCCCGTCTTACAAGCAGATTAGAAGTGTTTTGGACTGGCTACGATTTCCCTACGAAGGAACTACGAAGGACGAACGAAGGGAATCAATGATAGGCACAACGAAGGGCACTCATGGAATACTTGTAACCATCGTCAACTACGACCTTTACCAAGACCCGAAAAACTATGAAGGGCACAGCGAAGGGCACGATGAAGGAATTACGAAGTACGAACGAGGGGCAAGGCAGGGGCACAATATAAACAAGAATGATAAGAATGATAAGAA
>DIPH01000018.1:51586-53633 GCA_002424045.1 Firmicutes bacterium UBA5493 | reverse complement strand
AATGATAAGAATGATAAGAATGAAAAGACATATAGTGGCCAAGCCCATGAGCTCCTCAACTACTGGAACAAACAAGAAATTGTCGTCCACAAAGAAACCGATACTACGCTGAAACAAATCCAAAAGGGATTGAATAAACTCCCCTTTGATGAAATCAAGAAAGCTATAGACAGATACGTCACTATCTACCGTGATCCTGATTACTTTTATAAACACAAATGGACATTGCCAAAGTTTCTCAATCAGTCCAATGGTGCACCTGATTTTCTTAACGAGGGGATCAGGTGGGTTAACTACCAACAACAGGCGCAACAAAAGACCGCAAAAGAATCCCCAAGGCGCCACAGAGAATTGTACCTACCGGAGGAGAGCAAATGAATCGTAACATAAACTTGATGGTTGAAGCTAGGTTACTCGGGAATATCATTAAGCAGCCAGAGGTGTGGCGGGAAATCGCGCCAGATTTCCGGGCAGAGTTATTTTCGGATCCAGAGTATCAGACAATAGCTGAGATAATTATTGATCTCACGGAGGGTGGACAAAGACCATCCAGCGTTAAGATTTACAACGAGATGCACAAGCGGAAGGTCAGTGTGACTGTTGACGATTTGCTCGATGTAATCATGGGGCACGTGACAACCAAAGAAACCAAGTCCCTATTGTTCGAGTTGGAAGACCTTTTTAAACGCAGAGTAGTCTACCAGACACTCTTAAACGCCTTGAACAAATTGCAGCAGGATGATAAAGCGACTGATCAGCTCATTGCTGAAGCGCAGCAGGCCATGATTGATGCGTTCGACAAAACCGGGAAAAGTGATGTCAAGAGCATGCACGATGTGGCAGAAAAACTGTTTCTCAGGCAGGAG
Organism: Firmicutes bacterium UBA5493; assembly: GCA_002424045.1. Classification (GTDB taxonomy): domain Bacteria; phylum Bacillota; class Limnochordia; order Darwinibacteriales; family Darwinibacteriaceae; genus UBA5420. The sequence goes on along the minus strand of DIPH01000018.1, from coordinate 52,767 downwards.
CGCATTCAGAGTGGCGAGCAACTGCCGGTATATCCACTTAATCTGCAAGGAGTACAGGATCTGGTTGGAGGTCTTGAATCGGGTTCAATTACCATATTGGCTGCAAGGCCGAGCATGGGAAAAACCTCATACATGTTATCCGAGTGCGTCGGTTGGGCTCAGAGGGGATTGCCGGGTTTAATATTTAGCTTGGAGCAAGAAGATGTTCAGATCGGCCAAAGGAACATAGCCAGTCTTGAAACGATGCCTGTGAGCTATTTGCGCAGAATGCTGGATAAAGAAAATCTGGATAAGTTTTATAGTGGCTTGTCTAAGCTTCGAGAATTGCCTATCAGAATCAGTGACAGAAGAGGACTAACTGCAGATCAAATATGTTCCATTGCAAGACTAGAAAAAATGCGTAACCCAAACATGAAGTGGGTTGCAGTTGACTATTTAACAGCCATGAACATTGATGACAGACAATACTACCTACAAGTGGGACAAGCCGTCAAGAAACTCAGAGATTTGGCCAAAGAAATAGATGTGTTTGTTGTTTTGTTGGCTCAGCTAAATCGCGGAGTCGAGACAAGAAATGACAAGCGACCACTCATGTCAGATCTCAGAGATAGCGGAAATATTGAGGAATTCGCAGACGTCATTTTGTTTCTCTACCGTGAAGGCTATTACGACCCGGGATTTCTTGGCTCTGATATGGGCGATTGGATTACAGAGATTGAGGTGGCGAAGAACCGTCAAGGCGGTAACGCCGGGAAGTACACACTGGCGATGTTCAAACAACCTTACATGCAATGGATTGACTGCCCCGGTGATTGGGCAACGAAATATAGCGATGCAACAAAAGGGAGAAAGGAATAGGGGAGGAAAGACGTGGACACAGATCTTATGTTTTCAAGCGAAAGAAAAGATTGGGAAACACCATGGGAGTTGTTTTGCGAACTGGGCGAGGAGTTTACATTCACACTAGATGTTTGCGCTGAAGAACATAATTCAAAGCTGGCTACCTTTTTCAGCCCAGAAGATGATGGACTAAAGCAAGACTGGGGCGATAACATCTGTTGGATGAACCCTCCTTATGGTGATCCTGAGTTTCCTTGCAAGCCAAACTGTAAGAAGAAGGTGTGCAAGAAGAGGGGATACCACAACGATGTGTACGTCCCAGGGGTTATTGATTGGGTTCC
>DIPH01000018.1:12445-51513 GCA_002424045.1 Firmicutes bacterium UBA5493 | reverse complement strand
CCAGGGGTTATTGATTGGGTTCAGAAAGCGTATGAGGAATCTTTGAAGGGTGCAACAGTTGTCTGCTTATTACCCGCCAGAACCTGTACAAAGTGGTTTCACGAATTTATCTATAGCAAGGCATCTGAAATTCGATTCTTGAAAGGCCGGTTGAAGTTCGTGGGGGCTAAGCACTCAGCACCATTCCCAAGCATGATCGTTGTATTTAGGCCCAAAAAGGGGGATTGACGATGCGGGAGTTGATTGTAGACAGTTTCGCAGGTGGAGGTGGAGCATCTAGCGGGATCGAGATGGCAACGGGAAGGCATGTCGATATAGCCATCAATCATGATCCTATCGCAATCGCGATGCACAAGGCGAATCATCCCAAGACCAAACACTATTTAGAATCAGTGTGGGATGTTGATCCCCAAGAGGCTACCAAAGGGCAACCAGTAGGTCTGATGTGGCTCAGCCCTGATTGCACCCACTTTAGTAAGGCTAGGGGAGGAAAACCAAAGAAAAATGCTGTTCGAGGCCTTGCTTGGTTAGCTGTCAGGTGGGCCAAAACGGCGAGACCCAGAGTGATCGTTCTTGAAAATGTGGAGGAGTTTCAGACCTGGGGTCCTCTATTGGCTACAGGACAACCTTGCCCTGAGCGCAAGGGGCAGACGTTTAACCTATTCGTAAAACAGCTGCGGAGGTTGGGTTACAAAGTGGACTGGCGAGAACTTAGGGCTTGTGATTATGGGGCACCTACAACGCGCAAAAGATTGTTCTTGATTGCAAGATGTGACGGTAGTCCTATCGTATGGCCAGAACCTACACATGGAGAGCCCGACAGTCTGCTTGTGGTTTCGGGAGTTCAGGAGCCTTACAGAACGGCCGCAGAGTGCATAGATTGGTCTCTGCCGTGTCCTGGTATTTTTACTCGCAAACGTCCTTTGGTTGAAAACACACTAAGGAGAATCGCCGGGGGGTTGGAGAAGTTCGTCTTTGAGAATCCGAAGCCATTCATCGTTGAAAAGGAATCTGGTGCGCAGGCGCATTTCCTCACTCAATATCACAGCTATGACAGTTCTCCTAGGGGGCAAGCAATTGACAGTCCGCTACTAACACAGGACACATCCAACAGATATGCACTGGTTACTAGTCATTTAATTAAATTCAAGGGTACAAACTTGGGGCAAAGGGTAAGGGAACCAATTCAGACCATTACAGCAGGGGGCACACACTTTGGCGAGGTTAGAACATTCCTGGTCAAATATTACGGTCGAGGAGCGGGACAAGCTCTAGATCGACCATTGGATACAGTGACAACAAAGGATAGGTTTGGGCTGGTGACTGTTTTGGGGCAAGAATACCAGATTGCAGATATTGGCCTAAGAATGCTTCAACCAAAAGAGCTTTATCTAGCACAAGGATTCCCAAAGGGTTACATTTTTGCTCACGATTCCCAAGGAAATCCCATTACAAAAAAAGAGCAGGTTGCCAAATGCGGAAATTCCGTGCCACCACCATTTGCCGAAGCGCTAGTAAGGGCCAACCTGCCTGAAATGTGTAAAGCGAAGCAAAGCGCATAAAAAAGGAGGATTAACAATGGCACAAATTTACATCTTCTTTAGTTTAATCGCTACTCTGATTGCGGTGTTGGTCTATATGTTTACACAAGTTGATAAGTGGATTGATACTCAGGATGAGAACAAGAAACTTCGGACAGAGGTTGAGCTTTTGACGGACCAATTAGACGAAGTGGAATACAACTCGTATATCCTGAAGAAAAAACTCGACTTGGGTAAGGTTGACGCATATGACGAAGGTTGGAACCAAGCTCTGAATGCAATTCGGCACAAGATACAGAGCGAAAGGGGCAAACGGTATGGACAAGATTGTTACTAAATCACACCTTAGACAGTTTTTCTGCAGGCATCGGTATGTGAAGGCCAAGATCCACAATGATTTTCTGCCCATATCAAACGGGCGTATATACGTCATGTGCGAAAAGTGCGGAAAGATCTACTTCTCATACTAAGGGGGGTGAAGTGATGGTCCGTAAAAAGCGACATGTCAATAGCTTCTTGCGTTCTGGTCTGGCAAATGGCGGACGCGTTGCGGGAATGGGAATCACCTATGATGATTACGGCGAACGAAGTTTCCCGGACTTCCCAAAATGGGAAGGGGTCCATGTCCGTTTTCCAAAACGGGACGAAGAAGAGATGGCAGCATTGAATGGGCCGGTAGTAACGTATAAGCTAGACGATTTGAAAGCAAAGGAGGGCGATTAAATGAATGTCACCAAACACGCAAGAGAACGCTGGGAACAACGGGTTAATCCAAAAGCTGGCGAGAATGCAGAAGAACAGATTCGCCAAGCATTCCAAAGTGCAGAGTATGTGTGGAGTGATGAAGGATCCTTATACTATGCCAATTCTGATCACTGGATCTTCGTGGTTGACGAAAAAGGCAAAACCATCATCACGGTGTTTGAGATTGATTATGGGTTCCCCAGTGATATTAACAAGACCATAGCGAATGAGCTAATCGCTAAGATTCAAAGTCTGCGAGTGGAAGCCGAACGGGTAAAGAGTGAAAGTGATGTGGTTGTCGATGATTTGGCTGGGCAAATCGACATTCTGGAATCAGAGCGCGGGCAGTTGATTCACCAAACAAATCTAGTGACATGCAGAATCAAGGCCCTAGAAGAAGAAAAGAAAGTTGCAGAGCAAGAGGTTAAGAATGTGGAGTATGAGCTGGAAAAACTACTTAAACAGTTGGTTAGGAGCAATTTGTTTCGTAAGGGGGTGAGTTAGATGAAGCTAGTAATCAATAGGTGTTATGGAGGGTTCGGATTATCGCTTCTCGCCATACAGCGCTACTGTGAGCTAATAGGCAAAGAGGCGCATTTCTACCGACAAGAAGGGTGGAATGATCTTGCCAAGAAAGTTGGTGTCAACGAAAGATTTTCCCTTGTGCATTGTGTCCATCATGATTACGGGGACACGGTAGATATTAATGCGATACCCGACAATGCGTATTCCGATGAAAACGTCATTCCCCGTAACGATCCAATTCTAGTCCAAGTGGTGGAAGAACTGGGCGTTAAAGCAAACAGTTCTTGTTCAAAGTTAAAAATTATTGAAATACCAGACGATGTAGAATGGCAAATCGAGGAGTATGACGGGGTAGAATGGATAGCTGAAAAGCATAGAACGTGGAGATAAAAGGAGGAAAAACAATGTTGAATAAAGCGATTTTGATTGGTCGGCTTGTGGCAGATCCCCAATTACGGTATACAGGTTCAGGGCACGCTTGCACCAATTTCACTCTTGCAGTGGACAGGCCATTCGTATCCCAAGGTGGCGAGAGAGAAACAGACTTCATTGACATCGTAACCTGGCGCAAGCAAGCTGAAACCTGTGCTAATCACCTAGCAAAAGGGCGTTTGGTTGCAGTAGAAGGCAGGCTGGAGATTCGTTCCTATGACGACCAAAATGGCGTTCGTAGAAAGGCTGCCTCCATCGTGGCAGATAACGTCCGTTTCTTAGACAGGGCAAAGGAATCCGAAAGCTCAAGTGCGGGAAACTGGGCGAAGGACGAATCGACAGAACCACAATTTGATGACATTCCGTTCTGATGGCTAGACCACCTGCTTATCAACTATACCGTGGCGACATGGCCACAATGCACGCCGGCAACGACCTGCAGGAGCTTGCTGATAAAGCTAGGCCGTTGAGCGCGATATTTGGTGATTGTTATCAAGCAAAAGATTTGTTTGGCAATGTGGTTTGGGAAAGCGAGGGTGACGAATGATGTATGAACCATTTGTATTCATTACCTTGGTTGCGTGTGTGGTGTTCCAGATTTTGGCCTGGAGGGCGGAGGATAGGGCTTACAAGGCAGAGCGGAGATACAAACAACTTAGAACAAACATCGCGTTGCTAGAGCACGAATTAACACCCAGGTTTAGCACAGATGATCCAGAGTTTCTTGCTGGCTGGAACATGGCGATGGGCAAGGCAAAAAGCATGATAGGGGAGGTTCGGCGTAATGCGTGATCTGAAAGTCAGCTTAAATTGGTTAGTATCTATGGCAAATAGCCCGGAAAGAGAACAGTGTCCAGATACCATACACGAAACCGCCATCCATAATACCGAAAGGGCAATTGCCGCTGAAAATAAGCTGGAAAGAATAGCTGAGTATTGTATGGATGGTTATGAAAACCCCGAGTTGTACTATGATGGCGCATTTACACAAATTGACCCGATATTAGATATTATTGGGGATCACAAAGCCACGCCAACTGACAAGGAACGGGCGAAAAAGTGTGAATCCCTCGCCCGGGAGCTTGTGGCGGCGTTGGAGATGGCTTTTGATTTGCTGGAGCACCATCAACCTAACTGGTATACACGGGCCCACTTCCACCAGATCAACAATGCTCTGGGGAGCTACAAGGAGGTGCTGGGGGATGACAAAGTACACGCTGGGCGACAAAGTACGAGTGCGAAGAATTATTGAGCCAGAAAAGCGCTGGGATCATGAGGCGAGGCACACGGTGCGAAAGTGGGTACCCAGGGAGCAAAAATTAGATGGCATCGTTATCGGCCACAGGCACGTCCAGGAAGGTATAGTCGATTACTGGCCGGATTACGCTGTATTCTTTCCAAAAAAATACATTGAATGCTACCTGGTTGCTTACGATCTGCATCGGAAACCTGTGCATGTATTACCAGAGGATATGGAGGTGTTAGGTGATGACCGCAAAGGAGATAACAGAGCTACTTAGACGGAGATATAGTCCTCCCGAATGGGCTTTTTTCTCAGAGCTGCGAGTGGGTACCGGATATGTGGGATTTGATCATAATCAGGTTAAAAACCCAGAACAGAGGTTAGATGGCTGGGCGATTAACTGCTGGCCCTCCAAAGGACTGACCTCTATCGCCTTTGAAATTAAAGTTTCACGATCAGACTTTTTGTCAGAGATAGCCAACCCAGACAAAAGACAACAGGCGATAGCCCACTCTAACGAGTTTTACTTCGTGACACCCGCTGGCTTGATTGGGGCGGAGGAGGTCCCCGAAGAGTGTGGGTTAATGATCGTCAAGGATGATGCCCTTCGCATTGTAAAGCGCCCCGCCACAAACAACAACCCTTTGCTAAAGTGGCAATTTGTTGCGAGTATCGCCAGGCGGACGGGAGATATTGGACAAGAACCATACCGAGTAGAAAAAAGAAAATCATCTCGTTTAGAAAACCAGCTCAGAAAAGCAAACGAAGAAAAGCAAAGGTTGAGACGAGATAGAAATAAGTGGCAGTTCAAAGAACGCCTTTTGAAAAAGAAAAACCCCGAATTGTGGGAGGAGATACACAGGGAGGTAGCCGGAGATGAACCGAGAGATTGAGTTCAGGGGCAAGCGGATTGACAACGGCGAGTGGGTTTATGGGTTGGGCATACTGGCCTATCAACGGTCCGGGTGGGTACAAATCCAAGACGAAGGGGCAGATTGGCACGACGTAGACCCCGCTACAGTCGGGCAATACACCGGTCTTAAAGACAAAAATGGTGTGAAGATTTTTGAGGGGGATATTGTGCAACGGAGGGCGCCAATCTACAAATTAGGTGAGAGAGCACCCAGTGGGGAATATTTAGCCACAGGAAAAGTGGTTTGGGACGAGAGTAGTTTCACGGAGGTTGGCAATTACACCGTTTCTACGTATGACCACCTTGGAAATACGGCTAAAAATATACTTTTTAATGGTATAAACGGATGGCATGTAATCGGAAACCCCCACGACAATCCGGAACTATTGGAGGTGTAGCCATGCAACTTGAAATCACCATTGAAGGCGAGCTACCGGATCTAAACGAAATCATCGCCATTGCAAAAAAACACCCAAAAGCCTACGCCAAAGCCAAAAGTATGCACACCGAGGCGGTGGCGTGGGGGTGCGCGGGTGTCCCGAAAGGGCAACTCAAAATGCCGGTGGATGTCACTTGCACCTGGGTGACCAAAAACCTGCGCAAAGACCCAGACAACGTATCTGCTGGGATAAAATTTGTGCTAGACGGCCTGGTGCAGGCGGGTGTACTGCCAGGCGATGGGCGCAAACAAATTAGCAGCATAAGCCACCGATTTGGCGTGGACAAGCTTAACCCAAGGGTGGAGATCGTACTAACAGAGGCAGTTTAGCGTGTCAATGGGCAGGGTAGGATACGGCGAATCTAGAATATTACTGTAGCAAGAGAACTAAGGCTTGGGGGTAAATCGCGATAAATTTTTTTACCCCCTCTGTCCATTAAAATGTACACGGAACGCAGAATAATGGACAATAAAATACGATGAGGTGAGCGCATGAAACTTAAAGAGTATCAAGAAGTAGCAAAACGAACGTTAGGAAACGCCACGGGCGGCAACATTATAATGGGTATATTCGGAGAAGTTGGGGAAATCGTTGACTACCTGAAAAAGGTCCTTTATCACGGTCATGAGTTGGATAAGGACAAGCTTGTAGAAGAATTAGGGGACTGGACTTGGTACGTGGCAGCTGCTTTCAGCATAAACGAGTTGTCTATGGATAGTATCTGTCCGTGTGAATGTGTTGATGGGTACATGCTGGAAAACATGAAACTGTATGGTTTGGCCGATCTCTTAATGAAAACCACAAGTAGGCTGGTTAGCGAAGCTTATTCTGCGCAAATGGGATATGAACTTTTCAAGCTAAGAGACTACGGATTTGCGGCAGTGAGTATTGTTCACGAACTCGCTATCCGAGTGGGCTCTTCCATTGAGGAAGTTGCAGCTTTGAACATCGCTAAACTGGAAAAGCGTTACCCGGATGGATTTGACCAAGCTAGGTCCATCAACAGGGAGGGGTACCATGAAGGGCCGTCTAGTTGATTTATCGTTTGGTCGCAACAGAAAACAACGTGTAACAATTGAACTGGATGCTGACTTCCGGGAGAAGTTTGACAAGCTGAAAGATGGCGACATCACTGTTGAGGTCAAGAAGTATCGCAAGAAGCGGAGCTTAAACGCCAATTCGTATGCGTGGGTCCTCATGGACAAGATAGCTGCCGAACTTGGTGTTAACAGAAACGAAGTGTACAGGAATACCATCCGCGAAATTGGTGGCGTGTCGCATATTGTTTGCATCATTAACGAGGCAGTAGACACTTTCTGCTCCGACTGGGAAAGCAAGGGTCTTGGCTGGCAAACAGAAACGATGGATAGCAAAATAGATGGATGCACAAATATCGTAGCCTACAAGGGTTCGAGCAGGTATAACACCAAGCAAATGAGCCAGCTCATTGATAGCGTAGTCCAAGATGCGCAGGCACTTGGAATCGAAACAGCTACGCCTGACGAATTGGCAAGAATGAAAAATTTATGGGAGGCGAAATAGATGGCCGCAGTCCCCAAGCCCAAGAAAAGCCCTAGGCGAAGAATCAAAGTAGCACCCAGCATCATGCAAGACCGCAAGGAGTGCTATCTAACCGGGGCCACCCACAACCTCCATCGTCATGAGGTGTTCTTTGGTAGAGGCCAACGCCAGAAGGCACTAGAGTGGGGTTGCTGGGTATACCTTAGAGGCGATTGGCACAATCAATCCAATAAAGGAGTTCACTTTAACAAAGAGCTAGACGACAGGATGAAACAAGAAATACAAAAGCGTTTCATGGAGCTTTACGGCTTTGAAAAGTTCGTGGAAGTGTTCGGCAAGAACTATGTGTGAGGTGAAATCATGAAAGCAATCACTATATGGCAACCGTGGGCATCTTTAATAGCTTGTGGAGCTAAGAAGTTCGAAACCCGATCATGGAAAACCGATTACAGGGGACCAATAGCGATTCACGCAGCCAAAAAGCAATTTGACACAGATATGTACTCCAAGTGGGCATTATTCCCCTTCGCTGAGGCTTTAGGCTTACCTGATATAGACAGCTTTGACAGATTGCCTTATGGATGTGTCATTGCCGTAGCAGAACTTATAAACTGCTGGCGTATCGTACACAACCCTGGCACGAACCTTAATATTGCTAGAACAATCCAAATTGGAGCAGAGCTTGATGTTCCAAAGAAACACCCTGATTTTCACAAATATATAGTGCCTACAGAACAGGAGTTATTATTCGGGGATTGGACACCTAGCCGTTACGCTTGGGAGCTGGTGAATATAAAAGTGTTGCCGGAGCCAATCCCAGCAAAGGGCATGCAAAGACTATGGAACTGGAAAGAGTGCTGAGGTATGAAACTCAAACTAGAGCACGTGGATATAATCAAGAAAATCATTCGTCTTGAAGAAGGTCGGGCTGAAGTCATAATAAGAGTATATTGCCCATTTTGCCGGGTGAAATCAGCACTACTTCTGATCGGCAAGACTGGGAGGTATGAATGTCAGGTGTGTGCAAAAAATGGCAAATTGACTGATCTGGTGGTTTACTTCGAGGATATGTTCGAGCGTAGGCATAGCCGTTCAATCAAGGCCATGACAGAGCGTAGTGCGGTGGATTTATGATGGGAGGTGTTCTTTTGGGACGTAGGCTCAAAAAGCCAGAAATTCAATTTGTCGAACATAAATTGAGGGAGTACCCGCTCAACAAAACAATCATACGGGAGTATGAGGAGCAAAAGAGTAACATCTATGGAGACCTTGGATCGTGCAAGCCGAGCGATGGCCAGCCTAGAGGCGGTGGGATTGGAAGACCGACTGAAGCTACAGCAATACAGCTGGCCATGCTGGAAAATGTCGCCACGTGCGAAATGTTTTGGGTAAAAGCAATAGAGGACGTACTAAACATCTTGCCAGCCGAAGAAAAAGAGTACGTTGAGCTAAGATACTTCAAGGGTTTCGCGAGTAATGTAAGTGTTGCGATGGCTCTTGGCATAGACGAGCGGGACATTTACAGGTGGAGGGATAGGATTTTGCCGAAGTTTGGCAAGAGGTTTGGGCTATTGATATGAATCGGTTGTAGTGTGCAGAATCCTGTCAGTATTATGTCGGTTTTTAGGTCAAAAACCGTGTTATTGTGGTAGTGTGTAGCAAAATCAAAAAGAGGAGCGATTCTCGTGAAATACTAATAAAACGAAGGCCCCATTGCGGGCCTTTTCTTATACCCAAAATCGGGAGGTGAGCGGAATCGGTTGGCTTAATGAGGCACTTGAATTGAGAGAAGCAGGCTTAACTCAACAGGAGATAGCTGACGAACTTGGTACAACGCGGAGGGCGGTAAATAGCCGATTCTATCGCCATGATAAACAGCAAAAGTTAGCTGGAACTGCCGAAGGCCAGGAAGAACAGAAGCCTAGCATAGTAGATCATGGAGATTATTACATTGTTACTTCTCGAATCCGTACCCTTGAAATCACCAAGGCTAAGTTAAGGCAGTTAAAGCAACTCTACTGCGAACAGAAGCTCACTATCAATGGCGTTTGTCGTGAACTGGACATGCCTAGGCGTGATTTTTGGGTAGTTAAATCTGCATTCGGGATAACCAAGGACGATGTGCCTTACCTGGACGAAGAACTAGAGGGCGACATTGAAGAACTGGTTGATCAATCCCTAGAACGAAAAAAGCAACAGTATTTTATAAGGTTGCAGCATAGAGAGATTGAGTTAGCGTTAAAAGAGTTAGAGCAATATCGTAAGAAAGACTATCAACTGCAAAAAATTCATCGTCTCATATCAGAACACGAGTGGAAATATGATGGCCCAACAATCCCATTAAGGCCCAAGGTCAAATCAGGCTTAATGCTTGAAGTTCCCATTGTGGATCTTCATCTTGCCAAACTAGCCTGGGAACCCGAAACAGGAGAAAACTATGACAGTAAAATTGCTGAAAAGCGGTTTATGGACGTCATTTATGATGTGGTGGAGAGAGCCAGAGACACCGACTTCGAGCAAATCATCTTTCCTATCGGGAGTGACTTTTTTAACTACGATGACATAGCGGGCAATACCACCAAAGGAACAGCACAAGACAACGATTCTAGGTGGCAGAAAATGTTCCTGAAGGGTAACGAGCTACTAATTCGGGCGATAGACATATTGGCTCAACTTGCTCCAGTAAAAGTTTTTCAAATCCCTGGTAATCACGACACCCAAATCTCGTTTTACACTATAGTTAATCTTGCCTCATATTTTCGCAACAACGAAAACATCGAGGTGGACACCAATCCTAAAACACGAAAGTATATTGAGTTTGGCAAGTGCTTAATCGGATACACTCATGGAGACAAAGAGGGCAAACGTCTTTTTGGTAACATGCAAATTGAAGCTGCAGAGGCCTGGGGGCGTACTCTTTACAGGGAGTGGCATACAGGACATCTCCATAGTGAGCAAGTCAAAGAAGAATTCGGAGTCAAAGTGCGGCGTTTATCGAGCGTGACAGCTACAGACTCATGGCACGCCGAATCTGGTTATGTTGGTGCAATAGCTACTAGCCAATCATTTATATGGGACAAGCATCGTGGATTGCGGGAAATCTGGTACTCCACGATCCAATAGGAGGTCAACATGAAAAAACTTGTGATCGGCCTGGACTTTGATGGCACGATTGTTAAGAGTAGATACCCAAAGATAGGTCGCTTTAAGTTCGGGGCGAAGTTCGTATGCAGATGGCTCTACCGCAGAGGACATACGCTTATTCTTTGGACATGCCGAGAGGGTATTTTACTTGACGAAGCTGTTTGGGCGTGTTGGATGAAGGGCATAGATTTCCACTACCATAACGAAAATTCTGATGATCGTATTAAGCAATACGGCGGTGATTGCCGGAAGTTATCGTGCGACATTCTTGTAGACGATACGGCAGGCTTTGTATTCTGGCCGTTGGTTCTAATCAAAGTTTTTACTTCGGGAGGTTAAGTCATGGCGAAACAACCTGTAGAGGTTAATTCTCTTGAGTGTGGACATTGTGGGGCACCTATTTGCTCCTGGCATACGTGGATGTTGGATGGTAGTGGTATAGGCCCTAGGTTTTGTTCCTTACGGTGCATGGAAGAATACAGTGCCAGTTTCCCGACAGATGGTAACAATTTATTCTGCGATGGTTGTGGAGAACCAATCGGCAATACATTGCAATGCCCCCATTGCGATAGCAAATACATTAGATTCGAAACTATACCAATAGAAATAGATGGCGTTGGCAAAGATGCCCCAATGGACGTAAACGAACATGGCGGGAAGCAAAGCAAGATGGAATATGCTTTCACCCAACTAGATGCTCTAGCTATGTTTCAACTAGCAGGCATTCTCCAAAAGGGCGCCGATAAGTATGGGCGTGACAACTGGAAACGCATCACTCCAGAGGAACACTTGAACCATGCATTGCAACACATATTCGCCTATCTAGCTGGTGACGAACAAGACGATCATTTGGGACATGCGTTTTGTCGTTTGATGTTTGCAATAGTGGTTGATCGTGATGGGTTATCTCTATGAGAGAGTTCCTCAATTGTTTAATTGGGCATTACAAGGTGAACCGCAGCGTGTATGACGAAGACCGAAGAGACGCTTTTCGCAAAGCATGGAGAATGGCATGGCGTTTGTATTGTTGTTAGTGAGCCCCTAACCTTGTGGATGGGTCACCATTGGCGCGTTGGGGGTTTGCTATAAATTCAGGTCCGGGCATCGCTACCGGGACCAGGGCAGTGCAGGTGTAAAGAAACCGACTGCCCACCTTATTTTAAAAACGGTTGCCTGCATACTGGGAATGTCCGGGGTGCGGGAGGGGACTATACACTATCAAAAGACCATTCTTCTCCACACTCCACAGGGGTGTGCATTCTAGATGAGACGGGATGACTTCAAAAAGCCGGGGTGGGGGCGGGTGTATTTAAAAAAGGGGAGGCGGATCATGTTTTTGTTTGCTGTGGTGTGCAAATAGAAAGGAGTGTGATCCATATATCCCGCAGAGATCCTGCGGTCTATAAGCAGGAGGTGACCATGGAACAAACATTGAAGCGCATTGAAATTGTTCGTGATGTACTGATAGACTGTGCTGGTTGCCAAGGAGATGCTGAAGCTTTAGAGGGGTTGGTAAAAGAAACAGAAGAAGCTTTGACCAATATTCTAAACAACAGGGAACCTTATGCGATAATAGGACGATAAATGCTCATTGTTTAACTGAGCGGTAAACGAAGATCGAAACCAAATCGGTATTTTAGATAGAAATTCGTAAGGCGGTAGCTCAAACGGAAGAGCTACGGTTTCCAAAACCGAGGGCTGCAGGTTCGAGTCCTGCCTCCTTCGCCAAAAGAGGAGGGGGTCTATGTGGCACTATGGACACAACCTGAGTGGATGCGAGAACTTGCCGAGAAGGTGATCGCAAGTAGAGATGAAGTGCGCCACGTAGATATCGATGAAGTCCTATTTCTGGTTGAACATGAGACCAAACCAAAATCAGCGATTGCGAAATGTTACAAGTTTGGAACAGATCCCATCAATTTTTTCACTGATGCTGAATACGCAATTGTGTTTTATTGGCAATGGTGTGATTTATTGAGCGAGGAACAACTGGCAATATTGATGCTTCATGAGCTTATGCATATACCGATATCTTCACATCTACCTTTGGTCAAGCACACTGTGCAGGACTTCAAGGAGATTTTAGAGATAGACTTAGATTGGTCACGACCAGGGCAAGAGGTGCCTAATATTCTAAAGTGAGGTGGTAAAAATGACTGATCAAACCCGTACAGATTACGAGCCTACAAACGCAGAGCAAAAAATTCTGGAAGTCCTATTAGATCCCAATAATCGCTTCCTTCCTGTCACAAAAATATGTCAACTGGCAGAAGTCAGTCGTGCCACTTACTATGAAGCCTTTAAAAAGCCCGAATTTGTAGCACTGGTCAAGAAAACATCTCGGGAAATGGTTGATAGGCATTTGATGCCAGTAATGAACGCTTTTGTCAAAGAAGCGATAAGGGGTTCTTACAACCACGGAAAGGTCATTTTAGAGATGGCTGGTCTGTACACGGAACGACAAGAAATCACCGGCAAAGATGGTGGCCCGATACAACTCAACAATTGGGTGGACATGGTGGTGAAGGCCATTGAAGGCGAAGATGATTCTTCAGAAAGCCCAACGTGATCCGGTGTGGTTCGTCGAAGACGCTCTTAACGCTAAACCTTGGAGCAAACAGGCGGAAATACTTGAATCGGTCAGGGATCATCCCAGGACTGCGGTCCGCAGTTGCCATGGTGTAGGAAAATCATTTACGGCTGGTCAAGTAATTCTTTGGTTTTTATACACATTTCCATATTCAATTGTGCTGAGTACAGCACCGACTTGGAGGCAGGTTGAAAAGTTGATTTGGAAAGAGGTTAGAGCTTCGCACAGGAGAGCCAAGTTTCCCTTGGGGGGCAACATCCTACCTAAGAGCCCGGAAATCCAGATTGTTCAAGACGAATGGTATGCCGCAGGGCTGTCTACTAATGAACCGGATAGATTTCAGGGTTTCCATGAAGAAAACATTTTAGTGGTGGTAGATGAAGCAGCTGGTGTGCCAGAGGATATTTTTGAAGCTATCGAGGGTGTGCTTACTTCCGGCAACGCACGCCTTTTATTGCTGGGTAACCCAACGAACACCAATGGCACATTTTACAAGGCCTTTAAGGGCCCTGGCTGGAACACGATTAGTATATCAGCTTTCGACACTCCGAATTTTACTGCGTTCGGCATCACGGAAGAAGATATCGCAAACGAAACTTGGCAGGATAAAATCACTGGGCCACTCGCTAATGCGAAACTTATTACACCCGAATGGGTAGCTGATAAGTACAAACGCTGGGGCCCGGATTCTCCTGCATACATTGCACGTGTTAAGGGGCAATTTGCCGAAGATGGCGAGGATACCCTTATTCCCTTATCATGGATTGAAGCCGCTATGGAAAGATGGATTGACATGGAGAAGGGCGAACCTATCGAAATCGGCGTAGACGTCGCCAGATACGGTAGTGATAAGACTGTGATTGGTGTAAGGTATGGCTCTAAAATCGTGGGTCTTCAAGAGTACAGCAAACAAGACACCATGGAGACCGCCGGTCGCGTTGTTATGGCACACAAAGAGCACAAACCCACAGATATTAAGGTGGATGTTATCGGCCTTGGCGCTGGCGTAGTTGACAGGCTTAATGAACAAAACTTGAACGTCACAGAAATTAATGTGGCCGAAAGGGCTAAGGACCCAGAGAACTTTGCTAATCTGCGTAGTGAACTCTGGTGGATTTTACGAGAACGTCTTGATCCTAATCCTGCCACCAATCCCGATCCCATTGGCCTACCGCCTAATGATGAACTTTTAGCCGACTTATCCGGCATTAAGTACAAAATCAATTCACGTGGGCAGATTGTTGTCGAAACAAAAGAAGAGATGAAGAAACGCCTAGGTCGTTCTCCCGACTTCGGAGATGCGGTCTGCTTATTGTTGGCCAGAGGAAACAGACAAGATCCTGACGCCATGGCTTTACTTGCTGGAGCTAGAATCTATAGTTGAGAAACGAGGTGACAAATTGAGCATTGTAGGCGAAATGACTAAATTACCAGGTAAGATTGCAGGTGAAATATCAAAACTCCGCCAAAAAGTATCTAGTTGGGCTATAAGCACCGGCGTGTTATCTAGAGGTTATAAGCTAAATTCCGAGAAGGTTGACTATGAACTAGCTAGAAACCTGTATGATAACACAGAGGACGCTTATAAACTAGGCGCATGGGCAGCTAAGCCGGTAATCAATACGGTTGTTGGCTTCATGGGCGTACCTGCGTTTGTTATCGAGGACGAAGATGCGCAAGTGGCGCTAGACGAATTTCAAGCCCAGATCGCTTCCCTTCAACAGCAGGTTCATTTGAGTGCACTTAGGGACGCAGATTGTTGGGTATGGCTCACGCTTGAAGAATCTGATGAGACCGAAGAGTTGTATCCCGAATCCGGCAAATATAGGCTGGTTTTCAACATTATCCCTCCCGATATGATCGCTCACAACAAGTTAAGGCGCGATCCCATAACGGGGGAAGTCATTGAGTATGTCTTGGAGGCTGCAACCGAGTGGATTGATGAAGTGGGTAACAAAAGGAAGTGCGTCGTCCAAGAACGAATCAACAAGGATGAGCGCATCACTTCCGTTGAAGGTGATAATCCCGGGATAGAAATGGGTGCGGTCCCAAGCAAGTGGGGCTTCATTCCTATCGTGCAATTCTCTAACGAAAAGAATCCCGGGGCAACCTATGGTAAGAGTGAGCTAGAGGCTATCGAGCCATTCATGAAGGCATATCACGATGTGATGCTCCACGCCATTCAAGGGTCTAAGCTCCACAGTACACCCAGGCTGAAACTAAAGCTGAAAAACGTTTCTAAGTTCCTACTCAACAACTTCGGAATCACAGATCCCGAGAAGTTTGCACGAGACGGCGGGCGGATCAACCTAGAGGGCAAAGACCTACTCATATTCGAAGGTGCAGAAGAAGATGCGGAGTTCATCGAGGTAGCTTCTGCAACTGGCGATGCGAAACCACTCCTTAAACTACTTTTCTTTTGCATTGTTGACGTATCTGAGACACCCGAATTTTCTTTCGGTACACATACACCATCAAGCCAGGCTAGTGTTAAAGAACAGATGCCTGTACTGGTTAAAAAGATTCTAAGAAAGCGAGAACACTTCGCAGACAGTTGGAAGCTACTTGCTAGAATGGCTCTGACTATGCACTCTATGGCTGGTGGTAAGAAGTTTTCGACACACGCCGTAGAACTACTTTGGGATGAAGTCGATCCAAGGGATGAAAAAGAAGTAGCTGCTATGCTAGAGGTACTAATCAGAGGTCTTTCGATGGCGACTACTAACCAACTTATGAGCCATGAAGCTGCAGTGACGTTCCTGGCCCAATACGTTGAGACTATGAATGAGTATAAAAGCGATGATCCTAATGTGGTAGGCGAGAAGGATAGAATCATCCAGGATGGTCTGCGTAGGTCACAGCTAGAAGATGCCGAGTTAGCCGAGAATGAACTGAAGATGATCGAACAGGTTTTGGCCGAAGCGGAGAAAAACAAAAAGCGTGCCGGTGATGACTAATGCCACTCCATGAGATGACCAGGCGCAACATTGAGCTGATTCGGTCTATATCAGATACTGAAATGGGCAGAGAACTACTTCGGGCCAGGCGTGATTTTTTGGCAATTAAGTTAAGACATGAGCCTGCTTTGCATAAGATATATGTGGATGCTGCTGATCAAGTGGCGAAGGATTTGAGGAATCTAAAGTCCACTACTGGGCTATTGACTCGGAATCATCTGGAGGCATTAGAAAAATCCTTGCGCCGAGAGGCCGATAACATCTATCAGCAATCTTCGGCCTTGATAAAGACAGGGATGAAGCAGGTTATTGAAGTCGGTGCTAAGCCGGTAGACAACTTCTTGATTGGTTCATTGAAACAAGCTAAGATTCCTGTTGACTTCGTAAGACTTCAAAGAGGATTCGCTGATGTGAATACATCGGCGGTTGAAGCATTCTGGCTCCGTACGCGCAAGGGGTTGACTGTATCGGATCGCCTTTGGGAGCAAGCTGAATCGACAAGGACGGCTATGAGGGACGTCATTCAGACAGGCATCGCCTCTGGTCGTGATGTGGTTCAAGTGGCAAAAGACCTAGAGGGTTATGTGCGGAATGGCACTCTGCCAGAAGACTACTTTGACATGCCGGGCGGAGGAGAGGAATCTAAGCAGAGCAACAAACGCTCAGGGCGAAGAAGACCTGGGAATCCGTCCTACGAAGCACTTAGGCTTGCTAGAACAGAGTACGGCATGGCCTTTAATGAAGGCGTCTACAGCAGAGGGCGGATCAACCCGTCTTATTTGGGTTCGCAATATATGCTTTCGGATAGTCATCCGGAGCCTGACATTTGCGACGATCTGGCTTCTGCAGACCTTTATGGATTGGGACCAGGGGTGTACAAGAAGGGTGAGGAGCCTACATATCCTCACCCAAATTGCCTTTGCTACGTTGTCCCCGTTGTGATGGATAGAGAGGAATTCGTGGATGATCTGATTCGCTGGCAGAAAAACCCCAGCTCTGTTGACTATTTAGAAGACTGGTATAACAACGTATATCGTCAGATTGTATGAGGGGGTGCCCAACATCAAGAAGGTGCGATACAACGACAAGTTTCTCCGGCTTGCAAGCGATGGTATGCAGGACGTATTTCGCTATGCCCAGTATTGGAGCCGTCTATCGGACGAGAAACGGTTTAGCGTCTCGGAATCGTGCAAAATGATGAAGATGGCTATCCCTCATCTGCAAGGAGCACGTTTAAGGGGAGAGCTGACCCGAAAGCAACTAAGGGAACTAAATATTCTGGAACGTAGGTATGGCGAAGCAAAAGGTCTTTTGAAGATACTCGAACAGCGGGATAAATCATGGTATGAGAGGGGAAAAGACCATGACACAAGTTAAGTGTGATAAATGTCCTGCAGGATTCATTGTGCAGGATAACATGTTTACCAGACCAGTTGAATATGACGTTGAAGAAGTTGGTTTTAGATGCCCTGAATGTGGCGATGAAACCATAGCTTATAAGCTTGATGATGAGATCAAGACCCTGCAAGCCAAGGTAGCAAGGGAACGCACGCGTGCAGAAAGAAGGATTCGGGCTGGTGTGGAAGTTAGAAAAGCCGAACGCCAGCTAAGGAAAGCCCAGAGTATGCTCAAGGATAGTATGGACAAGTTAAATGATAGGGTTGCGTTAGGCTAGAGAGGGGGATGGAGTAATGGGTAACTCGAATATCGTTCAAGTGATAAGGGCTGAGTATATCTTCGAGTTGGAAGAGGCGGGAGAGTATTACTTACAGGCGTCTATCCACCCAGGAAATGGGGCGGTAGGGATTGTCAAGCTGACACGCTCTGCGGCTAATCCAGAGGATGTATTCGTGTTCCAGTGGTCATTTCCGAAGTGGGAAGGAGAGTACCCGGTCACGACATTTAAATCCAAAGTTGGCGACCGCCACAAGATCGAACATGGCAAAGAGGTGGGAGGATTTAGGTTCACCCCAAACATTTAGCTAAATACACGAAGCACTGCCATAGGGTGGTGCTTTTCACTTTGAGAGGAGAAATAAAAGTGTGTGAAGACATAAAAGTAGTCAAGTGTTCAATTTGCGGAACTACCGAGAAAGTGATGCCAGAAATTGAAAAAGAACCCATTTGCCAGACCTGTTTTCGAGAAGTCAAGACTCAGCAACCAAGAGGCAAAAGACTTGGGGCAAGTCGCACGTTCGATGAAATCGAGGAGGCACTTCAATTACCGGGTAGACTGCTGGAAATAAAGGTGAATCACTGGAGAGAAACTGTGGAAATCATTACGGAGATAGACAAAGAGTTAATTCAACAAGCCGAAGTATCAGATCAAAAAGTCGCAGATGGCAAGGTTTTAGCGGATTGCCTTGCCCCATTGAAAGGCTTCGTCAAATTGGAACAAGTCCAGCTTGACGGCGAAGAAATCAAGCCTGGCACCATAAAGCCCACCGAAATAAGCGCAGAGGGTAAGGAATTCTGGACGAATCTTAAACAAGGGATAGTCAAAGGCTCAATTGTTGAGGGCAAAGAAAGTAAAACCCTATCAGAAGTTCAGCTTGATGAGAGTGAGATTAAACCCAGAAGTATCAAACCAGAAGGGACGATGGAGTTTGTGAAGGGTGGTAGCACACATTTTGATGGAATCATCAAAATAAAATGCCATACCCCTGACGAACTCACAAAAGAGCAAATCGCAGAAATAGCCAGACAGGCTGCGGAGGAGTCCATGAACAAGCACAAACATCTACTGGAGGACCTCTTCGCAGATGTACACGTAAGCTTCAAAACTGACCTTGAGCTTATGACAGAAGTTCGGCGCTTGAGGAAACTATTGGAGATTGAACGCAGCGCAAGAAGCGATTTATTGCGCCTCAAAGAACAGTTCGCCAATGACCCGTTGTTATTTTTAGTGTATACCCCAAGTGCGGCGTATGCCCTTGAACAAGCGACTATGGCTATTGATAAAGTGTTTAATGATCTCTTAGGGGAGGGAGACGAATGATCGCCTTCTGGGTTGGAGTGTTTGCAGTGGTGATGTTGTTTTTGATGTGCATTAGCCCGGACCAAAAATGGAGCGGGAGAAACCTAAGCGCTTCGTCTTCGGGGGAAGTTAAACCGCCTAGGGCTCATATGGGTGGGTATTCCGCAAGACCTACAGGTAAAGGACCCAGGAAGCTCCCCAAGGGAGGAAGTGGTCAGAGTAAATGACACAGGAATTGGCACAAAATGAATTGCTATCCAAGGTAAACGCCCTCATTCAAGAGTGGCGTATTATTTTGCGTTTAGAACACTGGGATGTAAGGGCGAAGATAGTGCACCCGTCTGAAATCGCGGGCAGGCAGGCCACTATCACATTCAATAGTTGCAATGGCTTAGCAACAATACAACTGGCGGATCCTGCCATTCTGGATCCTCCCGAAATGTGGGCTGATTTCTACAAGCTAGAAAAAGTCATTGCGCATGAGTTGCTTCATCTCATGTTGGTTGGTATGGAAGACATTTGGGCTCACGTGATGGAAGAGCTTAGCCCTAGTGCTAGAAATATTGCCGACAAACAATGGGAAATAGCTTCTGAACAACTGGTCGAACTTTTAGCTAATATATTAGTTTCTTTGAAAGGAGGTGACAAAGATCAAAAAGTTTGAAATCAAGGATACTGTATCGCTTAAAGAGTGGAAGCCCAAGGGTATTTGGTCTAAGTTCAAAAAAGGCCTAGATGAAGGATATGGCGGTGTTAAAGAAGCCATTAAGGAAGCCTGTGCCATCGTTACTACTACGATTGACGAGAACTTCACCAAAGAAAGCACGTTTGGTCTACATCACGAGGTGACCGCAGATGGTCAGGTTGTACTTAATAAATTTGCACTCGCTAAAGCCGTTGCGGATTTATCTACTAACACCACGTTAACCGAAGAACAGAAAACGGAAGCGAGGGCGCATCTGCTAAGGCATTACGAGGAGTTGGAAGAAGATCCTCCCGCAAGCCTTGTCGAAGGAGAAATGTCCATCCTAGACGCTGTGATCGGCGGAATGAAGCCAGAGGATATACCACTTGCCCCGGGTGTTGATGTGGAAGCAATTAAAGCTGGCGATGATGATCCTTTAGAAGTTGTTGTCAGTGTTCCTGTAAGCAAATCAAAGCGTGGCTGGTACTACACGGGCGAAAGCCTTCAGGATATCGTAAACGTCGTTAATGGTGAAACCTTATCTGGGTTTCTTGGCCATCAAAAGGCCGAAGATGTGGACACCCAATTTCCTACCCCTGTTACACATTGGGTGGGAGCATTGTGGAAAGATGGCAAAGCGTATTTCAGGGGCGTGGTTGATAAGGCAGCTCCTGATCTAAAGCGTTGGATTCGTTCCAAACGCGTCACTCAAGTTTCCATTTTTGGTATTCCTACACTCAAAAACATCAATGGCGAAGTTCACATCGTTGGCTATAAACCACTTTCTATCGACTGGACGCCTCTTCACAGGGCTGGAATGCCTTCGTCTATCGTTGCCTTTGGAGAGATGGATACATTGACCATTAAACCATTTGATGATTCGATGGCGGGTACTGATGGTAGTTATGAGGCTTTAAGGGAAGCTGTTGTTGGTGCAGTACGCAATAAGTTTGGTAAAGACGATAATTACACATGGGTTGATCGTTTGTATGTTGACTATGTGATTGTTGCTGTGGAGTCCAAAAACGGTCCAAGAGAGTTGTACAAGGTTAGTTATTCAATTGCTGATGGACGTGTTGTGTTGGGAGAAGATGCTGAAAAAGTTGTAGAGAAGATAACCTTTGTCCCTAGTGGAGAAATGAGTGTTATTCCAGCTATGCCCAGTACGCCAATGGCGTTTGATGGTAGTCACGAGGGATTAAGAGAAGCGCTGGTGGCAGCTTTACGTAACAAGTACAGGGAAAAAGACACATATGTTTGGGTGCGTCGCGTATTTGATGATTACGTCATTGTAGAGTATGAGGCTGAAGGGCCTCCGAGGTTGTTCAAGGTTGGTTATGGAGTTTTTGAAGGCAAGATTTTGTTGAGTGATGATGTGAAAGAAGTCAAGGAACAAACGATTTACACCCCTGTATCCGGGGAAATGAGCACAAAAGGAGATGAGAGTATGACGATTCAAGAAATGCTGGCAGCTGTCCGCAGTGCGCTGGCCAAAAAGGAAACCGACCTAATCACCGTGTTAGGCGAGATGGGTTATGAGAAAGATGCTGTTGTTACTCAGTTAGCTGGGGAGCAAATGGAACAGTTCAAAACAGGGGCTGAATTTGGTGCCAAGTTAGCTACCACTCTTGGTTTCGCAAAAGAGACTCCCGCAGATGAAGCTCTGGCTTTGGCTGGCGAGATGGCAGAAGTATGGAAAGCTCTTGGTTATGACAAGGACAAGCCAGAAAAACCTGCTGAAGTTGTTGGTGAAATGGCCCAGGCCGCTGCCAATAAAGCAAAGGAAGCTCATGTTAAGTTGGTTGAGGAAACCATCAAAGAGAAGGTAACCGGCGAACAAGCTCAAGTCTTGGTTACCAAGATGCTTAATGTTGCTGAAGGTGCAACCAAAGAAGAGATCGCTGGTGAAATTGATGGCCTTTTGGCTGACGAAGCACTCAGGGGTATCCTGGGCAAAAATTTCGTTGAACAACCTGCAGTTACTGGTTCTGGTGTTAGCGATGCTCCTAAGCATCTAGTCCAAAGAACAGCGTCTATTTAAGAGAAGGAGGAATGAAAAATGGCTATTAAAGGCAATCCGGTGCCTAGCACCACTTATCAACAGGGGTATTTCAAAGTTGCAGATGGCAATTCCGTTCGGGTGGTAGTCCCGGAGAATTCCAACATCCAGGCGGGGCAGATTCTGCTACTCGATGGCTTTCTCGGCTTTGCTATGCAAGATGTCAAGACGGGAGCAGGCGAAACTGCTGAAGCCATCTTGGCCATCGAGGTAGCTGAATATGAAACGGATCAAATCGATGCCACCAAGGATTTTGATAAAGGCGACAAGATTTATTGGGATGCAAGCACATCCAAGCTCACTACCGACGCTAAAGCTGTGTTTGCTGGTGTGGTAACAGCGGCCAAGGACACCAACAATGTGATTTGGTTTGTGCTCTGGCCAGGGTTTGTAGCTGACACTTCGCTTGAAGTGATTGGCGAGCTCGGCGAGCTTGCTACTACAGACAAAACCAGCATCGTTGATGCTGTCAACGAGGTTAACACGAACGCTGATGCAGCTCAAGCAGATGCCAGTACGGCGTTAGCTAGAGTGGCTGCTAATGTGACATGTGCTGAGGATGCTACTGCCGAGGCTGTACGTACTGCTCTAATTGCACTGTTAGGCGCGCTGGAGACGGCTGGTCTAATGGCTCCAGTCGAGTAGGGCCTCCAACATGGGGTCGAGAAGCATTGTCAAGAACAATTTAATCAATGGAGGAGATAAATAATGGCGACAAAAATTGTAAGTATCGAAACAGCCAGAGCCGCACGGAGACAAGGCACTTTCGAACAGAAGGTGCCTTTTGTGTTGGATGGCAAAGAGTACAGTGTAGAAAAGCACATCGTAAATGGCGAAATGGCGGTCTACGCCCTTAGCAAGCCTATGGGCGAGATGATCACCACTGATGCGGTTCGCAAGGAACTTTTAGAAAAGGTTGTGCTTGATGTTGAACTCGGAAGGGAAACCACTCCTACCCTCTACACCCCAATCTACGAACGCATTGAGGACAGAAATTTTCCCGAGATTTTCGATGCCAAATGGGCACAAAAAGGCGTTATCGTGTTTGCTGAACACATCGAAGGTGAAGAAGTCAAGTTCGGTCACTTGCAAGCAGAAGAAGGCCCGACGGCCCGTATTGTAACCTATGCTGCAGGTATCGAATATACCGAAGACATGGTTGAGTACAACCGCACCTTTGAGATGGATGAGATTGATCGTGCGTTCGGTGAAGCTTACAACGCTTTGCTTAACCACATTCACCTTGGCCCCATCATTAGCTACACTTACGGAGCCGGTAACAAAACCGGTGCTGTCCTCATTGACGTGGAGGGGAATCTACCCGTAGAGGGCGACACCTCGTTCGCCGCCCATCCTATCTTGAGTCTCCGCGAGACCCTTAAAAAGGGTATGGCTGATGCAAGACAGGCAAAGCGTCCTGGCAACATTTTGCTGGTATCCGGCACAAGACTTGACCATATCCAAGAAGCACTAGGTAAGTTCCATGTCCGTGGCACTGATTATGCTTCTCTGACTGGTATCGATACAATCATCGCTTATGATGGTTGGGAAATCAAGATCGGTAAGAAGTCCTACAAGTACAACGGTATCGCTGATAACAAGGCGTATTTGATTCGTCCAAAGCGTGGTTTCAAGGAGCTTATCAAGCATGATCTGCGGATTGACGCAACACTCGCTGATCTTTCCCGCTTAGTGGAAGCTCAAATTGTAGGTCGTGCCCGTCGTGGTGTATTCGCCGCTCTGGATGAGAACGTTCAAGAGATCACTCTGCCTGAGTTTTAGGCGGTGATTAAATGAGATGCGTTGATTGTACGCATTATCCCTGGGTGCTAACAAGTGATCCAGGGATGATGTTCCCCATGAAGTGCCATCCCGATTTGGAAGCCAGACGGTGGACTAATCAAACCAAGGAATCCGAAAGGCATTGTCCTTATTTCAATGATGCCCAAGGTGAACCTTTTGTTGCTGAAAAACCTTCGGGCGATAACGCTGGCGGAAGCGGATTTGTCAACGAGGAGAATTTCTCCGCCAAAGAACTTAGGGCAAGGGCCGATGAACTGGGCATTGAGTACAAGAACGGTGCTACTAAAAAGCACCTAGTGAAGCTCATTAACGACTATTTGAAGGGGTGATACAATGACCCCCACACCTGAATTAGTGGCAAGGTTAAGAAGGTTTCTGGGGGAGAAAATTCCCCCAGGCGGAACGGAAGCTGATACACGGTTCGAGGATAACGAACTTGAGGATCTACTGGAAGAATCCCAAACTATTTATGGAGCAGCGTCCCTTGGATGGACCGAAAAGGCCGGAATGTTCCAAGAGGAAATGGGAAGTGTTGAGGAAACCAGCACGGGATCAGAGCGATACCGTTTTATACAGCTTAAAGACAGGCTAGCCTATGCCCAAACAATGGCACAGGACTATCGCCGGCGGGAATTAGAAGAACTGGATGGCCAGAGCAAAGGTGGTTATATCCTAAGTATAGCCCGCCCAGAGGTGCTTTAGATGGACCTTATTCGGCGTAGAGATTTGTCTGCCAAGGCGATTGAACTTAGTCCCTCTGAGATAGTATTAAAACGTTGGATGCGTGTACCAGATGGTGCTGGTGGATGGTTGGATGAACAAGAGATTGATCTTCCTGCCCAGACCTTCAGAATCTATCTTTCGGGTAATTCTTCCAAGGATATTGTAAAAGAAGGCGGGACACTACAGATCAACAATCGAGAAATGCTTTGTCCGTGGGATGCCGATGTTGAAATCAAGGACACATTTAAGTTAGACGGGGTTAATCACCGAGTTGCAGTGGTTAATCCCGTTCGCTATTTAGGCGAGATTGTTTCGTTACAATGCGTTATTGAGGAGGTGGTTTGATGGCGGGATCCGATGAGGTTAATCGCAACTTACGGGCGATGGCTGACCGCCAGAAAGCTGCCCTCTATGCACTTAGCCAACGATATGCTGCGCAGATGGAGGCTTATGCCAAAGTCAACGCTAGGTGGCAAGACCGAACTAGCCTGGCTCGCAAAGGACTATTTGGCTACTCCATGTCAAGAGACCAATCTTTGATAACTCGCATCGCTCACACTATGGACTACGGGGTATATTTGGAGCTTTCTAATCAGGGAAAATACGCCATCCTTTTGCCTACCGTCAAGCGATTTGTGGCAGATTTCATTGAGGATGCGCAAAAGGTGGTGGGTAGATGAGAACCGCGCTTTATCAACATCTAACGGCAAACTGTCCATCTATCAAGTCATGGCATCAGCCTGGTGGCCCAAATGCAAAAACCCCAAAGCCCTACGGCGTGATTAAGTTAGGCGAGGAAATGAGAGCCCCCTTTAACAACAGGGGCTTTTTTCGTGAGTTGACAATATGGCCATATTTTAAAGTTGGGAGTTTCGTACCCGTGGATCAAGCTGTTGCGGAACTGAAAACATTGTTGGCCGGCACGATCTTAACGACAAGCGAAGGACACAAATTTGAAATCGAGTGGGTGCACACGGGAGGTGATTTTCAAGACCCCGATCTTAATGCAATCACTCGAAGGATAGAATTTCGAATCCCACGTGTTGGGAGATAAAGAAAAGGAGATGAAAGCATGAGCGACATTTTGTATGGTTGCAGGTTGATGATTATTAAAGAAATCGATCCAGAAACCGGTTTGGAAAAGGCTGCAGGCAAGACGGCCCGCTTTGAAACACCGCAACAAGCTGGCATTACTCACCAGTGGATCGAGGGACAGAGGGCAGAGCTTCGAGGTGGGGACCGTTTAATTGCCACTGTCGAAGAACAAGCTGAGCTATCCGGGGTTGAATTAAGTTTCACTAACGCCGAACTACCTGGCGAAGCACTAGCGTTACTCGCTGGCGGAACCTATGCGACAGGCACCTATAGTGCACCAAGAATTGGCGAACAACCCAAACCGGTAATTGCAGAGCTTTATGTAGCCAGATATGCTGAAGGTAATAACGATGCCTCTGCGATTGTTGGTTATCGCAAGTGGACGTTTTGGAGCGTGACCGGACGTGTGCCTAACTACACCCCGCAAGACCGTAACTTCCTAACCCCGCAGTTTGCTATTCGTGGTAAGGAAAATGCCAAAGTGGACAAGCCCATCTACGAGTGGGAAGACGTTGAAACCTTACCGCCAGCTGCTTAAATTCCCCGGGGCTACTCTAAATTGGGGTAGCCCCATCCCTCAAAAGAAAGAGGTGAAAGTGTGCAAATTGAACTCATCTTAAATAATGGCTTAGGAGAATCAATCTTACTTCCGCCTGAGCTTGCTTTAGATGGCTATGCAGTAAAAAAAGAGATTCCAGGCACTGTCATACCCGGCAGAGCGGGCAGGCGTACCTTTCGCCGCTTGCAAAGGCTAGAACCTGGCGTTTTGAGGGCTTCAGGGACCATTGAGTGCTACAGCAAGGAGGAAGCAGACGACTTTGCGGCACTTCTTAGAGGTAAGTTGATTAACGATGATGTTATGTGGCTTAAACGATTCGAAGGAGCAAATAAATTCATTCAGGTACAGTGTACAGACATTGACCATGACTACATTCGGGGACATTTTGGAGCAAGAGCCTTTACCATGGACATAACCTTCCAAGCTGACGATCCTTATTGGTATTCCATGGACTACCATCAAGTAAAACGAGACGTGGTGTTCACTCCGCCAGTTACGATGCTAGACGTTAACAATGAGGGTAGCGTGAATGCAGATCCCATGATCTGGTTATACGGCAAGACCATAGGGGGCCTTCACACGAAAAACCCCAAACTCACTAACTACACTACAGGATTGACATTACAATACGCTGGCGAGATAAAACAAGGTGAATTATTGCTCCTTGACACTCAAAAGCGCAATGCATTATTTGTAGGCAATAACGTTTTGCAATCAGGCACAGCGCGCTCTGGGACTTCGGGTGGTATCCAATTGGCTACCTCTGCATCGGCTGTGGATGATTATTACAAAGACCAAATTGTGAAGGTTGTTAGTGGCGCAGGTGCTGGACAATACCGAAAGATCATCGGGTACAACGGTGCTACTCGTGTGGCAATTGTAGATACTCCATGGGACGTTATCCCCAATGCAACCTCAGTCTATGAGATCTACCACTTTTCGTGGGCAGAGGGTTACTACCTTTACGAGGCCCAGTCGTATGGCGGGACAAGCGGTGTGAGCGTGATAGACAATGTTAACGCCGGGTATCTGGTGGATGGATTCCATCTTGCGCCTGGCGTTAATCGTATAGAGCTTGAAGATGACAACAACTTGCTAAACATTGAAATTCTATTCAAAGAGAGGTGGTCATAATGGCTCATCCACCCATTCCTAGAGACCCCGGCGGTGTCCCATTACCTGTTGTCTGGGATGACGAAACACAAAACTGGAAGGTATATACCGGAGTTTTAAAACTCATCGGAGTGGTCGAAGAAGGAGAAGACCTATAAGGAGGTAGTCCAATTGGCTGATAAAGAAAAACCCGTTCTGGGAGCGGTTCGAGAAGTAAGGCTAATCATGGCGGACGGTTCGGAGATAAGCACAGAAAACCGCCTGCCCGTGACGTTGGAAACAGAGATCACCTCGATTCCCGTGGGTGATGTTTGGGTTGGGATTGAGGAGGGCACACAACTTTAATCAAAGGAGTGATTTAATATGTCAAAAGGAATTCCCGTCATAGGGAGAGACCCAAATGGCAAAGCAAAAATAGTTAATGTTGACGAACATGGAAATCTAAAAGTTGCACAATCTGGTAATATTGTTGAAGTCTATGGGAGCACCCTTGGCGAACGCCCTGATTATACAATGATTAGCGAGCCAACTATTTTTGTGTTAATGCCTCAATTGAATATGTGGTATACGGACGGAACTGTGGATTGGGTGGTGATATAGTGGATTTGTTGACTTTCGCAAGAGCAAACAGAGCTTACAACGGATACCACGTAAGACACGCCCCTCGCAATCTGGTGGCGCAGATGATGGCAAAGAATACAGTAGACATAATTACGAACTTTACCGACTTGAGCAATGTGACTGTTAGCGCAGGGTCGGCTATATTGGTACAGGAACCTGGTAACCCCGTGTACACAGGGATTAACTCACTCAAGGTGACACCTACCTCTTCTGATATTGCAAGGATAGCAATAACTTTCCCAACACCACGAACGTTTAACTATGATTTTTTGGGGATGATGGTATACCAGCCCGGGTTACCTAAAACAGATGGATACATTGAGGCGGTGTTTATTTCGTCCTACGTCGTAGTTGGTAAGGCAACCCGCCCAGTAGGAGGAGCCATATCTGGAATATCGAACAGTTGGGAACTGGTTGAGTTCCCTATCGCGACAGGCGATACACCCATGACTGTGGTCGACCGGATCGAAATAACCTTCACGTTTAAGGCGGGTGGAAACGCGGATGAACGGACACTTTTTATTGATAGTATTTTCCAGATTGCCAACCCACTTACACAGGGTTTGGTAACAATCACTTTAGATGGTAGTTACAAAGCAGCATACACACAGACTCGCCCTATTTTATCCAAATATGGTTACAGAGCAAACGCAATGGTGATAAAAGACCATTTAGGAACCCCTGGCAAAATGACAATGAATGATGTTAGGGCTTTAGAGAAGTTGGGGTGGGATATTTCGACGCACCCAGGGGCTGATAATGACAACCTTGTGGGGAACCCCGCAACAATGACTCCGGAACAACTGAATACGCTTGCGCTAGACAGACAAAAGTGGCTTGTTGAAAATGGCTTTTATGATAAAGGGGGGAGGTTTATTCTTAAGTTTAACACCATGCCTTTGGCGGAAGCAATAAGTGAGTTTTCAAAATACTACTATTTCATCAGAAGTGCAGGCGGTGGCAGTGGCAACTGGCGTAATAACTCCTTCCCTGTATTTAACCCTTATGCTATTAATAGCGCAAATTATATCAACTACGATAATAACCTAAAAGCCATACAAATGGCAGCTACGCATAGGCAATGGGCTATTCTCATCTGGCACCCGGGTAAGGATAGTGAACTTACGTCAATAGAACAAGAACGCCTGTGTGCAGACATAAAGACTTTGGGTCTCAAAGTTGTAACATTTTCCGATGTACTTGACGACATGGTTTTACCGAAAGTAACGTATTGAACAGTTCTTCAGGCTATTAAAGAAGCAATAGCAATAGAGCTATTTTACGGCAGAGTATTCCCGTAAGTAAAACTGAATATCTAAGAGCTTCTAGTTATCTAGGGGCTCTTTTTTATATCCAAAATTGAGAGGGGTAAGAAAATATGTTCAAATGGTTATCAAGATTATGGAGTAGAATACGCCGAAAATCCAATTCGCAAGTGACGCCATTGACGGCGATGGCCCAAAGCGCTACTCCGGTAGTTCCAATTCCTTCGTGGGATGGAGATTCAGAAATCCATGTTAGGTTACGCAGGGTGACGTTGACGGCTTTAATCCAGTCAGGGCAGTTGCCTAATGAACTGCTTGCCTTCGCTCAAGACATGACGCAGAAGGGTCAAGAGGGCGAAAGCATAGCTTTATCCAAGTTAGAACCCGAATCGTATACGAAGTACACGGAGCTTATGCACGCTATGGCTAAAGCGGCACTCGTGGAGCCAACTTACGATCAAATTCTAAACGAAGTGGGATGGCTCACGGATCAACAATTAATGGCTATCCACTTTTACTGCCTAGGGGGAATGAGAACCCTCCACTCCTTTCGCAAAGCAACCGGATTTACTCTTGCGGATGGGAATGACGGCAAAAACGTTCGGAGTGAGACCGAGTGATTATCTACCAGAATTAGGGACATGGGAGCGATACTGCTTCGATGAGTTGGTGGCGTTTCAGATGGCAATTGAGGAAAAAAGACAATTTGACGAGGCCAAGGGAGGGAAGGGCGATGAAAAGCCCGCATCTGATGCCGAATCAACACGTCCGAATCCAAAGGATAACGCGCTATCAGTTCTAAATCACGAAGCATTTCGCAAAAAATAAAGTTTGGTTGGGCCATGGGTTAAAAGGTAGTACCCTCTCGCTACCCCCAAGGCTCAACCATTTTCTTTTAAGGGGGAGGTGGGCAAATGGAGAATTTAGGAAGCATATGGGCTGAGGTGGGTCTTAACTACGCTAAGTATGATCAAGGTATTGAACATATAGCCCGACAAAATCAGTGGATCGATACTGAAACCCAAAAAGCGATGAATCGCATGGGCGATCACTTCGATCGCATGGGTAAGCGCATGTCGGTAGCTGTAACAGCTCCACTTCTGTTAATGGCCCGCCAATGGGTTAATACGTTTGCCGATTTCCAACAATCAATGGCCAACACGCAATCGGTTATTGGTGCAACGGTCGAAGAATTAGAGCAACTGACTGCCGCCGCCCGAAAAGCAGGTGAAGAAACCGTCTTTAAGGCTAGTCAAGCCGCCGATGCCCTTTATTACTTAGCACAGTCTGGGATGGACGCCGCCCAATCAATTAGCGCATTGGATGGTGTACTAACCTTAGCTGTAGCGTCGCAATCAGATCTTGCTTACACGTCTGAGGTGGTGGCAGCTACTCTAAGCCAGTTCAGTCTAGAGGCGGGAGAAGCCAGTAGGGTAGCAAACCTATTCGCCGCAGCTAACTCTGAATCGCTGGCTAGTCTGGATAAGTTAGCTGGAGCAATGAAAAACGCAGGCCCTGTCGCCGCTGGATTCGGGTACTCAATCGAGGAAACCACGGCTGCCCTCATGGGGCTTCTAAACGCTGGTTACCAAGGTGAACAGGCCGGTAATATACTAAAAAGAGCCTTAGCAGAACTGGCAAATCCTACTGGTGATGCAATTAATGTCATTAAGGAGCTGGAGTTATCTCTTGATGACCTTCACCCGGAAATGAACTCTATCGCTGATATTCTTGATACCCTGAACGAACGTGGAATTACGTCAACGCAAAGTCTTAGGTTATTCCAGCAGATTGCTGGACCTGGCATGATGCAACTATTGGGTCAAGGCGGGGACGCCATCAGGCAATACAACGAAAGCATTACAGGAACCAATAAGGCCGCCGAACAAGCGGCTATACAGCTTGACACCTTATCTGGTGACCTGAAGATAATGCAATCGGTCTATGAAAGCTTAGCGTTGGAAATGACAGGAAACTTCGAGCCAGCGTTACGTGGCGTTGTTCAACAGGTTACAGAACTCTTTGGCTGGATTCGGGATCTCAACCCAGAAACTCAACGTCTTGTTGTGACAGTAGCAGGATTTGCAGTAGCAGCTGGTCCTACAATGCTAATTATTAACCAGCTTCTGAAAGCACTTCCCATACTAATGGGCCCTACGGGTATTATTTATGGTGGCGTGGCAGCGGTGACTGCTTTGGCCTTCGCCATGACTGGTAGCGCAAGAGACATGAAGGCTTTTTACCAACAGTCTCTCGATTCATCCAGGGCCACACAAGACCAGGCCGATACACTCCGCAGGCTAGTCGATGAATACAAGACGCTTGAAGGCAAGCCTGACAAGTCCGAACAAGAACACAGGCGGTTAGAGACTGTAATGAATGAAATCATCACTCTGCAACCGCAATTATCCAAAGGTTATAATACCATTGATGAGGCTATCCGGGCAAACATTGGTACTCTGGAGACCTATATAAAAACCTTGGAGACTCAGAGTGAGCTACAGTTGCGAATGGCGAATTTAGAATACTTGAGGACCAGGAATCAACTTGAAGAAGAATTGAATCGTTTGTATGCTTCACGAGACAAGCGGCAACTAGATGTTGGCACTCAAATGGAGGAAGCAAACAGGATAATCCGCCTAAGAGATGAAATGCAATTGGCTTTCATGGGTTGGGAGGAGGCCCTTTTGCGGGGCACGGACGAAGCAGCCCAAATTGCCGAAGATACCATGAGAAAAATCTTCCTTGAGTGGGACCCCGGTTATATGTTTATGGACGATATATCAGCCAGCACTTGGGAAGACAAGGTGGCCTATCTTGGAGCTGCGGCAAATCAGGCTGTTGCTAGTGTGTCCAAGATAATGGACAGAGCAGAAAAAGACAATGAAAGAATAGCTGAAATTCTGGATACCCAAACACACGCTGCGGCGGTAAGTGATGAACTTGAACGTAGGGCCAAGGGCATAACCACAATGGCAAGGGAAGAACTGCCGGTTGTTAAAGAACAAGAAGCAGTCAAAGAAGTCGTTATCAAAACAGCCGAGGAAATCGAAGATGCGATCCGGGGAGAAATGGCCTTATATCGTGCAAGGATAGAGCTAGTACGCCATGTCGGTGATGAATACGAAGCTGTTTATGGCGATTTAGAATCCATTCACAAGGATTATATCCAGTTCTTAGAGCAGAACGTGGTGGACGAAATCTTGTCCGAAGAACTTCGTGGTGGCTTAATTGCCGTTGAACTTGGCAAGATGCGTGATGAACTGAAGAAGTTGGCGGACGAAGTAGAGGATGCCACGAAAGAGGTTGACCCCGACACCATCGTAACTAGCAGGATGCAAGTCTTTGAAGCAGAGCTTGAACTCTTGCGCATGGGCATAGGTGCATACGTGGACGAATTAGGCGGCTTAGAGACCCACCTAAGCGAATACTTCGACTACCTCCAATCGCAGACGGTAGACGGTAGCTTGGCGGCCATGACGCAGGTAAGGGTGCAGGAAACCCTAAGCGTTGTTAAAAAGGAACTTGATAGTTTTGCTTTAACCACGGCAGATCGCTGGAATCAAATTCTTGAGATGGTTAGTCACTATGGTCCACAAGAGGGGATGCTTAGAAGGGCTTTAGAGGGCGGAGAAATCCATGTTGACCTCCAAGACCTAGAGGCCATGGAGAAGCATATCGAAAACTACTATAGTTACCTGGTCGAGGCTGAGAAGATTAGCCTGGGAGACCATTTGAAGGTTCTTAACCACCAATTGGAGCGCGTTACAGTAGGCACAGATGAATGGTTGCGGCTATGGCGTGAAGTTGCCAGGGTACAAGAGCAACTAGACCCGGCTGAAGCTCCGGCAAGTGGTAACGAACCACTCCGGGAGCAATTACAGCTATTCGAGGAATTAAAGCACCAAAATGATGAGGTTGTAAGTAGTTATGAGCAACAAATAAAGTGGCTACAGGAAAACGTCCTGGAAGTTGAGGGCCTAGTTCAGACCACTGAAGAATTAATGTCCATCGAGAACGAAATCTTTGCCCTGCGTATGACGAATTACAGAGCACTGGCAGAGGTTGAGGGGTGGACGTTAGAGCAACAACTGGAGAATCTAGACAGATATACAGGAGCTTATGCCCAGTCCTTTGACCAAATCCAAGCTATAGCCCAATTACGCCGTCAGCTCACGGAACAGATGGATGCAGATGCTATCAGGGCAGCCCAAGAAATCAGCTACAGAACCCAAGAGGTTGAAATTCAAAGACTAAGAAAT
Organism: Firmicutes bacterium UBA5493; assembly: GCA_002424045.1. Classification (GTDB taxonomy): domain Bacteria; phylum Bacillota; class Limnochordia; order Darwinibacteriales; family Darwinibacteriaceae; genus UBA5420. Next base: position 18,301 of record DIPH01000018.1, on the reverse strand, counting down.
AAGGGTGAGTTAGAAGAAGCAGAAATCGCTGAATCATTGCTTCGCTTGAATCGGGAGTTGGACCAATACAAGGGCAGCCAAGAAATGATTGAGCTTGCTTATCAGGCCCACCATGAACGCTTGCAGGCGATTAGCAAGAACTACGCTGAAATCGAGGCCCGCCACCTAGCTGATAGGGTAGCTGATGAAATCAAGTCCCTTGGTGATCTTCGGGAAGCTGACCTTGTGGAAACGCAGGCATGGATTGCGGAGCGCATGAACCTGTATGCCTCCATGGATTCCGGGCGTTATGCGATGGCTGAACTTGATTCTTTCCAACTTCGGCTAGAAAAGGAAGAGGAAAGGCGATTAGAGGACGCTCAAAGACGCGAAGAGCAATGGCAGAGTTTCTTGATCCAGTCTAGGCAGGTAAGTGCGCAGGCGGTCCTTGAAGAGCAAATCGCAGGTATCGAAAGCGAACTGGAGCTAACCGCCGCAGGCAACGAACGGAAAATCGAACTTGAACGTGGCCTCCAGCGAGCTAAGCACAATCTGGCCAAACAAACACTCGAAGATCAACGGTCTTTACTCAACGCCATGACCATCGAAGAGGAAATTAGCCTAGAGGATAGGCTGGACATCCTTAGGCGGATGAGAGAGGGATACGAACAGCTTTATGGTGAGCTCTACATGCTATCATCGGAATGGCAAGAAGTTCGTAAACAAGAGATTGAACTAGAAAAAGAGCAAGCACAGCAGAATGCGGTAGCCCGCATTAAGGCAATTGAATATAACAAGAGTGACCTGGCTAGCTTGCGAGACAAGTATGGTCAGTTGTTGAAGCTGATTGATGCTACAGATGACCATATCAAACAGCAAGAATACTTGAACGATCTTCTGAAAACTGGCGAAGAGATACGCGACGCCGAAGAATCTACAGCGCAGTTTTTCGGTCAAATGGCACCAAAGTTCAGCGAGGCTGTTAACCAGACCGAGGAATTTTTCCGACTTATCCGAGAAGCTCCACAGGCCTTTGATAACATGCGGAACTCTATGGGCGAGATGTTCGGGGATTACGGAGACGGAATTGCAACGATGTACGGGGCGATGGCGGGATACACAGGCGGTGGTGGAGGATTTACGGGGGCTATTGCTGGAATTTCAGGCGCAATAGCAGGGCTAACCGGAAACCCCGTCTTTGCTGGAATTTCAGCGGGAATCTCCTTGATAAATCAGTTGTTTGACCCCGGACCCGTTCCCCAAGATCTTCAATCCTTAAAACAGGGTATAGAAGGTCTGAATGAAGCCTTAGATGAATTCGGCGTCAGTTATCAGGCAACAGAAGCAAACATCAAGAAAGAACGTTTCCTGGGCATTTTGTGGCAGACTGGTTGGAAAATCTCCAATGAGGAAGCGGCTAGAGCGGGATTTGAAACTGGAAAAGTAATGATCGATTCCATGAACCAATCGTTGAACAGCCTGGGTTCAGCCATGGCGGCATCCATTGCTGGCGAAGCCACCTGGCAAGACTTTGAACAAGTGTTGGGACAACAGCTAAAGCGCATTTTGATAGAACAGGTTTTGCTGGCTACAGAGTTCGAAGCACAAGCCAAACTCATCGCTGGGATGATGCAGGAATTTGCTGAAGATGGGTACAGCGAAGATGAAGTCGAGAAAATTCGCAGAGCCATTCGCAAGTTAGTGGAAGAAGGCGAAAAGGCTTTTGAAGAATTCGGCGGTGACATGCTTGACGAATGGTTCCCAACAGACGATACCTTGATTCAACATGAAATCAGAGGAGTTCAAATCACTCGTCTTTCCGGTCAAGATAGAGATCTGTTCCTAGAATCTCTACGACCACTTTCAAATTTGGATCGTCTACCTGGACTCATGAGCGAACAAATGTTTGAAGTGTTTCAAACGTTCCAGATGGCGGAAATCGGCACCATTCATGCACAAGAGCTTTTGATTCAACAAGTGTTAATCCAGCAAGTAAACGTGAATTTGAACGGCGTTACAGATGTACGCGGATTCGTAACAGAATTAGTGAGAGAAGCATTGTCAACCGCAGATGGTAGTGGATTTTAGGGGAGGGGCAACCTCCCTTTTGATTTGGAGGTGAACAGGTGGCATACGTAAAGTGCTTTGATCAAGATCTAAATCCCGTGGGGCAACCCATACAAGACATAATCTTAAGGCAGGCTAGACGTAGAATAAACACTGCAGATCAAGCATCATTCTCCCTTCCTCACGATGTAGATGGCGTAGAGCAATTGGGTTTGGCCACATATGTTGCAATTTATGACCGTTACGATCAGTGTGCTACAGGCTTTATTCAAAGCAGGGACCTAGCTGGCGAGGAATACTCTTTTGCCGTTCAAGGCCATGCCCACCGTATGAAGAATTTCAAAACGCCCTCAAAATGGCAGGGTTGGAATGGCCAAGATTTAGCAGATGCGGTTCGTGATCACACAAGACGATTCCGATTTAAAAGGTGGAACACCAAAGCGGATTGGGAAACAGCTATAAGATACCAAGTAGACATCGACACCGAACCTGGGTCAGTTATTTTGGAGTATGAACCACACCCAGAGGACCCTCAAAATGAACGCCCTAAAGCATGGGGCTACATCCAGTTTCGCCATGACTTAGGCGAGAGTGCTTTGAGCTCAGGACGAATCCTCCGCTGGACAGAGATTATTGATGCTTACGTTCGGATTGCTGTACAAAGCAGAAGTGCTGCCACGAGCGCAGGTTTAGATAGTGCCTCCTGGGGACCAGAGATGACCGCAATAAACGTCGGCGATGTTCAAGAAAACGAGGTTAATGGTGTTCCTATCGCCGGTACAGGACGATGGGTTGATGTTCGTATCAATCTCTACACCGAGGATCAAGAAAGTGTGCGCAAAGATGCTCATGGCGAGGTTGTAGGGTATGGTTTTACGCCTTATCTTGAAGGCGTGGAGCTAATCTGGCGAGAACAAACATTCCTTAACGTTGGAAGCATCCCCTCGACCACTGGCATCATTGTTCAAGGCTTTGAATTTGAACGAGTGGACTTCTTGCAGAGTTTAGCCAACATTTGCGATGAATACGGATGGGAGTTTCGAGTCCGTCATGACGAAGCGGCCAAGAAGGTCTACTTGGACCTAGGCGAAAACGGTGAGGCAACCCTTGGTCAAAACAGAACGATCAACAGTGAAGACCCGTTCGTCATAGAACACAGTAGGAACATCGCGATCACAGTGTTAAGGGACGACCAGACTAAACTAGCGAACGTCTTAGATTGTTTTGGGGCAGGAGAAGGCGCCAAACAATTATACGTCCAGCTCAAAAACGATCAGTCAATCAAGGATCATGGCGAACTCCCCAATGATTTTGTGTTCCCAGAAGCCGAAACAATGGCGGAGTTGATTCAGGCTGGACAAAGAGAACTAGAAAGACGAAGTCAACCCGATATAGCTTTCGAGGTATCAATTCCCGTGGATGATATAAGGGAGTTAAACGGAGTCAGCCTCGGGGATACCATCACAGTAGTACACCCAAGAAACAAAATGGTGGCAAATGCCAGGATCAAGGATGAGAGTTTCCAAAGTAGTCGTTCTGATCGTCGCATTCGTTGGGGGCTAAATGACTTCTTATATAATCCCGTGGAACCACTCCTTGGCAGACGACCATCAAGCAGAACTTTGGGAGATATTCCAGACGTACCCAAACAAGTGATCGCTCATCCCAACTTCGGCTACATTGTCGTTACATGGACAAGCAACGCAGATTCTTGGGCTGTCAGAGCTAGAACAGAGAATGGCCCTTGGCTGGTGTTCGATTCACCAACCAGTGTCTTTATCCACCAGCAGCTTGAAATAGACAGCGTTTGGGAGTATCAAGTAGCAGCCATCAAAAACAGCAGAATCAGTGAGTGGTCCGAAATCGTCTCAGCTACCGTCGAAGAAATCCCCACAGAAGATCCTACTCCACCAGAACCGGCTACTAATCTGAATGCCCAGGAAAAATCGTTTGTTTCTAAAGATGGCAATGTCGTTTTGGTTGCAGAATTGACCTGGACAAAAAGCGAGAGCGAACATGCTCACCAACAGTTTGTGGACCGTTCGGCGGACGGAGGAACCTTTTACACTATTGCTACGTTGGACAAGGATTCGGAAGTCTACCAAGACACGCAAGGGCTTGCCTCTGGCGTTACTTACACATGGCGGGTCAGAACGGTTAGCAGGGCAGGGATTTACTCCACTGGCGACCCCACAACATCCCTAGCGATAGGTGGGAAAGCGAATGCTCCTGGAGCACCAACTGGCCTGATTGTTTCCATTAACGATGACGGAGATGTGGTTTTACACTGGCAACCGGTTGTGATTTCAGATTTGCTTGACTATGTAATTGAGGTTGCTACGAACAGCTCCTTCACGCAAAACCTTAAAACGTACTATAGCTCATCGAATACCTTCAATCTTACAGGTATGTACGCCGATCAAGTCGTTTATGTACGTGTGCGGGCTAGAGATCGTTCGCATAATGTAAGCCCACCGTCCAATGTGGTCACGGTGAATATTCCGAAACTACTTTCTGACCGTATTGCGGCCACATATCTAGCGCAACAAACTTACCAAAAGCTACTAGACCATCACTTTTTTGGGAATGAAGAGGGTTATTTTGACGGTGCAGGGATTAAGCCAACTACGGTCGAGACACAACATCTGGCAGTTGGGGCCGGGACAAGAAACTTCCAGCTAGTTGGTGTAAAGATGGATGCAAATACCGATGATATCAGCGGAAAGTTTTCTAACACCTCGGGCTATTTAATTCTAGCCACGGATGTTGGAGAGGAAGCGAAGACTTGGAACATTTCGGCTAAAACTCAACAGCAAACATTAGGCCAACAGTTTTACGTGTACGCCAGATGCTCCAAGACGACTACTGCTGGTGAGATCATGTTTAGTACAACAAGGCCAGCACTCCAAGATAGTTCGTATCACTATTTTCTAATCGGTATGTACTTCACCACAGACAACCCAGCTGTGCTGGCGGTTAGTTATGGTTTTACCTATATCAATGGCTCACACATCACAACAGGTACAATTGATGCTAACGCTGTAAAGATTATGGGCACTGGTGTAGGCGACAGCAGAATTGAAATTTCGGGAGTTGGAATCGTATTTTATGACACATTGGGACGCATATCGATTCAAATGAGCACCCAGACGGGGGACGCATACTTCAGAGGAGTGGTTGAAGCCGCGGCTATCATTTTGCCAGTCAAACCGTATTAGCGTAAGCAGAGGGGGAAGGAGGCATGCCTTACAATAACAGTAATATTTGGGTGCAGGGGGAACGGCTTTACATCCTCAGAAATGGAGAAGAGTGGAGTTTCCTAGGCAGCGATATGGGAGCAACCACCTACCCACCAGGTAGATTTTGGATCGAGGGAAACTATTTTTGCTACATTGATGCGAATCAACGCAAGCGAGTTATCGACACCGAAGAGCGAGCTCCATCCGGAAGACCTCCTTATTATGTAGCCATAGACCCCCAAAGGTGGCTGTGGTTTAGCAAGCCGAGTGCTAGCGGGGATGTGATCAGAGGTTCGTATCACAGTGATCGTGACGAGGGATACACCGATCACTTGGACCAGCCTGCACACAATGATGACAACCATGTTGATAGACTTATTCGCGAGAATATATACGCGGACATTAGTTATGATCATGCGGATCAAGATCACGAAAACGTGTCACACGAGAATGTGTCTCACGAAAACGTGTCACACGAGAATGTGTCTCACGAAAACGTGGCGCACGAGAATACGTCTCACGAAAACGTGTCACACGAGAATACGTCCCATGAAAACGTGTCACACGAGAA
>DIPH01000018.1:0-12334 GCA_002424045.1 Firmicutes bacterium UBA5493 | reverse complement strand
AGAATACGTCTCATGAAAACGTGGCGCATGAAAACGTGGCGCATGAGAACAAAGCGTATACTGATAGAGCCCACGAGAACATATCTCACGAAAACGTGTCGCATGAGAATGTGTCGCATGAGAACATTGCTCCATACACCGACACGACACACAGGAATTCCGGAAGTTGGACCAGTTATGAAGACCGTGTTCATTTGGATCACATGGATTACTCACCCCCTTATGCCAATTATTCAGATCTATATCCGGGGGGGAAAAGTCCCTCGTGGCCCTATTATGTGGACTGGACGTACCCTTATTCCGATAGCTCTTCTTATCCCGATAATGCGTGGTTTGATCACATTGACAGCGCTTCTCCTCACGAAAACCGTAGTCATACAGATATAGCCATCGGAACGCTGCATGGAGATTATCGAGATCACTTTAATCGCACACACGAGAATGTGTCTCATGAGAACGTGTCGCATGAAAACGTGTCGCACGAGAATGTAGTGCATCTAGATACACCATACCTAAACGGATGGGATCCATTCCATTCTGACCACGGGGATCACCTTGATTCGCCCCACGGAGATCGAGATCACGAAAATGTCTCTCACGAGAATGTATCGCATGAAAACGTGGCGCACGAGAATGTGTCTCACGAGAATGTGTCTCACGAAAACGTGGCGCACGAGAATGTCTCTCACGAGAATGTGTCTCATGAAAACGTGTCGCACGAAAACGTGTCGCACGAAAACGTCTCTCACGAAAACGTGTCGCATGAAAACGTGGCGTACATTAACGTAGCGGAAGGTCATGTCGATGAAGTCATTAACATACCGTACCCCCATATAGACCATCAAGATTATGGCAACATACACAATGATGGAGGTGTTTTTAGCCCATATTGGGATGCTCATTATATAGACCATACAGATCACATAACGTTTGACCACACCGATCACTCCGATTCAGGCACTGGTCACATGGATAACCCCCGTTTTGAGGGGTATTTTTAACTGAGAGGGGAAGCACAATGCTTAGTGTAAAAATTACTAATGCACTCTGCAATTTACAGTGTGCATACTGTTATGAACACGTTTATCGGGAAAGGGCCAACCACAGACCACTTGACTTAGAGGCGGTATTAACTCAAATCGAGCGAGAGCAAACCGCACCTTACCTTCATGGGGGAGAGGCTTTACTGGCCCCCCTTGATGTGGTCGAGGCCATCCTGGCAACATCGTTTGAGAAAATCGGGCACTCGTCCATCCAAACGAACGCAACTCTGATTAATGAGAAACATATTGAGCTTTTCAAACTTTACAAAACCCAGGTTGGCGTTTCCTTCGATGGGCCTGGCGAGATGAGCCGATACCGCATACCAGTGGATTCCAAAGATAAACATGTTGCAGATTTAATTTGGGAAAACATCAAGTGGCTACGTCGCGAGGGTATTCAAGTGGGCATCATCTGTGTGCTTACAAAAGCTAATGGCTTGCCTGGTCAACGAGAAGCATTTAAACAATGGATTTTGGAATTGAAAGAGCTCGGAATAACTGGCCGAATGAATCCTGCTGAAATTGATTATCCCAGTATACAGAAAATTGCACTAACCCCCGAGGAACTCGATGACTTTTACCGAGACATGACCCGTTTTATTTTGACAGAAGTGGGCGGGGATTGGCTTCCTTATCGAGACATCGTAGATAGTCTGCTAGGTCTTAATCAAGGGACTTGTTCTTTCGCTCCGTGTGACTATTACAACGCCGGTGCAGAAAGAGTCATTTTGTCAGACGGAAGCACCGCAAGCTGCATGAAAACCTCAAAGACCGGACATATCTATCCCCGTTTTCAGAATGCAGGCGATAGAGGGTTCGGTTTGATTCGTTATGAGATTCTTCCCAAGATAGGGCAGGAACTCGGTGGGTGCAAAGACTGTAAATATTGGAGAAATTGCACCGGAGGGTGCCCTGCGGAAGGCATAGATGGTGATTGGCGTAATCGAAGTCGGTATTGCCTAGGATTAAGGGGATTGTTCGAAGAAACATCAAGGTTGCTCAAAATGATGCTACCAAACATCGAACTTACCACAGATCGAGAAAGCGAGGCGTTCTCAGATCCTAACTCAGTGAAGGGTATGAATCCTGACGCTTTTTGCTTTATGTCTACCCTAAGTAATCCCAGGGCGAGTAGCTGGAGACAAGATGCCAGGGTAAACCTAAGTCATTGCAGGCAGACGACACAACCGTTACCCAGCCAGTCCCCTTCTGAGGACGATTGTGGTCATGGCGATAGACAACACGGCGACAGAGCACACGGTGACCATGGCGATCATGGCGACTCGTGGAAAGTGTAGGGGAGGAAAAAATGATGAATAAGCTCAACCAAGATGGACTATTGCAGATAGACGTCAACCCTTTCACAAGACTGGTTTGGAACTCTACCGAAGCCAGAGAGAAATACGAAGTTATGTTGAATAGGGCCCTCCCGCTTCATGATAAAGCCGAATATGAAATGGTAAGAAGGGGGCTGCGCAAGTGCGGTACAATCCACTTTTCGCCCCACACCTTTCATAGTTTGATCGAAAGATTCCACAAAGACAACATGGTTTGGCTTCCAATACAGTGGACTAGAAACTATGGAGGCTTTAGCCATCGGCATATTCCGACCGTGGTGGGCGACTCCAATAGTAGTGCCTACGGAGTAATGGCCAGGAACTTAGAAGATGCAGAAGCGTTTCGTAGAGCTTCATCGTACATGGCTAGAGGGCAAACGGATCACAAGGAACTGGGAGACTTACTGTTGTTTCCCGATTGTTGTAGCACATTCTTTGTAGAAAAATGGGGAGACGGTTATTATGACCCCGTATGGCACTCCGCAGAAGAGACGAAGAACTCTAAGATGGTAGCTGACAGAGTGATAGAGGTTGAAGGTCACATCCATACGAATCAAATGCTTAGGTATATGGGGTTGCGCACAACAACACATTTTCCATGCAGCTTAGACTGTGAGGAGTCAATCAGAATCGGTGACATTTGGCTAGATGTGATGAACAGCATCGACCAAACGGGCACCGATTATTTGATCGAGCTACTCAGTATGCCAATAGTGTGGAGCTGTTTACACGGCGTAGCCATTGTAGAAACACCAATCTTTACAATAATAACGAACAGCCTACCGACTAAGGAACGGTGGACTGTTCTTTTTAATGTGCCTGGAGGGGACAAACCCGCTGAAAAAATGATACTCTTGGGAGCAGACGTTGATTTGCCTGCTATAGCTAAGGATACTAGAAAACACCTAGAGGCTATGAGGGGTGTCCCACATGGGAATTAAGGTTGCGGGCATTTGCCCGTTCCATAACGTTTTGTCTGCTCAATACCCATTTGTCGAAGCGCTGATTACAACATTGCCGTTGGTAGATGTTTTATTTGTCAATGATGGTGGATCAACGGATGGAACGTTAGAAGTCTTAAAGCGCATGGAAAAACGCTGGCCAAAGATTGTGGTTACTCAGATTCCCCATCAAAAAAGCCAATTCTGGGAGACGATTGACGAAGCGTTAGAAAGCCTGCTTCAAAACGAATGTGTGGGCTATGATTGGATTATAGAAATTCAAGCGGATGAATACTTCCACCCTCGTTTATACGAAGCTACCCTGGCAGAAATCGAGATGGCTCACTACATGGGATATAACGCTCTACGACAACCCATCACCACGATTTTCGGCTGGGAAAGGCAAGACACGTATACTTACCGAAACATTCGGATCTTTCGAAACTCTCCGATGATTCGGTCCATGTGGGGGGGCGATTGTTTTCGTTTTGAGGGACTGCCCCAAAACAGAGATGGATTCACAAGCCACAACCTACCTCCGGAGTACGATTCAAATGTTTTGAGACATCACCTAAAAGACTTGTTCGTGCAAGATAGAATGCTACAAGCCAAGAATCACGCAGAGTTTTTCGCGACCAAACACGAACAAAGAAAGGGATATTTCAGTAAACTACAGGCTACCCAATACCAACGCCGATCTGAGAACATCATTATTCATCCAGAGGTTCCCGAGATCTTTCATGGCTTGGTAGGTCTGGAAAAATATGAGGTTCGGGAAGAATTATTCGAACTGTAAAAAGAAGGGTGTGAACCATGCAAAAGGACAAACAACTGCATTTGCTGGCTGGACTAGCCCTGTCACTATTGGCGGGGCTTTTTGTATACCCGCTTGTGGTTTGGCTGTCGTGGAGTTGGTTAAAGGTATTCGTGATGATGGGTGCTGTGGGCTTTGGTTTGTTCGTGGCAGCACTTGCTGGAGCGGTCAAAGAGATTGTCTGGGATTGGTGGTGGAAAAGGGGCACTCCAGAATGGTTGGACTTTTGGGCAACAGTTTTGGGGGGAGTTATTGGTGGGTTAGCTGTTGTGCTACTCAAACTGTTAGGGGGTTGATGGAAAGGTGGAAAAAACTGATGTAAACGCTTTAAAAATGCTCTTTGCGCTGGGTGGTTCGTTATTCTCGTTTTTGTTTTGGGAGTGGTCCATGTCACTAAAGATCCTAGTTGCCGTTGTGACATTTGATATTATCACGGGCATACTTGCATCGTCAAAGACGGGCAAAACCAATAGCAAAGTAGGTAAAAAGGGAATCCCACGTAAAGTTGGGATTTTTGTCTTAGTTGCACTAGCCACCTTGGTTGATAGGGTAGTTGGATCCGCTACGCCATTAGTGCAAACGGCAACAATCTTCTGGTATGTAGGGAACGAAGGAATTTCTGTCATGGAGAACTTGGGTAAGATGGGCGTTCCACTGCCTGGCCCGCTAAAAAAAGCGTTAGAACAACTGAAAGAGGTTGATAGCAAGTGAGGGGCGTGGAATAGGGAATTTGGAGGTGGACAGGGATGGTGAAGCATAGCCTCAAAGAACAATTGATTCTGCACGAAGGGTTGCGATTGAGGGTATACCCTTGTACGGCAGGCAAGAAGACAATCGGAGTAGGTCGTAATCTCGAAGCGGCGGGACTATATCCGGAGGAACAAAACCGTATCTTAGGGCTCAAAGATCTGAATAAAGACCAAGTGATCTATATCCTCGAAGAACGGGGAATAACCAAAGACGAAGCCTTATATATGTTAGATAACGATATAGCGGTCTGTACTAAAGACGTTAAACAATTCTTTTGGTTCAAATACTTAAACCCGATTCGCCAAAAGATTATTGTGGACATGCGATTGAATCTAGGAATGGACGGTCTAAAAGGGTTTAGGAGAATGATCAAACATCTCGAAGTAGGGGCGTATTTTAACGCAGCCGAGGAAATGAAAGATAGTAAGTGGTATTGGGAAGTCAAAACCCGAAGTAGACGGTTGGTTAAAATGATGGCAACTGGTCATGATTACGATCCTGATGAGCAATTCGATCTAACCAAATAAGGAGGGACTCCAATGTGGAAGAAACTCAAAGAATGGGCTTGGGTGATTATCCTTGCCCTTGTTGGCATGCTAGCTCTAGGACAAAAGCCAAGATGGATAAAGGAAAAGGAAAAAGAAATCAAAGAGCGCGACAAAGAAATCGAACAGGTCAAAGAAAATGCTGCCGATTCTCTAGAAGATTACGAGGGGGTGAAAGCTGATCATGATGAAGCCATTAAGAAGGCCCAGGAGGGCGAAGGAACAAATCCTTTTGATAATCCTGACGATGCTGCTAAGTTTCTTGATGACATTCTCCGTAAACGCAAATGAGTTAACCAACATCGAAAAAGTAGATGGCGGGTATTTTCTTAGCGATGAAAACATCATAGCCTTGGCCAACTACATTCAAGAACTTCAAAGCGAAAATACTCGGCTGTTGTCGCAAGTAGACGCGCTGAACACAGCCCTCCAAGAAGAGCGCTCTTTGGTTGGTCAGTTACTTGCCGAAAAAGATAAAATCATCGAACTCCAGGAAAGACAGATCGAAGATTTGAAGTTTGTGTATGAGAATAACAAGCCCACCGTTTTTGATAAGGCCTATTTGCTTTTAGGTGGAGCGGGAATAGCAGCGACTATACTTTTACTTGCGAATACACTATAATAGAAAGTAACAGAACCCACCACGCCTCTGGCCTTTTTGACTATGCGGACCACGGTGGGACATTTTATCCCCGGTCTTCGGATCGGGGTCTTTTTTTGTGCCCAAAAACAGGTACAATCACCCTCGGAAGTTTTTTGCGCCTCTCTGCGGCCGTCTGTGCGCCTCGCCTAGCTGGGGGTTTGCCACAAGAAAATAACTTGAGAAATAAAAAAATAGTTGCTGTTTAGTGTTGACAGTGTCAACACAAGATGATATGCTTAAGACAAGTTAAGGGAACGGAAACCAAAACGAGGGGGCTAACTCATGGAACTGTGGCAAGAGGTAAAAGTAAACAAGTGGCGCAGATTAGACAACGCGAAAGTAATGGGATGGCAGACGGCGGCAGAAGCGAGATCGATGGCCAGCTTTTTTGAAAACCTTTACTCACTAGGATACGACAAATACACCACAAATCAGCTTAGTGCTTATATTGACGGACAAGTGCGGGGATACCAGTTCAACGAACAAGCCTACGCGGATATGAGCATCACGACTACACACGACCTGCACAACATCCAGTGCTCTAGCTATGGCCTACACGATTTCGACAACTACATGAGCAAGAGATGGCAAAAACGATTCGAGTACGCCAGAGACATGGGAATTTAACCACCTTATGCCGAACCGGGCGGCTAAACCCGGCACAAAGGAGGCAGACCATGAGCACCCATATGAATTTCCGGGTACCAAAGCAATTAAAGGCAAATTTCGAGAGGGCTTGCGAGGCCAACTATACCAACCAGACTGAGGTTTTGAGGCGGGCTATGCTCGACTACATGAGGGAAAATCAAAGGGAGGAAAATGAAGTGAAAATGACCTACGAACAGATGGTAAGCGAAGCGAGAAAGCGTGCGCTACAGTCCGGCACTTTTACGGACGACTCCGAAGAAAAAGCAGACGACGTGTACCTAGTCAAGGACATCGACCTGGTGGTCAAGGCGTTTTTGAAAGACATCGAGGCGGGCGACACTGCCGAGTATAGCGAACCGGCTGAGTTTCTCGACAAGCACGGCATCGAGTGGGAGTAGACGGTGAATGCGTTCAATTCCCTTCTTGAAACTTTGCATTTTAGATCGAATTATGTTACACTGAGCACGGACGGTGACGCGAGTGGCCGCCCAGGGAATGACCCTCACCTCCCCGGTGGGGGTTTTTTTACTTAAAATCCCGCATTATTTTCTCCAAAACGCTTGACAATACATCGTATAAGATGTATACTATAGTCAGAGGGTGGGACAAACAAGGAGGTAAGCAAAATGAAAAGAGCAACATTCACAATCCCAAAACAAGATAACGAAGGCAGGACGTTTCCGAAAACTACCATCCTAGAGATTCAACGGAACATTCTGGAAACATACGGAGGCTACACGGTTCGTTCGGTCCATGGAGGATGGATGGACGGAGACGGCAAAGTCTACCAGGAACAAAACTTTGAATACACCGTAGTTTTGGAAGAACACCAACTAAAAGATTTGAAAAACTGGTTGGAGAAGATGAAGGCGGTGCTCAGACAGGAAGCGATGTTCCTGGAAGTCGGTGACACAGAAGTAACGTTCATCTAGAGAGGGGAATCCCACCCTCCCCTCTCTCATAGAAAGGAGCGGTTTGAATGCAGATTTACCAAACAACGGATGGGCAGGAGCATAACATCGGGGAAATGCCTAGCGAACACAAGGAGTTCTTGCGGAGGGCCTACTGGCACTATTGTACCGATATACAATATGAGGAGTTTGTGGTGTTCATCCTTGGTCCGAACAGCCCGGTACTTGATCCGAAAAAGAATGGTCCAGTTCCTACCAGAACGGCCTTGTATGAGGTAGCAACTGACTTGCAGGGACGACTAGGTGTCAAGCAGGGGGTCATGGCTCAGGATTGGGAAGGAGAGATTGATCCATTATGGCCTCTAAAAGACTGAACGTCACCATTGAAGAGGGTATGTATCAGATCATCGAACAAGCTGCCAAAGAACTGTATGGCGGGAACGTTAGTCGCTATTTAGCGGATGCTGGCCTGTTTTATGCTGGGATTTTGCAGGGGAAAAAGGAGCTTGCGGAAGATTCAAAAGACTGATAAGCTACAGTTGGGATTATGAATGTCGCTCTAGAAGAACCGCCCGAGTTGAGAGCCTGGGCGGTTCTTTGCATATGTTTTTTATTCAATTCCTAGCCCCAAAATCACACCAAGGAGCTTCCTTCCTTCGGTCCATAACTCCCACTGGCGATAACTTACCAGTTCGAATAATCTTTCTAGGCATTCGGTCGCTTGCTTATGTTCGCCCAAATTGTAGTAGCATTGAGCTTGTAAGAAAACAGCTTCGTTCCTCTCCTTAGAATACTTCTGCGATAGCTCGCTATAATCAGCCATTACTGCAAGTTGCGGTGTGGGAAGTTCCCTCAAAGCAGTGGGGCTGGCACCAGGCTTAGTCGCAGCTAATGTCAGGGTGGCAATCATATGTGCTTCCGTTTCCCAGAGTGACAGGCGTTCAACGGCGTTCATCCAATCATTTTGTTCGTAGTATTCCATGGCTAACCGCTTTGTGTCTGCTACAGAGGGAATCGTAGGAACCCCCGCATAAGCGATTGCCGATGTCACCAACACAATTAGTAGAGCAAAAACCATATTTCTTTTCACAAATCATCACTCCTTTTCACTTTTGTTACCCGATTCAATGTACTGCCAAAAGATCCCTTCTTATAATTCCCAAACCCACCCAAAGTATTCAACGTGTTATTGATTGCAGTAGCTTGTCGAGTTGGTCAAAATGTGCCCCCACGCCATGCCCCAGCGTACTTAAAAACGTCTTTAGTCTGTCATTGGAGCCTTCTGTCACCATCACCACCTGATCAACCCCAACCCTGCGATAACGTTGGGCCTTGCTGATCAGTTGTTTGCGTGACGTGCTGCCAGTATCTATTTCTACGGCTAAATTCTTAACCGGGTAGTACAAGTCTGCTCTAACCGGGCCCAGAGGATATTCAACATCACCACCTCTCAGGCCGTATTCCCCGGCTCTAATAGCAAACTCAGTCACTAGCACTTGGTGCCGATACGTTAAAGATAGGGCAGGTATCTTGCGCCAGCGTTCAAGGCTGAGCACCTTGGCCCCGGCAGTGTCCAAGACTAAGTGTTGGTGTGCCTTGCCTGGGTGCACAAGGGGGTAATACCTATCCAAGCATCTCAGTTGAACTAGAATTTGAAGTCTCCGGTTGCATAATCTCTGAGCGTTTGAACAATACGGCCAGAAGAATCGAGCCAGTTGTTCACTTGTCACTATTCGATAATTGTGTACGAACCGGATGATCTCTTTGTCCCGAATGGTGAGTCTAGGTGTGACGTAGCGGTTAACCCATACATCTGTGGGGCGCAATCATATCCCCCCTTTGCTATGGTATTTTCTATGTCCTGCCAGTGGTGGTTAAAGTGGTTTTTTTGCCCATCTATGAAGAACTTTATACTTTGGCTAACTACTTCCGGCAAACCTGGGGCTTTAGCCACGAACGGCTCAACGTCTCCTACCTTCCCGATAAAGTGATATTTCCGCAATTCTTCTGGGTTGTATGGGAGATCTACCTGTTCCTTTGACGTACCAAATACAATTAAGTCCGGTTGATTATCAAGCATAATGCGTAGTAGAGCCGGCGATTCTTTAGATATTTGCTTAAAGGATTGAAACAGGCAGACCATGCCGAAACCATATTTGCGCGCCTTACTAAAAATGTCGTCCAATGCATCTTCATTACGAGAAAGCCAAGATTGAGGTTCATCGGTAACCAATAGAAAGGGTGTTCGCTTGCTTATAGGTACGTTCTCCCTGGATAACGTTGCGCTCCAGAAATTAATAGCATGGATGGCCATAATAACCCTTACCGTGAGCTTACCCAGGCTTGCTGGCGCTCTGATTATTACAGTGTATCCTTCGTCTATCCACTTGCGATAATCAAGGTTTTTAGGCGGATGGCCTAGCGTGTATTTCAAAAAGCGATCTCGAAATAGGAGTCCTGCCCTCCGCAAAAAAGATTCTGCAACTTGGTTTTGCTTTGCCTGGCTTAGCCCGTCGAACCTATCCCACCAATTAAGTGTATCCTGGTGCTCTCTGCCCAGCCGTACGAGCACCGATTGACGATACTCTGGGTCGCTAACCGTCTTGACCACATCGAGCAACGTGGAGCCTTCCAGAGCCATTACCGCTTTACAGGCATAGCTAATCAACTCAGTTGTCATGTATTGACCTTCGACTCCAAAGTTGGTTTCGAAAAAGTCTACCATCTGAGCAGTGACAGCATCCTGTGAGAAAACATCTGTCGCTGGCGAAATGAAACCTATCGGGAGTGGAAAACGCTTGTCGAAATGGTCTAGAAAAACGGTTTTTGAAAGGCGTTCTTCTGGCAATGATCGCAATATTTCTTCTGCTGCCAAGCCATCTGCATTGTCCATGTAAGCAATCCCAGGGCGACTGATGACCAAATTTTTGGCCCAGACAGTTTTGCCTGTTCCTGTCGCACCCAGAACAATCTTATGGCGATGATCCGTGGGCTTAAAGTGGATGGGCTTGCCTTTCCAATAGCCGAATAATACACCAGGCTTAAACAATTTGCGCGGGGCAGGTTCCACCGGTTCGGGTTCTTTGGGTTTGGGAGGCTTTCCTGTTACGATATAACTCACCATACGTCCCGCTTCTTCTCCCAGCATCTTCGGTAATCTATCTTTTCCGGCTATGGCTAAACGCCACCCCTTCTTGAAATCCTCAATCATCTTTGCCACCTCCTGCGAGTTGCTTGACCTTGCTAGTAAGCGAACTGAATTTTCCTTTGATGTGTGTTGGCTCGTCAATAGGTTGGTAGCTTATGATGTTGCCTAGCACAATCTGGGGCCTCAACATCAACTCCATAGCTCCAATTTGCACCATGGCTGCCCATAACTTGGTTAGTTTGCCGCTGGTGTCTGGCGGAGCCTCTAACCCCACTAAACGGGCCAGGATCATTAGGATGAAAGCGTGCAGGACTTGGACTGCAACAAGGCCAATTAGTTGGTTAAGCCAAGCTTCGATTCTACTACTATCGCCAAATATCACCCAGCGCACCAATACAAATGGGGTAGTTAGGATCAAAATTATCAGATGAAAGTTGCGAACGGCGTAATAAATAATCAGTCTCAGTGCATAAAGAACGATTGTGATCAGTAGTGCCAGGATAATCAATTCCAGGCCGTGAGGATGGACAGTTAAATCGAAGTCGGCTAAACTAAGAAATATCGCAACCGCTTGATTAGCCAACTGGCTAAACAAAACAAAGATCTGCGGAGCTTTCAATATCACGGCAGCGAGCACCAGAAGCCTTACAATGAAAAGTATTACGTCACGTTGATCCACAAAGGCCCATCTGCGATCTCCCATGACCGCACGAACAAACCTGTAGGCCATACACGACGGCAAAAACACTAAAGCGATTACAGTCACCAAGGCGTACAATTGCTTAAATCCCGGAGTTTCGATGAAGTGTGTTGGAAACGAAAGCAGGAGAGAACTTGTTAATTTGACCAATTCCGAGACTTGATTGCCCACCCACGACAAGAGAGATTCCTGCCAACCTAACACAAAGTCAGGTGGGTTTTCCCAAATATCAGGCGGTGTCCACTCATGTAGAAAGCGCAGCAAGCTCACTTGAGCACCTTCCAAGCATGAATCACTTGGGAAGAAAGAATTTTATTGACGATTGTAATGACGACACCTGTAACTACCATCCCGATGGTTGCCCAAATAACATCCCGCCAGGCCAGCTCCATAGCGTCTTCAACTTTACATAATCTAGAAACGTGACCGATGACCAAGCGAATTCCAGCTATGGAACTAAAAACCAAAACCCCAAGCAGATAAAAATCATCGCCTAATCCTTGAATTAGATCAACAATCTCCTGCACGTAAATAACCTCCCTCAGAGGGTAATTTGCAAGTTTTGGGATCCTGCATTGCCCCAGCTAAAAAATTGTCCTCGGTGAGCCTGTGAGAGTACACCCCATTGGCTCACCTGAACTCTAGTAGAATTATACTCACTTGTGCAGTATACTAGACCAAAACTGTTCATTATAATGAACACACTGGGGTAAATCTGGGGTAAAACTGGCTGGATCGGGGTGTAATCCCCCGAACGGTTTGGACGTTTTAAAATTAAAACCCCGAATAGACGGGGTTATCTGGACTGGAATGTATTTCCAAGACATTTGACACCTGACTCTTAATCAGGGCGT
>DIPH01000025.1:150778-182826 GCA_002424045.1 Firmicutes bacterium UBA5493 | reverse complement strand
TCAAATAGCCTGGGGAAAAACAGGATCACGTAAAGAAATGTAGTATAGTTTGATCGAGGGCTAGGGTCGCTCCCGAAAAGCGGTAATCCTGAACCGCCTGCCCTCCTACAATCAATCAGGATGCAACAACAGGAGGTTGCTAAATATGGCGGTTGTTTGGATGGTCCAAGAGGGCTCTGATCTGCCCATGATTGAGGCGTATCTACTCCACGCTAGGCGCAAGGCTACAGTGAGTGATATTGCTCATCGGGTGGACCTATCAGAGCGTGATGTGCGCAGGAGCCTCATGCAGCTCGAAGATCGTTACGAGGATAAGGAATGCGGGCTTGCCCTAAGCTGGCAAGGTGACAGTGTTGAACTTGCTCCCAAACACAAGTACGTGCAGAGGTTTTATGCAGGGAGGGCTCAGTGCAAGGAAAGGTCCAAGGAGTTGCTTGACGAGTATTTTCGTGCTAAACGCTTGGCCAAAACTACTCAGAAGACATACGCAGGAATACTGTATCGTTTTGCAGAGGCGATCGACGTAGCTATAGACCGTGTTGATGCCAAAGATGTACGGGATTTCTTGACGTCAGAGGAGATAGAACGAGGCAACAAGGCGACAACTCTTATCGGCAAGATCGATACATTGAACTCATTGTTTGATTGGTTACTACTCGAGAAGTACATTACCGAGAACCCTATGGTAAGGATCGAGAAACCACAAGCCCCCAAAGCTCCGCCGAAGCATCTCGCCTACGAAGAAATAGAGCTTGTCAGGGATGTGGCAACGGGAATTAGTAAAGTGTTGTTTGAACTAATGTATTCCACAGGTCTAAGAGTGAGCGAGGTTAGTAATCTTGATAAGGCCGATGTTGACTTTGCTACCAAAACACTCTGGGTAAGGGATGGCAAGGGTGGCAAGACTAGAGAGGCCAGGCTAAGTACAAAAGCTTGCCTTGTTCTCAAACAGCATATCAACAATCGTACGGATCACGATCCTTATCTGTTCAGAAGTAATTTCAGGACCCGGTTATCCAAGGACAGTATTGAGCGTTACATGCGCAGGCTAGGCGAAAAAGCAGGCTTGCGTAGGAGGCTAACACCTCATATGCTTCGGCACAGCTTCGCGACTCACTTGCTAGACGCTGGCACGCCGATCGAACTTGTGCAACACCTTTTGGGCCACGAAAGTGTCAGAACCACGCAGATATACACCAAAACAAATCCGCAAAATGTAAGTCACTTTTACTCGAGAGTGTTCCCTTAATCACGTCATTCAATGAGTCTCCATCTAGGGGGCTCTTTTCTATTGGAGGTGCTGATGTGTGCAGATAAGACTTTTTAACAGCTCAAACAACAACTACATCGCGCTGAGGTTTATCGAGGTCGGCACAGAGCAACTCATTATGCCCTTTATGGTTGGGGATGACACCGAGCCTGAGCTGCACTATCAGATCATCCAAAAAATTGGAAGTACTGAAACCATAGTAGCCCAGGGGTTTTATCCTGACGGTGAGTATCGACTCTCTAACATCATTGTGGACGGCAGCCTACTTAAACTGTACATCAACTCCGTGCTGTGGCGCACCGTATCCATCACTCCCATGACAGTCAATCGCCTAGAGCTTAGCGGTGGGGCCAAGAAATTTCTTGTGGATGAGATGTTTTACGCACCCTATGCGGCCAAGGAAAGCGAGCTTGAGGCATGGCACCAACTTGAGAGACCGTTCTTTGATCCTGATGGTGTTGTATTTGATGAGAAGATCCCATCCGCCAGCAAGTGGGACAGTAAGGTGACAACGTTTTATGAGGCCTCGCAACCAAGTGCCAATGCGGTGGGGGATATCTGGTATGACACAAGCGACAATAATCATCCGTACCGCTGGGACGGTAATCAGTGGGTGGATATCCAGGACAAATCACCTATCCCGGATGACCGCATACCCTCTGCAGACAAGTGGGATCAAAAAGCCAGGACGTTTTACCAAGACACGCCTCCCGTCGCAAGTGGTATCGGGGATATTTGGATCAACACCGCGGATTATAACCATCTGTATAGGTGGAGCGGTACACAGTGGCTTGATGCAAACAATCACGGCCCACACAACGCGGATGACAGGCCCATATCTGCAGGTGGCGGTAATGTAGTCATCGATGACCGTGGTGCCTTTGGTTACGATGCCCACGGTGTGATGCGCGCTGGTTTTGGCACAGACGGGCGTTGGATTGCAGGAGCAGGAGCGGTAACAGCTGATGAGCTCGGAATCATGATCAAAGATATTGTGGCGCAGGAACTTAGGCTGATGGGCGGTAATATTAGCGGATTACCCTGGGGTGACGAAGTACTTGCCCCAGGTACCTATGGGTGGTGGGGAGATCGAGCGGGTGTGTTTCTAAGAGGGTATGCTAGACTTTTAGTCGCCGGCTCTGCAGAGGACGAAGAGATCATTGACCTAAGTGAGTTTGCTAATCTCAGTAATCCCGAAATACTTGTAGCCCCGAAGGAGTTAGTATCATATTCGCCGCACAGGGATACGCTCTCCCACTTGTATGTAGACGCAGTTAAGCTATCCGGGGAAGCAAAGTACGTAGTTAAGGCAAAAACGATGGTTAAGGGAAATACAGTAGACTGGGGAGGAAGTTCGGAAACCTATAGCAGCTGGTCATTCACCCGTCCAACCGGGTCGGTAGAAGGAAAGAAGGGTGTTTACACGGATTTCTTTATTTGCAGACCAAAATGGCGAGTCGCTAACGGGGGCTTAGGTTTGTACACCGCTAGACTTTATATGGACATAACTGACAAGTTCAGCAGTAACGGTGACCCAATTAATTGGGAGACGATAAGGAGTTTTAGCCAGAGTTCTAGTGGCAGCGGAACGCTAAACTGGGATACGGCCTTGCCCCGCTATGGACAATGGGCCTTACGAGTAAGAGGAGAGGGCGGTGGAGCAGTCTTAGTGAAATACGCTTTCACAGAATTAGACCGCGCTGGCTATCGTACAGGAGACACATATCTCAATGTTGATGGGGATGTCATCCAAAAGGACGATCCCGCCAATTATCCTTCTGGCATGAGTGCAATCTACTTCGTATTTGATAAGGGGTGATTCGGTGAGTTGGTATTTGGTATTTTCAATGTGCTTCGCGGTATTTATAGCCGGAACAACCATGTTTACGTCTAGGCTGGGTCTGGTTCTATCTGTTGTTACCGTCTTGTGGTATAAAATTGTGTACAGAACGATACTTAACAGAAAAGAGAGAAAGAAAAGCCGCCTCAAAGCGGCTTAACCTCTATGGCTGGGGCAGTAACCATACAAAAGGTAACTCATTATCGTAATCTAAATCTGGATAGTAGCTAACATTAGTTGTGTGTGCCGTTTTGCCAGCAATCTTCAGTTGATAGTGCAATTTAGTAGGTGTTGATACTTCTGGAAAAGCTTTCTTGGTTATTGCGCTTGTGTAGGCTACCCAGGCGGAACCGCCTTCGGGTAGTTCGAGATACCCTCCAGTATTTTTACCATTAGCCGTCCACGATGCTGTTGCTAGATAAACAATGTATTCAAGTTCATTTGGTAGTTCCAAGAACTCAACCCAAAACTGGCCGGTTGTACCCCCACTGTACACTTCATTTGGTTTGTGAAAAACGAAGTCAAGAGGATCAATGGTAAGTGTTGCAGTGGTCATCATATTCGCAGGTGCGTCGGTTGTTATTTCTCCAACCTCGAAAACGCCATCGCCGGTGTAGATTGCTGTGACATTGTAATCTTTATCGGATGGCAACTCCTCGCTGAGAGTGTAACCTTCGCCTGTTATCTCACCGATGGGTATCTGACGCACTACACTATAGATCACATCGCCGGCAGAATTCTCTTTCCAGATTCGTACGTTGGCGTATCGTTCCGGCTCATCAGACAACGCAGACAGCGCCATCGGCCCAACGGCATCCCGCTTAATCACAACCTCCAGTGCGGTAGGGCTACCATCGTAGACATACTTTGTGCTTGTCCCACCAAGACAGCCGGTGAGTAGAAGTGACGCAAAGATAAGGGAGACGATCAGCATGTAAAGCTTACGCATAAGTATCACCTCGTATATTTGTTAAGTAAATTGTATCACAGTTTCCAGAATTTGCCCAGAAAATGGGCTTTTTCAATACCCAAAACCAAGGAGGTGGGGATAATTTGCTACGTATATGCGCTACAGTTGGGGTGAAACTAAGAAAAACCAATATGGGGTGTATACTTTGAAAATAAAGGATAGAATTGTGCTCGGAACCATCGCCGGACTAGCTGGAGGAATTGTCAAGACGGGGATCGACGAGGCATCTTTGAGAATGGGAATTTCGCAAAGACCTTTTCGAGAAGCTGCATCTGGTGTATGGGTGGCAAAGAAAAGAGATGCTAAAAACAGCAAAGGGCAAGTGCTGGGTAGTTTGTTTGACTTTGGGATGAGTGCGTTGGGGGGGATAGGCATAACGTATCTTCTGTCCAAAACGGGAAGAGATCATTCTGTCGCCAAGGGGACTATTTTCGGTATAGCAATGGGTTCTGGTATAACGTCTGCCCTTAGCGTTCTTTCGGCTAATAGAGTAAAGCCCAAGGGAGCATCCAGTAATCTATCTTATATGGTTGCTCACGCAGCCTACGGAATAGCGGCGTCCACGATCGTTGCTAAACTTGGTGACCCATCACTGTTTGATGTGGAACCTATTAATGATTATCTGAGGCCCACTGAACCTACCACTGAAGAGCTACAGGATAAAGAACACGGTTACAGATATTGAGCGGTGAGTTTCAGAAGCTGAAATAACCTAGCTAAGCTGGGTTATTTTTATACCCAAATAAGCTAAGGAGGGCAGGGCGTGGAACACAACAATGTAATTAAAATCATTTTAGCAGGCGGAGCAACTACGCTCCACTTTTTATTTGGAGGGTGGAGCTTGCCACTAAAGACATTGGTTGCAGTTGTAACGATTGATTATCTTACCGGTTTGGGTGCAGCGTTCGTCGGGAAAAGGCTTGATAGCAGTATAGGAAGTAAGGGAATCATCAAAAAAGTGGGATTCTTCGTTTTGGTCTCGCTGGCCCACTTATTGGATAAAGGTACTGGTATGAGTGCGCCGGTGCTGCAGACGGCCACGATCTGGTATTTGATCGGGAATGAAGGGGTTTCCATAACCGAAAACCTAGGTGAAATAGGGGTACCACTTCCTAAAGCTCTTCTCGAAGCCCTGAATAGGCTAAAGAATGAGGATATAGATAAGGAGTGACGTGGTATGGCTACAAAGTTTGACAAGGCGATCAAGGTTGTGCTGGCCCATGAGGGTGGTTACGTCAATGATCCCAACGACTTAGGTGGAGAGACCAACTTCGGAATCTCAAAACGCAGTTATCCTAATGTTGACATCAAAAACCTAACCAGAGAACAAGCCGTCGAAATTTACAGGCGTGATTGGTGGGAGCGCTACAAGCATGAACGGATTGAAGATATAGACGTGGCCACGAAGGTTTTTGACTTGGCAGTTAACATGGGTGCAGTTCCGGCTCACCGCCTGCTACAACAGGCAATTAACTTTACCGAGGGTAAAAGCCTAGCTGTAGATGGGATCATAGGGCCGGCGACGCTGAGTGCCGTTAATCAAGCTGATCCCCAGCAGTTAGTACAAACACTTAGATTTATGGCTGCCAGGCGTTATTATGAGCTGGCCAAGGCAAGGCCGGCTAATCGTGGATTTTTGTTGGGCTGGCTAAACAGGGCTTACTTTTAGGGGGGTGAACATGTGACTAAGATTTGGGAATGGATCAAGAAATGGGGGCTGGCGATTATAGGATTTGTCGCTGGTCTCTTTCTTTTGGCTCGGAAGCCCAGCTGGGTCAAGGACAAAGAGCGGGAGATCAAGGATAGGGACGAACAAATAAACGTGGCCAAAGAGCAAGCCGATAACGTGGCCACTACATATGAGGAGGCGAAATCGAATCATGACGAGGCAATCAAACAGGCTGGGAAAATTGAGAGTAAGCCCGGTTTTACTGATCCTGACAGTGCTGCTAGTTTTATTGGTGACGTCCTGGGCAAGCGCAAGTGAGCCTCTAGAAAATATTGAGAAAGTGCAGGGTGGATATTTTTTGAGTGATGAAAATATCATCTCCTTGGCTAATCATATCCAGGAACTACAAGACGAAAATGTACGTCTGCTAGCCACGGTGGAAGCTTTGAATGCAGCGCTGCAGGAAGAACGTATTTTTGTGGCTAGACTCCTTGATGAAAAAGATAGAGTGATTAGTCTCCAGGACGAGCAAATACAAGATTTACGATTTGTCTACGAGAATAGCCAACCAACTCTTTTTGACAAGGCCACCTTAGTCCTGGGTGGGGCAGGGGTGGCCGCGGTTATCCTTTTGCTAGCGCAGACTTTGTAACGCTTAGAGCCCCGGTCGAGAGATCGGGGTTTTTTTCCATTGATTGGGAGGGTTTTGCTCACTGGCCACGAAGTGTAATATCACAGAGTTGCTAATATATTATGAAGGGGGTGGTGGGGCACGTGGAGAGGATCCTTACACTCAGAACGATAGCGGTAGGGCATTATGTTGATATGGTTTTCCGAAGTATTAACAACAAAAGGCTTCTAAAGGTGCTTAACGCTATTTGGTTTGTCGCCATTATTAAACCACTGTGTTTGCTTATTCTAAGAGCACTCGTCGGTTCGTGGGTAACCATCCTCAATAGAGCTTGCAGAGAGTTATTGGCCTTATTAGAAACCGAGGGAAAAGACGAAATTAGGTATGTTCTGGGCCACAGGCGGGGCATACTAAGGGCATACAATACTTTGGAGAAGCTCAACCAAGTCCCAACTCACTTTTTGCCTGCATATTTGCGTAAGAGCATAAAAAGGACAGGTAGGGATTGTCATCAAATCCTGTCATACATCTCTGAGGTTGCGCATATAGATACGTGTATCGAGGCTTGGCCATATGAGGATTCTTTAACAGAACGAAAGGGGTGTTTGCACATGTTGAAGTTTATCAAATGTTTCCCCTTTGAGGCAAGGCTCACCATTACGCTAAGCTGGCTCTTCTCGTTGCTATTGGTTATTCTTTGGGTGTCAGATGTTATTATAGGTATGCCAATTTCCGGTCTCCAAGGGCTTCCGTTACTGGTTGGCGGGGTGATATGCGCTATATTGCCATGGGTTTTCTATTTCTCGCGAGCCCAATTATGGCTACCAAATTATCCGAGAAGTCAGGAGCGATAAATATGTCTACTAAAACACAACTCGTAGAAGCAATGATCAGGTTTCTTCCTTTCCCGATTACGTTCAGCATTGCTATTATTGGTGCATCGTGCTTCCTGACATACCTTACTGTAAGCCATGTTCCAGAGTGGGCGAAAAGCGCCTTATTTGCAAGTGGAGTCGTGGTTGTTATTTGTTTTTTCTTTTGCATCAGCCTTCTAAAGAGGTTGGCTGAAGTCGTTAAAGAGGAGCCGCTCAAGCACTTGTCGCCAGCTTCTCCACCTAAATCTTAGTAGGAAAAGAGCGGCGCTAATCTTGAGCATAAACCCACCCCCCGCGGTGGGTCTTTTTTTATTGCAGGACATTCTCGTCATCCAGCGAATCACTCCTATGGATAGCAAGTTGCGCCTGGTGGACATCCTCAACCCCTAACCCCATACCACGAGGATGTTCACTGTGGCGAGCCCACTCCGGAAGGGGTGGGTTTTTGTTGCTTGCTATGTATCAATCGCGACAGATAACTGCCCCCTGGGGGGCTGACAAAGGGGCAGCTGCCCTGATTTCAGGCTCCGTCGACGTGGGGTTCTTTGGACCCGAGGCTACCGTGTACATTTATCAGCAAGGGGCAACAGATCACCTCGTGGGTTTTGCTCAGCTCACCGCTCGTGATGGGTCCTTTTTCTTGACCCGGAATGTTGACGAAGAGTTTGAGTGGGAAAATGTCAGGGGTAAGACCATTGTGGGAGCTCGCATTGGCGGGGTTCCCCAAATGGCCTTAGAATGGGTTCTAAAACAGCATGGCATCGAGCCCTTCGTCGATGTAGAAATCATTACCAGTCTAGCCTTTGAAGCCGCTGTAGGGGCCTTTGAAGCGGGGGTAGGAGACTACATCGCTCAGTTCGAACCAGCCCTAAGTGAAATCGAAGCAAGGGGCAGGGGTAAGATTGTGGCCTCTATTGGTGCTGAAGCAGGACCAGTGAGCTACACAGTCTATCATGCTCGAAAAAGCGTCCTGGAAGAGAATCCTGATTTGCTCGTCCGTTTTACCAGAGCCATCCACCAAGGTCAGCTGTGGGTATTTAACCACAGCGCCGCGGAAGTGGCAGAAGTCATTGCACCTTTCTTTCCTTTGATTGACCATGAAATTCTAGTCAAGAGCATGGGACTATATCAAGCCATTGACGCCTGGCCTCCTACACCTGTGATCTCAGAGGAGCACTTCATGCACCTCCAGGAAATCATGATGGAAGCTGGCGAGCTTGCGGAGATCGTCCCATTCTCGGTCCTCATGGAAAACACCATGGCCCAGTCCGTAGTGGAAGGAGTCCAATAACCACGGGCTCGCTTGAAGGGGGAAAGAATGTGGCTCGCGTAGAGTTAGAAAACGTAGGTTTAAACTATCATACAGAAGCTGGCGAAGTGGTCGCCCTAAGGGATGTGAATTTGACTGTTAAGGATCAAGAGTTTGTGGCCATTGTAGGGCAAAGTGGCTGCGGTAAGAGCACCCTGCTTTCCCTTGTAAGTGGACTTCTGAAGCCAAGTCAGGGCCTTGTTACAATTGACGGGAATCAAGTGCAAGGTACCAGTAAACGCATTGGCTATATGCTGCAGCAAGACTATCTCTTTGAGTGGCGTACCATTTTAGACAATGCTCTTTTAGGTCTGGAGATAGCCAAAGAGAGAACGCCCGAAGCCATGGATGCAGTAAAGGAAATGCTGAAGACATATGGCTTAGGAGGTTTCGAGCATTACTATCCCTCGCAGCTTAGTGGGGGTATGCGTCAACGGGTGGCGTTAATCCGCACCTTGGCCATGAAGCCCGATGTGCTGCTCCTGGATGAACCATTTTCCGCTTTGGACTATCAAAACCGTCTATCGGTGGGAGAAGAGGTTGTGAAAATCCTCAGGGAACGCAAGAAGACTGTGATCATGGTAACCCATGATATCCCCGAAGCAGTGAGTATGGCCAATCGAGTGGTGGTCATGACTCCAAGACCCGGAACAATTCGCAGCATTCATCCCATCAAGATGTGTGATGAGGGATTAACCCCGCTGCAGACCCGGGAAGTACCTCAATTTCGCGAATACTTCGGAGCTATCTGGAAGGAGCTGAATGCCGATGCCTAACGCAGAATATTCTCCAGAACATCAAAATTACTTGCGCAGACGACGCCTACATGTCCTCCTTGTCAGGGGAGCACAGCTCTTTTTGGTGGTTGGATTCTTTGCCCTGTGGGAAGTTGCAGCTTCTAGGGGGTGGATCAACGCCTTTATCTTCTCACAGCCCACTCGAATTTGGGCCGCCGCGCTGCGTTTAGCCAGGGAAGGCGAACTCTGGAGGCATTTAGGATGGACGGTATGGGAGACTGTTCTGGGATTTTCCATCGGAACAGTGGCAGGCATTCTGATCGCCATTCTGCTCTGGTGGTCCACCTTTATCTCCAAGGTCATGGACCCTTATATTGTGGTTCTCAACAGTGTTCCCAAGGTGGCCTTAGGTCCTATTTTTGTGGTGTGGCTGGGTACCACCATTACAGCGGTTGTGGCCATGGCTATTTCCGTTTCTATCATTGTAACCATCATGATGATGCACACAGGTTTCAAGGAAGTGGATCCCAACCTAATCAAACTTGTGCGAACCTTTGGGGGTTCGAAGGGGCAGGTACTTTGGAAGGTGGTCATTCCCGCGAGCGTACCCACGATGATTGCTGCTCTCAAGGTAAATGTAGGTCTATCCCTTGTAGGTACCATTGTCGGTGAATTTTTGGCCTCCAAGGCCGGTCTTGGTTACTTGATCATCTATGGAGGGCAAGTGTTTAACATGTCTTTGGTGATGGCAAGTGTCTTGCTACTCTTGGCTGTGTCTGTGATTCTCTATTATGGTGTAACCTTGCTCGAAGAAAAGGTGAGTCGGGGCAGAGCCTAGTTTGGTCATGGCGTTTTTGCTCCGCCAATGATGCTGCCCCAGGTGTAAGACTTGGGGCGGTTTTTTGTTACCATAACTATGCAGGGATTTAATCCCCATTCGAGAATAAATTTAAAGATTAGGACAAGGTGAGGTGATAGTGTGATTCGAGTGGGAGTCGTTGGTTACGGTACCATAGGTCAGATCCATTGTGATGCACTGGGAAACGTTCCCGGTTGTGAACTCGCTGTTGTGGCTGATTTGGACCCCGCACGTAGGACCCAGGCCCAAAAAGATTTCGGCGTGGAAGTCGCAAACGATATTGAAGAAATGCTACAGACGACTGATGTGGACCTCGTGGACATTTGTGTCCCCACCTATCTTCATGAACAGGTCATGGTCAAGGCTATGGAAGCCAATAAGCACATTTTTTGTGAAAAACCACTGGCCCGAACGTTAGAAGAAGGGCGGCGCCTAGTAAACCTTAGCGCTGGTTACTCACAGAAAATCGGTATTGGTCATGTGGTACGTTTCACCCCTGCCTACATGGGGATTCGTCAGAGCGTGGAGCAGGGAGAGATAGGTCAAGCAGGGGTTGTGCGCACGTTCAGGGGAGGCAGTCAGTTCCCTGAAGGTTGGCAAGACTGGTTTGCAAATTTTGATTTGAGCGGTGGAGTGATCCTGGATCTAGCCATTCACGATCTGGACCTTTGCCGCTGGCTGTTTGGAGATGTTCAGAGGGTCTATGCAAAGACAAGTCGGGGACGGACAACAGCCCACTTGGAGCATGCCATGATCGTCCTTCGCTTCAAGAGCGGAGTGATCGCCCACGTAGAAGGTAGCTGGACGAATTTCAAGGGAGAGTTTTATACGACCATGGAAGTGGCAGGCACCAATGGCCTTATTTCCTATGATAGCCGTACGACAAACCCCATTATAACCATGGCAGTACCAGAAGAAAGTATGCAAGTTGGAGCCGTTGCGGCCAATCCATATGTTCTAGAACTTCAGGATATAGTTCAGGCCATAGGGGACGATCGGCCTCCTTTGGTTTCTGTCCAAGACGCCTTTGGTACGCTTCAGGTGGCGTTAGCAGCTCTCGAGTCTACCCGCACCGGTCAGGTGATCGAACTTTAGGGAGGGATTGTAGTGGTGGTTAAAGTAGGATTTCTCAGCCTTGCCCATATGCACGCCTACAGTTATGGCCGTGCCTTAAATAACCTAGCCAATTGCACCCTTGTTGGTATCTATGATCCCAACAAGGAGCGGGGAATCAAAGGAGCCCAGGAGATGAACACGCGGTTTTTTGGGGATCCAGCAGAGCTTTTGACCCAGGTTGATGCTGTGATCATCTGTTCGGAGAACAATCGCCATCGCGAATTTACTGAACTTGCGGCCAAGTATGGCTGCCATGTGCTTTGTGAAAAGCCCATCGCTACCACGATGGAAGATGCCGAGGCCATGATCGACGCCTGCAGGGAGGCGAAGGTGAAACTGCAAATTGCCTTTCCTGTGCGCTTCGCTACCCCGGTGATGAGGGTCAAGGAAATGCTCCATCGCGGCGCTATTGGTGACGTCGTAGCCATTACTGGCACGAATCACGGTCAAATGCCCGGTGGTTGGTTTGTGGATCCGGTTCTAGCCGGTGGAGGAGCGGTGATGGATCACACAGTCCATGTAGTAGACCTTATTCGCTGGTTTTTGGGCCAAGAGTTTGTATCCGTCTACGCGGAGGCGGGATGTGGCATGCTCTGGGATGTGGACATCGACGATTGCGGCATGCTCAGTATGGAGCTGGAAGGCGGCACCATTGTGACACAAGATCCAAGCTGGTCAAGGCCGAGAACCAATCCCACCTGGGGTGATGTGACCCTTCATATCGTCGGAGCAAAGGGGGTCATCGATCTGGATGCCTATGCCCAGAACTTTGTAGTGTATGACGACGCCCAAAACAAAGTGTCCGAACGCTCCTTTGCCGAGGACATGGATTTGGGCCTCATCACGGACTTCATCACCATGATTACAGATGATCGGGAGCCAAGCATTACTGGTCTTGATGGGCTGAAGGCCATGGAAGTGGCTCTAGCGGCTTACGAGTCTGCCCGTATCAATAAACCCATTGCTTTAAATTGAGTTTTTCGAGTGCGTTCAGGGATAAGCAAGGGAGTGAATACTATTAGAAGCTTTCTAAGACTGAAGGATTTTCTATCGCAACACAAACGCTATTATATTCTAGGCATTGGTGCACTACTGTTAACAAACCTGGCCCAGCTGGTCATCCCGAAAATGCTGGGTGATTTAACCAACCTTGTTGCCTCGGGTGATTTCGCCCGGGGTGATCTATTTCGCTTTATCTTGGGCTTTGTTGGGCTCTCCATCGGCATTGCGGTCTTCCGTTACTTTTGGAGGATCAATATTATGGGTACAGCCCGCCGGATGGAATATACCCTTCGTAATATGCTCTTCGAACACTTGCAGAGTCTTTCCACAGAGTTCTTTAACCACCACAAGACAGGGGATCTCATGGCCCATGCCACCAATGACATTCACGCGGTGCGCATGGCTTTAGGACCTGGTGTGGTCAATTCAGTTGATGCCCTCTTTTTGACCTCGGTGATTGTATTCATGATGGCTAAGACCATTAATCTCCAGTTGACGTTGGTGGCCTTATTGCCGCTACCGATCATGCTCGCGGTAACCTTTGGCTTTGGAAGAGTGATCCATGGCCGGTTCCGTCGCGTACAAGAGGCCTTTTCGGACCTTACGGATCGAGTTCAAGAAAACTTCGCGGGAATTCGTGTAGTCAAGGGTTTTGCCAGGGAGGCAAGTGAGGAAGAACGTTTCCGTGAGGTAAATGAGTATAATGTCACCAGGAATATGGATTTAGTTCGAGTCCATGCCCTTTTCCATCCCCTTGTGGGTTACTTGGGGGCCTTGAGTTTTATTGTTGTACTCGGTTACGGCGGCACCTTGGTCTTAGATGGTTCTATCACCATTGGTGACTTTGTGGCCTTTAACAGTTATTTAGGCATGCTTACCTGGCCGGTCATGGCCATTGGCTGGGTGATGAACATGATTCAACGAGGTAAAGCGTCTATGGATCGCCTCAATGCCATCTTTAATGAGCAATCCGAAATCACCGATCCGGGGAGTGATGGGGAGCTTCCAGAGTTAAAGGGCAAAATCGAGTTTAAGAATCTCACCTTTGCATATCCAACGTCTACAAAGCCAGTACTCCAGGGTATCAATGCAGAAATTTCCCCCGGCCAAGTAGTTGGTATTCTAGGGCGGACTGGTTCGGGTAAGACAACCTTGCTGAATCTTTTGGTGCGTTTATATAATGTGGAGTCTGGGATGCTTAAATTGGATGACGTGGACATTGACCAAGTTTCTGTGGGGGTTTTGAGGGACAGTATTGGTTATGTTCCCCAAGATAGCTTCTTGTTTTCCGCCACGATCCGAGAGAACATTGACTTTGCCAATACCGGAAGTGATCTGGCCAAAGTCATCGATTTCGCGAAGATAGCCCAGGTTTATGATAACATTGTGGAGTTTCCCAAACAGTTCGATACTGTCGTAGGAGAACGTGGTGTAACCTTATCGGGTGGACAAAAGCAGAGGATTGCCATTGCCCGGGCCCTAATTAAAGAACCGCAGATTCTGATCATGGATGATAGCCTTTCCGCGGTGGATACCGAAACAGAAGAGGCTATCTTGCAGAACTTGCGGCGGATTTTCCCAGGGAAGACAGTGATCATCGTATCCCACCGTATTTCCACTTTAAAGGCTGCCGACCAGATTTTGGTTCTAGAAGAAGGATGCATTAGCCAGAGGGGTACCCACGATGAACTCATCCTCGAAGACGGTTTATATAAGGAGTTGTATCAGAAGCAGCTTCTGGAGGAGCAAATTGAAAGCGTAAGCTAAAGGGCAAAGGTAGGTGAAAGAGATGGACCATTTTCAAGAGGAACAGACACTAGGTAAAGCTTATGATGGTCGCCTTGTGCGCCGGTTGCTAAAGTATGCCAAGCCCTACTGGGCTCTCATTGCTTTATGTGTTGCGTTATTATTCGTGATTGCCGTTACCGATTTGGCCAGGCCCTACTTGGTGAAGGTGGCCATTGATGATCATATACTAGGTTCTAATATTTCCTATGTGCAAATTGCTGCAACTGAAGATGGGGCTGCAGATGATGACAGACTGGTCACAATTCAAGGACTCACCCTTAGACGTGAGAAGGATGCCGACGATTCTGGCCCGCATCTTCGTTTTGAACTCGTCCGGGAAGGGAACGAGCAGAGACTGCGAAGCACCACGGGGGATGTTACATTAACGCTCTCCTCGGAAGAAATCAGAGAGCTCAGGGGTTTTGACAGAGAGTCCATCTTGCGACTGGGAGCTCTGCTCCTTATCGTGGTGTCGGCAGGATTTGTTTTAAACTATATCCAGGCCTATATACTGCAATTCACCGGACAGCGTATTGTTTTTGATATCAGGCAAGAAATCTTTACACATTTGCAGCGGCTAGCTTTGGCCTTTTTTGATGGTAACCCGGTGGGGCGCTTAGTTACGAGGGTCACTAATGATACGCAGAACCTGCATGAAATGTATACTGCTGTTTTAGTGAACCTGTTTAAAGACATCTTCATGATTTTGGGCATCATTATTGTAATGTTCCGCATGGACGTCCGCTTGGCCGCGGTCTCTTTGGCCACCTTGCCCTTGATTGTGGTTATAACGGCTGTTTTCCGCATAAAGGCACGGGCAGCCTATCGCGAAACGAGGGTGCGTTTGGCCCGCATTAATGCCAATTTCGCAGAAAATATCTCTGGTATGCGCCTGGTGCAGATCTTCAGGCAGGAAAGGCGTAAGTACAGAGAATTTGATGAGGTTAACTCCAGCCATTACAGGGCTAGCATGCGTGAGCTTAAAGTCTTTGCCGTATTTCGCCCATCCATAGAACTGGTGTATTCCTTGGCCGTGGCCACTTTGATCTGGGTAGGCGGGGGACAAGTACTGCGAGGGGCAGTGGACTTTGGCGTGCTTTACGCTTTTATCAACTACTTGGAGCTCTTTTTTAGACCCATTAATGACCTTACGGAAAAATACAATATTATGCAGGCCTCCATGGCCTCCGCTGAGCGTATTTTCCTCATTCTAGATGAACAGCCGGCTATTGCTGAGATTGACTCGCCACGTCCCATGGGTGAGGTGAAGGGGCATATTGAGTTTAGGAATGTGTGGTTTGCCTATGTGGGTGAAGACTGGGTGCTCAGAGATGTATCCTTCACGGTAGAACCAGGTCAGACAGTAGCTTTCGTCGGGGCAACGGGTGCAGGTAAATCCACCATTATGAATCTGCTTTCACGCTTCTACGATATCCAAAAGGGCCAAATTCTAATTGACGGTCAAGATATTAGGAGTCTTAGCACCGCCGAACTAAGGCGCAATGTGGGGCTTGTCATGCAAGATGTCTTTATGTTCTCTGGCACTATCGGGGAGAATATTCGCTTGAATAATCCAAATATTGACATGGATCGTGTGGAGAGTGTGGCTAGGCATGTTAATGCCCATCATTTCATTGATGCCTTGCCCAAAAAATATGAGGAACCAGTGACCGAAAGGGGATCCACCTTATCTGCGGGGCAGAGGCAGCTTCTTGCTTTTGCTAGGGCCCTTGCCTACGATCCGGCTATCTTAATTCTAGACGAAGCCACTGCAAATATCGATACTGAAACGGAAATGCTAATCCAGGATGCCCTTCCGAAGCTCCTTAAGGGGCGAACGAGTCTAGTTGTCGCCCATCGTTTGTCGACGATTCAAGATGCTGACACGATCATCGTCTTGCATAGGGGTAAGATTCGTGAGCAAGGAACCCATCAAGAGTTGTTGGCACAAAAAGGCCTTTACCACAATCTTTTCTTGCTACAGTACAAGGAGGATTTCAGCGACACTGAAGGTGTCAGTTAACATGCATGGATATCCCTTCTAAAAAATCCCGACAATTTTTCTGCAGACTAGCAGGAACTGTCGGTGTCTTAGCGAATGATAATGCTGAAAGTCCAAAAAACTAATGCTTTTAAGGAGGAGCTACAGGCAATGAGTACAAAAAACAACACAGCCCAGGCCAGCCAGGGCTGGGTGGAAAGACAGTTTAAGCTCAAGGAGAACAAAACGGATGTGCGCACGGAGGTCATGGCTGGTATTACAACCTTTATGACCATGGCCTACATCCTCTTTGTCAATCCGAGTATTTTGTCTGAAACCGGAATGCCCTTCGATGCCGTTTTGTTTGCCACCGCCTTTTCCGCTATTTTGGCTACGCTGTTAATGGCATTTCTTGCCAACTATCCGTTTGCTTTGGCACCGGGTATGGGCTTGAATGCCTACTTTACGTATTCGGTTGTATTTGGAATGGGCTATACCTGGCAAACAGCCTTAGGGGCCGTATTCATCTCGGGTATCCTTTTTGTTCTACTGTCCTTGTCTGGGGTCAGAGAAAAAATCATCGACGCAGTGCCAGCCACGTTAAAATCCGCCATTGGTGCAGGTATCGGACTTTTTATTGCCTTTATTGGTCTGCAAAATGCGGGGCTTGTCACATCCAATCCGGCCACAATCATTGCCATCGGTAATTTGACCGAACCTTCAGTGGCTCTGGCCGCGGTGGGTGTCTTAATAACCGGAATACTCCTTGCCCGCCAAGTAAAAGGGGCTATTCTTTGGGGAATCTTAGCCACAACCTTACTAGGGATGCCTATAGGGGTAACGCCAATGCCGACGGGTTTCATACAGTTTCCATCATTTTCTACCTGGGCACCTGTTTTTGGAAAGTTGGACATTGTCGGTGCCTTTGGTATCGGCCTTGTGGAAGTTGTCTTTGCCTTTTTGTTTGTTGATCTTTTCGACACGATTGGCACCCTAATTGGTGTCTCGGAGCGAGCAGGCTTCTTGGACAAAGACGGAAGATTGCCTAGGGCTAACAAAGCACTTATGGCTGACTCCATCGGTACAGTTGCAGGCGCTATCTTTGGTACTTCTACCGTAACAACCTTTGTAGAATCGGCTTCAGGAGTTGCTGTAGGTGGCAGAACTGGCTTTGCTAACTTGGTCACCTCCGCCTGTTTCTTCTTGTCCATCTTCTTTTTGCCAATTATCGGAATCGTACCTGCAGCAGCTACAGCACCGGCCTTAATCATCGTTGGTGCCATGATGTTGAAATCTGTGGTTAACATTCCTTGGGATAACATGGAAGAAGCGCTCCCTGCTTTTATCGCGATGATTGCGATGCCCTTCACCTATAGTATCGCTACAGGTATTGCCTTGGGATTCATTTCCTATCCCGTCATTAAGTTGGCAACCGGTAAGGGTAAGGAAGTACATGCCATTACCTACGTTTTGGCCGTGCTGTTTTTACTTCGGTTCATTTACTTAGGCTAAGTTAATTGTTCGTGTAAAGAAAAGAAGGATGGGTTAGCCTTATGGCCAAAACCCATCCTTTTTCAGTTCCATGCTTCTACACGGTGCGGGCAAAGGTAATATCAAGGACATTGCCCCATTTATCGAGGGTGGTTTTCATCTGCTGCTTAAAGTCACCAAGACTCATAATTTGCGAAATGGAAGCCATATTTGTAAACATATCATAGATACCTAAAGCATCGTCGTAGGCCTCTCTAAGCTTCTTAAGATCGTCCTCGAGCTTTTGGTTTTTCCTTTTAAGGTCTTCGACTTCCCCTTGTAGCTCTTGGATTTGCGTCGCGTGATCGTCATCATTACCAATACTTCCGGCTATTTTCCCGAGGGCCCGCAGGATGGCTAGTGGGTCAGGCTGTATGACGCGTTCTTCTAAAGAACGCATTTTGCTGTTCAGTTCCTGCATATATTCTGGTAAACCTTGAAATGCTTCTAAAAGTGTGGGATCCACCGTAAACTCCGATCGGGTCTTCTTCGTCGGTCCTTTAGGTTCCTCCCGTTCTTTGCGCAAGACATTGTAATAAAGCATACCGATGGCTGCCTCGGAACGATAGGGAAGGAGTCTGGCGCAGCGCCGAAAAGCCTCCGTTAAGGGCAAACCATCGGCCTTGGACTTTACAGCCTGTTCCCATACGACATCCTTTTCCTCCTCCGTCCAGTTGCGAACCGGTGTACTTCCTTTGGTGGCTGTAGCACCTTGATTTTCATCGCCCATCATAGATACTCCTCCTTTAGGTCACTGCTACTTATTAGTATGACCAGAGGGGTTTAATTTATACTATGCATAATGGTGCAAAGAACTGTGCAAAATATGGGCAAATAAGGAGGATTATATACAAACTCATAGAAGAAATAAGGTTAAAGGAAAATAAAGTCCCTGGAGAAAGGGTTTTTATTTTCCATCAAAAAACAGGGGGCAGGCGCAGGAAGTACTCGCCTGCTTCTTGTTGCTAGGCGAGGGTATTATGTTTGTTTTACAGGCATTTGGAAGTCCGTTGGATTGACCAAGATGGTCTTAGCTTCATCGTAGTGCACAAAACCAGGACCCGCCCCCTTAGGTTTGCGTACATGCTTCCTTAGGGTGTAATCCACAGGAACCTTAGGAGAGGTTCTGTTTTGTGAAAAATAAGCAGCTAACTGGGCGCCTTGTAGCAAAGTGCCAGGGGGTATCTCTCCTTCAGACAGAATTGAAACATGACTGCCCGGTACACCTCTGGCATGGAGCCAAAGGTGATTCGGCCCGCTAAGTCGGAAGGTCAAGTGATCATTTTGCTGGTTGTTGCGGCCCACTAAAATGGTTATGCCATCTACAGACAGATAGCGATCGGGGCCGGGAGAAGCTGGCGTCTTTCTTGAAGAAGGCTTGGATTTCCCCTTTAAATAGCCTGAACTTGCGAGTTCCGCTTCGATTTCCCTGAGAATGGCCGTGTTGTCGGCGAACTCGATCTGTAGCAAAATGTCCTCTAAATACTTTCGCTCCAACCTCGTCTTCTTTAACTGTAGGCTCGCGTGTTTTTGGCTGGCTTTTGTTTTGGCATAGCGCTTAAAGATTCTTTGCACATTAGCGCTGGGAGACAAGCGGGGATCGAGCGAAATGGTAACAAGCGGTGCATCTTCTAAGGTATAATCGGGTACCTCTACAGTGCTGGTACCCTGTGGGATTAGATGAAAACTAGCAGTCAATAGTTCCCCCTGGTGACGGTAGAGGTCTGCTTGCTCAGCCTCTTGCAGTGTTGTCTGCTGAAGGGCTTCTTTCTTTACCACCCGCTTGTAGTGGTTGGCCAGCTGTTTGCGGAGTCGGCTTTTGAATTCATCCATCTCTTTAGCCTCTTGACGCTTACCGAGTACAGTTTGAATGAGGCTGTTTGCATTCTCAAATACCTCTCCTTGAAAGCCTGTTAGTTTATAGGCAACAAAGTCCCGGAGTCCCTCCCTATACCAGGTAGGTGTACCTCCTTGC
The DNA here is from genome assembly GCA_002424045.1 of Firmicutes bacterium UBA5493. GTDB lineage: Bacteria > Bacillota > Limnochordia > Darwinibacteriales > Darwinibacteriaceae > UBA5420. The sequence continues at coordinate 163,274 of DIPH01000025.1, read as the reverse complement.
CTAAGCTCGCTTAAGAGATCCATGAAGGCATCTTGCACTCTTGGCCAGTCTTCAGGACCAAGTTCTCTGCGTTCTGTGGCAGGATCGAAGCCGGCTCTTGAGAGCACTTCTTTAGCAGCAACTTTACTAAATCCCTGAAAACTCTCTGCAATCCACTTCCAGATAGGGGTGGGGGCAGGTAAAAGGCGAATTTCATTGTCGAATTGTTTGGCGCTGAGGCCACGGGGGTCAATCTTGCCCTGAGCCGAGGGTGTCACATAGGGTTTTCCAGGCGCCACGCCTTTGTCTTGAAAACGCTTTAAAGCATCTAGAATAATCCCGTCTTCGCTTAGAAGATAGAGATTGCTGTGTCGGCCCATGAGCTCAAAAACCAAGGTCAGTTCCATACTTTGCCCAGCTGGATTAATGCCTTCGAAATGCAGATGACAAATGCGATCAAGACCTTGCTGCTCAATTTTTAAGAGCCGGCTTGGTTCTAAGTATTTCCGCAGCAACATGCAAAAAGCCGGAGGGTTCAAAGGGTTTTCGGGTTGCTCCCCTAGGGTATGGATACGAGGATAGATTGCATCGGTTGAAATGAGCAATATTTCCGTCTTTCCTGGTACGCGTAATTGTAAGGTAATGGTGGTTTCATCAGGTTGGTAAATTTTCACGACTCGGCCGTTTTTCAAGAGTGGGTCGAGCTCACGAATTAGTACATTCAAAGTCAGGCCATCTAAGGGCATACTACCACCTCGTTTTTCCCATTATATCATCTCGGTTTTCAACTCTCAACTGAGCAGGTTTTTATGGTTCAATAGAGAACTATACGTGGGAATGATAGGAGTTGTTTCTTATGAAAAAACATAGAGCACTTGCCCTTACTTTGCTTGTGGTAATCTTGGGTGGTACCTTGGTTCAGGCTAACGTGTCTTCCGAGTTTCTCAGCAACGGTTTTGCAGCACTATATTACCACGCAGTGCGTCTTGAGGAAACATTCCCAAGAGTCAACCCCATCGGAATGGCCATCACAGAATTTGAGAAGGCCGCTCGTGATGGCGAAACAGCGGGCGAAGCGATGTTGATGATGGGCTTGATTTATCAATACCTTGATCGGCCAGGTACCGCTGTGGGTTACTTTCTCGAGTTTGCCCAGGACCATCCTGAAGAAATGTGGATTTACTCTTTTATTGGCGACATGTATGCTGAAATGGGTCGCCTTGCTGAAGCTGAGCAGAGCTACAGGAAAGCTGCTTATGGATCTGGCGAGGAAGAGGTTTTCGCCCAAGCCTACGTGGGTCTTGGCAACACCGCGTTAGAAAAAGGAGAGTATGCCCAGGCCAAAGAAGCATTTGAAAAAGCCTTGAACCATGCTGGCGATTATTTTGATGCCCGCCTAGGTCTGGGGAAGGCCCTCTATTATCTGGAGGAGTACGATGACGCCATCGCCACCTTAGAGGTGGCCCAATTGCAGGCTCCCCGATCTATTGCCATGTTTTACTACTTAGGCCTCAGTTATGAGGCGGCAGGCCGTGATGACCAGGCCGAGCATGCTTTTATCCGAGTTCATGAGTTGAGGCAGACACCTTAAACCTACGCTCCCCGCTCCCGGGGAGCGTACTAATTTTTTCGCCCCCAGAATAAGATGCACAAGGATTGTAGATTTTCTGGGAAAGAAGTGAGCGTCTTGGCGAAAACCTGGCATCTGACTCCAACTTCACAACTGTTGAAGGAACTGGAGACGAAACCACAGATAGGACTGTCCAAATCCCAGGCTCAAGAGCGCCTAGCCCGACTGGGGCCCAACCTCTTAGTGACAAGACCGCCAGTTGCGCCGTGGCGGATTTTTCTCCGTCAATTCCAGGATTTCATGGTCCTCGTTCTCCTGGGGACGGTGTTTGTCTCCATTGCCCTCGGAGAATACCTCGATGCAACCGCTATTTTTGCCATCGTCTTTTTGAACTCCATTTTAGGTTTTTCCCAGGAATATAAAGCGGAAAAGTCCTTGGATATGTTGGGAAAACTGGCTGCACCACACTCCAAAGTCCTTAGGGATGGACACAAGTCCATCGTGGACGCCTCTTCTTTAGTACCTGGTGACGTCATTTTCTTAGAACCGGGCGATCGGGTTCCCGCGGATGCCCTCATTTTAGAAAGCCAACTTCTGAGTGTCGATGAGTCCAACTTGACCGGAGAATCGGTTCCTGTAACCAAGAATGAGAATTTCAGGGGCCAGATGGATACCCCAATCGGGGATCTCAAAAATGTCGTTTTCAAGAGTACTCTAGTGACGAGGGGTTATGCTAAAGCTGTGGTGGTCACCACCGGAATGGACACGGAAATTGGTGAAATTGCCCATTTGCTTCAGGAAAAGACCGAAGTAGCCACTCCGCTCCAAAAGCGTCTGGGTCAGCTGGGGAAGATTCTTGTTCTAGCCTGCCTAGCTATTGTAGCTGTTGTTTTTGTCGCCGGGATTCGGCAAGGTTTGCCTGTTTACAAAATGTTTATGGTGGGCGTGACCTTAGCTGTAGCGGCGATTCCCGAGGGATTACCGGCCGTGGTCACAATTGCCCTCTCCGTTGGGGTACAGCGTATGAGCAAGCAAAATGCCATTATTCGGCAATTGCCAGCGGTGGAAACCCTAGGCTGTGCCACCGTGATCTGCTCGGATAAGACGGGAACGTTGACTCTCAACCAAATGGAGGTGCAAGCACTGTGGTCTCTGTCTAGTGGCTTGCTTTCCGGTGAAGGCCAAAGACTGGAACTTCGTGTAGACACTGGCGATTCCCTGTACTATGCTGTATTGGCCGGCGCCTTGTGTACAAAGGCTGAAGCTTATGGTGGTGGCGAATTCTTTGGAGAACCCACAGAAGTTGCGTTGCTGCGCTTGGCGGAGCGGAGCGGCTTGCACGGTCAATCTGCCCTAAAACGGAGCTTCCCAGAAGTTGACGCCCTTCCCTTTGATTCTGATCGCAAGCGCATGACGGTGGTTGTCAAAGACGGCAGGGAGTACATGGCATTTGTCAAAGGCGCCCCTGATGTGATCTTGCAAAGGTGCAGTCACATCATGGTAGGTACCGACATGGTTCGCCTCACACAGGAGCACCGCCAAAAAGCACTGCAAGCGTTGGAGACCATGGCCAATGATGCCCTCAGGGTCTTGGCCACCGCCCACAAACCTTTAGGAGGTAAGGTGCCACCTGCAAGTGGATGGGAGCAAGGGTTGGTCTTAACAAGCCTCATTGGCATGCTTGATCCTCCAAGACCCGAGGTTCCAGGGGCCATTCGTTCTGCCCGCCTGGGTGGTATTCGCACCATTATGGTCACCGGTGACCATAAAAGGACAGCAGCGGCCATTGCCGAGAAAATTGGGCTCTTGACACCGACGGCCTCGGAGGTCGTTACGGGGACCGAGTGGGAAGCATTAACTCCCCTAAGACAACGGGAGTTGATCAAATCCGTGGCTGTGTTTGCCAGGGTAGCGCCTAGTCACAAGCTGTCTATCGTGCGGGCACTCCAGGAGAACGGAGAAATTGTGGCCATGACCGGAGATGGGGTGAATGATGCCCCTGCCGTTAAGGAGGCCCATATCGGTGTGAGCATGGGGATTCAAGGGACCGATGTGACTCGAGAGGCGTCTGACATGGTCTTGCTCGATGACAACTTCGGAACTATCATCCGTGCTGTTCGAGAAGGGCGGGGTATCTATGATAATATTCGCAAATTCATTCGCTATCTTTTAGGCTGTAATGTGGGAGAGGTACTAACGATGCTCGTGGCTACTCTCATGGGGCTACCCTTACCGCTCGTGCCCATGCAGATTCTGTGGATGAACCTCGTAACCGATGGTCTGCCGGCTATTGCCTTAGGGCTTGATCCCACCGATGAGGATCTTATGCTCGAAAAACCTAGAAATCCAAAGGAAGGTGTCTTTGCTAGGGGCCTTTTAAAACGGATCCTCTTTTCGGGAGCCGTGATTAGCCTTTCGACACTATTGATCTTTGTTTTCAGTCTCTGGTATCACCCTGGAGATGTGCTGCGTAGCCGGACTATGGCCTTTACAACCTTAGTCCTAGCCCAGCTTGTGTTTTCCTTTCAATGCCGCTGGGAGCGCCATTCCATCTTCCAAATGGGCATTTGGGGTAACGCCTATCTCATCTTTGCCGTTCTCTTATCCTCCGGTGCCCAGGTCTTTATCATCTATAACTCCTTTATGGCAGCGATGTTCCAGACGGTTCCCCTAACCGGCGATGATTGGATCTTAGTGGGGCTCTTTGCGGTGTTTCCTCTATTCGTGGAAACCGTCCTGCGCTTGATCAAACAGGCTTTTAGGAGACACCTTTCCCTGCTAAAAGTGTGAATACAAGCAGGATTATTTTGTCAGAACCAGAATTAATCAAAGAGGATTAGGGGTTGGAGGAGACAGACTTGATCAAGAGTATGACCGGTTTTGGACAAGGGGAAGCTACGCGTAGTACGTACGCTGTACAAGTGGAAGTCAAATCAGTTAACCATCGCTATTTGGACCTATTTTTCAGGGTTCCCAAGCAATACAGTCAGTTAGAGGAGACCATACGGTCCACCATTACAGGTAGAATCGCACGAGGCAGAGTGGAAGTAATGCTGTCCGTGGAGGAATTTGGCGATCAAGAGCGAATTATACAGATTAATAACGCTCTCTTGCAGGGCTACCTAGGTGCCCTTAACGTCATCAAGGAAGAGTTGAGAAGTAACGAGCCTATTCAATTAATGCATGTTTTGTCCCTTCCCGGGCTTTTAGAGGTGGACGAGCCGCCCCTTGACTGGGATGATTTGTACAGTGCTGTTGCAGAAGCTACGAGCGCGGCTTTAGATGGCTTAGAGGCTATGAGGACGGCGGAAGGACGCCGACTCTTTGAGGACTTAGAGGCGAAGACTCATCTGGTGGAGCAGCTCAGGGAAGAAGTAGGGAAAACGGCACCACAGGTGATTTTGGATTACAAGAACCGTCTGCGAGAGCACTTGGGCGAACTGCTCGATGGGACAACCCTGACAGAGGACCGTTTCTTGGGTGAAGTAGCCATGTTTGCTGACCGTTGCAGTATTGACGAAGAACTTGTACGCTTGAAAAGTCACATTCAACAATTTAAGGAGACGTTGCGCTCCACCGAATCGGTCGGGCGTAAGCTTGACTTTTTGATTCAAGAAATGAACCGTGAAGTGAACACCATAGGCTCTAAGGCCAACAATGTACATATAGCGGGCTTGGTGGTGAACATGAAAAGTGAGCTGGAGAAAATTCGCGAACAAATTCAGAACATTGAATGACTACATGAATGTGCTTAAGTTGTGAGGCAAAGGAGGTGACCAACTATGTCGTTACCATATTTGACCCAGGACGAAAAATTGAATGCGCTGAAAAAGGCCCAGGAAATGCGGAGCAAGAGAGCTGAACTGAGACTTAAGTTAAAGAAAGGTTCTTTATCTCTCCAGGAAGTGCTAGATTCCGCCGATGATGAAGTAATTGCCAGAATGCGCGTTACCTATCTACTGCAGTCATTACCGCAAGTGGGTAAAGTAACATCTGACAAGATTATGCGGGAAATCGGGATTAACGAAAACCGTCGGGTGCAAGGTTTGGGTAAAAGGCAGAGAGAACAGTTGCTAGAGCGGCTGGGATAAGCGGTATAAGGAGCTAGGAAAATGGGGATACGGTTAATTAATATTGGGTTTGGAAATATCGTGGCAGCTAATAGAATTGTGGCGATCGTCAGCCCCGAATCTGCTCCCATTAAACGAATGGTGCAGGAGGCCAGGGAACGTGGCATGCTGATCGATGCAACCTATGGTCGGCGTACCAGGGCGGTTATTATCGCTGATAGTGATCATATAATTTTGTCAGCAGTGCAACCCGAAACTGTGGCACATCGCTTAACCAACAAAGAACACCTTGAACCTAATGAGAAATAGGGAGTTGCTGCTGAATTGAAGGGAACACTACAGAATGTCAGGGATGGTGGGTTAAGAATGAATGGTTTTCTCATTGTTTTGTCCGGGCCGAGCGGGGCAGGAAAAAACTCTGTGATGAATGCTGTTTTCCCCACTATCCCTAACTTAAAGTATTCCATTAGCGTTACCACTCGGCCCCCTAGAGTGGGAGAAGTGGATGAGGTCAATTACTTTTTCCGTTCAGAGCAAGAGTTTGACCAAATGCTAAGAGACAATCTCTTGTTGGAGTCGGCAACCTTTGTGGGATACCGTTATGGTACACCGAAGAGTTTTGTTTATGATCAGATTCAAGCGGGTAATGCAGTTATTATGGATATTGATATTCAAGGCGCCGCTCAAATCCGAAAAAAAATGCCTGAAGCGGTATTTGTGTTTTTATTGCCTCCCACCCCCGAAGAGTTGAGCAGACGGTTGAAACTCCGGGGTTCTGATTCTGATGAAGTCATTAAGAGGCGTTTGGCAAAATCTTACGAGGAAATCAAGCATATAGTAGACTATGATTATTATATCGTCAACGATGATCTAGGCCGTGCCGCTGATCAACTTCGGCAGATCATCTGCAGTGAATGGTCTAGGGTCAGCCGTATTGACCTGAAGGGATTAAGAGGAGTTTGGGAAGGGGGTTTTTCCGGTGAAACCAGCGAGTGAATTAGATCGTTATACGGCAATTGTGGCCGTTTCGCAAAGGGCAAGACAGCTTATTGATGGTGCTGAGCCTGTCATAGAGTGCAGATCAACAAAGCCTGTGACTGTAGCCATTGAAGAGTTAAAGGCAGGCAAGATTCAATGGAAGCACAACAGACGCGAGTCAAATTAAGAAAAGCCTGTGGTCATATGCCACAGGTTTTTTTAGGCGGTGATTCAACTTGGAACTGTATGCAGGAGTCATTGTGGATGTACGGGCAGAAGCCGTTAACAGGATTTTCCAGTATAGAATTCCCCCTTCATTTGGGGAGAAAATCAAGATCGGTCACCGGGTGCTCATTCCCTTTGGACGCCGTAGGATAGAAGGGTACGTGGTGGAATTATCCAGCCAGCTGCAGGTGGAAGAGGGCAAGCTTAAGTCCGTTTTGCAACTCTTGGATCCTGAACCGATCATTCTCCCTTCACTGGTAGAGTTGGCCGTATGGATGGAGCAGACCTATGTGGGTCTGTTATCCGAAGCCCTGCAATATATGTTGCCCCCCGCCTTCCGCTTTGGGAAGGAGAGGGTAGGGGCCAAGACGGCCCAATTTGCGACTTTGCTAGTGCGAAGTCCCCAACTTAGAAAGAACGCAACAGCCCAGAGAAGGGTTGTGGAGATTCTCCAAAAGGAATCACAACTGCTAGCGACCGATTTGATCTCCAAAGCCCGTACCAGTTATCAGGTGTTGCGCTCCCTCGAAGAACAGGGTATCATTGCCCTTGGAACCACGACCTTGGAGAGAAAGGTTGAGTGGGATAGAATCCCTGATCCAAAGCCCAGCTTGACAAGGGAACAAGAAGACGCGGTGGAAGCGATTCAAGGGGAGAGTAAGGGGCTAAAAAGACCAGTTCTCCTCCATGGCGTAACGGGTAGCGGAAAAACAGAAGTCTACCTAAACGTTATCGCCGATGTGATTAGGGAAGGCCGGCAAGCTATTGTCTTGGTTCCAGAAATTGCCTTAACGCCCCAGACCCTCAATCGCTTTGCCGCGCGCTTTGGTGACAGGGTCTCGGTCTTGCATAGTGGGCTTTCTTTAGGAGAGCGTTTTGATCAATGGTGGAAAACCTACCATGGGGAAGTGGATGTTGTCGTCGGCGCCCGCTCCGCGGTGTTTGCCCCCACGCAAAATCTAGGACTCATTGTTCTTGATGAAGAACACGAAGGCACGTACAAGCAAGAGGAAGGCTCTATTCGTTATCACACACGTGATGTAGCCATTAAGCGCTGCGAGTTGGTGGAGGCCCAGGTGATTTTGGGAAGTGCCACCCCTGCACTGGAAAGCTATCACCAAGCCCTTCAGGGGAGTTTCCGTTTAGCAGAGTTAACGAAAAGGGTGGAAGCGAGGCCCTTACCTACCGTCCGTGTGGTGGATATGCGGAAACAGTTTGAACAGGGAAACCGCTCTATGTTCAGCACCGAGTTGAAAACTGCCCTAGGAGAGCTTGCCCAGACAAATGATCAAGCCATTATTCTCCTTAATAGGCGGGGCTTTTCGCGCTTTGTGCTCTGCAGGGAGTGCGGCGAGGTCCTAGAGTGCCCGAACTGTCAAGTATCCCTAACCTACCATCAGGGAGACTCTCGCTTGCATTGCCATTATTGCCTGCACCGTGAACCGATGCCAAAGAGTTGTCCGAAGTGTGCGTCCCGGTTTCTGCGCCAATTTGGTGTGGGCACTGAACAGGTAGAGGAGGTTCTCGCCAAGGATTTTCCGGAGCTAACAATCCTACGTCTCGATGCGGATACGACCCGCCGTAAAGGGGCCCATGCTGCCATCTTGAGACAGTTTGCTCGAGGGCAAGTCCAGGTTTTGGTGGGGACCCAAATGGTGGCCAAGGGTCTAGATTTTCCCAATGTGACCTTGGTGGGGGTGCTTAGCGCGGACTTAGCATTGAACTTTCCCGATATACGTTCTTCCGAGCGCACCTTTCAGCTCCTCACCCAGGTGGCCGGACGGAGCGGTCGGGGAGAGAAGGAGGGGCAGGTTATCATTCAGTCCTATGACCCGTCCCACTTTGCCATTGCTGCCGCCCAGAATCATGATTATCTAGACTTTTATCGTAGGGAAATCGGCTTTCGAAGACAATTGGGGTATCCACCATTTCGGTCCCTTACTCGGATTCTGTGTAGTGGTCCACAGCGAGAAACTGAGGATGGCGCGGGCCGCATTCGCGCTTTTTTACTCCGGCAAGGGTTTCCTGCAGGTGACATTTTCGGCCCTGCGCCGGCACCCATTGGCCGAATCCAGGGACGGTTTCGCTGGCAGATCCTATTAAAGAGCGACGGACCTCCCTCCGATATTTTACGGGGACTTCCCAGTGTTGAGGGTGACGTACAAGTGACAATAGACATTGATCCCCTCTTTATGCTTTAGGTATGATATAATAATGTGATGGAAGGAATCGAGGTGTTGACCATGGCGAAGCTTCCAATTGTCACTGTTGGTGATCCTGTATTGGAGCAAACTGCAGCGGAAGTACCCAAAATTACCAAGAAAGTTGCGAAATTAATAGATGATATGCTCGAAACCATGTACGAGGCCAATGGCATAGGATTAGCTGCCCCCCAAGTGGGGGTGAGCCAACGGATCATTGTCTTGGATGTGGGTGAAGGTCCGGTGGTGCTGGTCAATCCTGTGGTGCTGGATGCCAGTGGAGAGGAAATTGATGTGGAAGGCTGTCTTAGTATTCCCGAGCGCTGGGTATATGTGAAACGTCCTACGGAGGTAGAGATTGCAGGTCTCGATGAAAAAGGCAAACAAGTACGTATTAAGGCTGACAGCCTTTTTGCCCGGGCTCTACAGCACGAGATCGATCATCTAGATGGGGTCTTAATGCTCGATCGTATGTTGGGTGAGGCTGAAGTTAAGTCGCCGGAGATCGAAGCAGAGGTCCAACCGGAGGAACTAACTGAGATGGGAGAGGGTGAGTGAATGCGTATTGTTTTTATGGGCACTCCCGAATTTGCCGTACCTAGTCTAGAGGCCCTTTTAGACGAACACGAAGTGGTAGCCGTAGTCACGCAACCTGATCGCAGAAGTGGCCGCGGCCAGAAGTATGCCGCATCCCCCGTCAAGAAGGTTGCCCTAGCCCACGGGGTGCCAATCTTACAGCCAGAATCTATTGGCAGTTCTGAAGCAATGGACCAGATTCAGAGTTGCGAAGCGGATCTGTTCGTGGTGGTGGCCTTTGGACAAAAGCTTCCAGATCGCCTCCTGACCATGGCACCCTACGGCTGTGTGAATGTGCATAGTTCTCTTTTGCCCAAGTACCGGGGGGCATCGCCCATTACTGCCGCGATTGTCAAGGGGGAAACCTTTACTGGTGTAACAACTATGTATTTGGCTTCGGGATGGGATAGCGGTGATATTATCTTACAGGCCCAAGAACCTATTTTGCCCAGAGACACTGCAGGAGATCTCCATGATCGCTTGATGATCACAGGAGCCCGCCTCCTTAGTGAAACGGTGAGGCAGATTGCCTCCGGTCAGGCTCCCCGCATCCCCCAAGATCATGAGGCAGCGAGTTATGCTTACAAACTGTCTAAAAAGGACTCCTTCGTAGATTTCAAAGAGCCCGCAGCCAAGCTCGACCGCTTGATTCGGGGAATGAATCCCTGGCCATTGGCTTACACTTATGTAGGAGAGGAAACGGTGAAAATCCTTGAGGCATATCCCCGTGAAGCAGAGGGTGCCCTGGGACAGGGGTCCCCAGGAGAGATTTTGGCCTTAGAGGGGCAGGGTTTAGTAGTTGGATGCGGACAAGGGTCCTTGCTCTTGCTCAAGGTACAGAGGCCAAATGCCAGGGCCATCTCAGGAGCGGACTTTGCGAATGGTTTGCGTCTTCGTATCGGAGACTTTTTATGTTGAGAGGAGGAGAATAAATGTTTTACGATCCCACGTTTATTTTGGTTCTTCCCGCCTTGTTTTTTGCCATGTATGCCCAGTTTAAAGTGAACTCTACGTTTAATCGCTACTTAAGGGAACGCTCCCTTGCCGGTTACACCGGGAATCAAATTGCCCGGCAGATTTTGAATGATAATGGCCTGCACAATGTGAGCGTAGAGCGTGTGGGGGGACAGCTTACCGATCATTATGATCCACGTTCGGAGACAGTACGCTTGTCTAGTGATGTTTATAATGGCACGAGCCTTGCCGCTTTGGGCGTTGCCGCCCATGAAGTTGGCCATGCTGTGCAGCATGCCCAAGGCTATGCGCCCCTAGCACTTAGAACAAATCTATTTCCTGTGGCTAGCATTGGTTCGCAAATGGCTATGCCCTTGTTTTTGATGGGTTTCTTATTTAGCTTTGATGTTTTGATGCTCGTTGGCATTTGGTTTTTCATCGCTGCCCTTGGCTTTCAGCTTGTGACGCTGCCTGTAGAGTTTAATGCATCAAAAAGGGCCCTTGGGTTTTTAGATGCCGGCGGATACTTGAATCGGGCTGAGGTTCCCAAGGCCCAGGCAGTATTGAATGCGGCTGCCCTTACCTATGTGGCCGCTGTGGCTGTGTCTGCAACCCAATTGCTGCGTTTGTTAATCTTGAGAGGCCAGCGGAGACGCTAATGAAGAAAATTGTTAATCCCAGGCAGCTTGTAGTGGTAACATTAAGTGAACTGGAGGAAACAGAGGACTTCCTACGGGAGGTCCTTGATTGTCATCTGCGTCAAAATGACCTGAGCGGGCTTGACCAAGGACTCTACACCGAGCTCGTCTATGGTACAGTGCGCATGCGTCGCAACTTGGATTATGTTCTCTCCTTATTTAGCTCAAGACCCCTGCGGAAGATCAAACCGTTTATCCTAAATATCCTGCGGAGCGCCGTTTACCAAATACTCTACCTTGATCGGGTACCTCCCAGTGCTGCAGTTAACGAGGCGGTGAAACTAGCTCGCCTCTTCGGCCATGAAGGAGTGGTCAAGTTCACCAACGGCCTGCTGCGGAAGATCGTCAGGGAGCGTGAGTCCATAATGTATCCTGCGGAAGCATCCGATCTGGTGGAACACATTGGAGTAAAGTACTCCTTTCCATCCTGGATTGTAAGAGAGTGGCTTACTTGGTGGGGGAAGGAGGAAACGCTTGCCCTTTGTCAAGCCCTCAACGAATCGCCTAAGATGCATGTGCGCGTGAACACCCTGAAGACGTCCTCTTCAGAGGTGCAGTCGCATCTAGAAGCACAGGGGGTTAGGACGGAGGCAGGACGATTTGCTCCTGATATTCTGGAAGTGAGTCCTGCCCATTTGGTGGTGTGCGATACAGGCCTTGGTGAGGGGATGTATTATATTCAGGACGAAAGCAGCGCCTTAGCCGCCCATGCATTGCAGGTTAAGCCAGGGCAGCTGGTTTACGATCTCTGTAGTGCGCCAGGAGGTAAGACCACGCACATGGCACAGTTGATGGAAGATCGGGGACGGATTCTTGCTTTCGATGTGAATCAGGCCCGTCTGAAGCTGGTGCAAGCAAATGCTCAACGAATGGGCATATCCATTATTGAGACTCGGCTCGGTGATGCTTCAGAGGATCTGGGCTTAGCTCCTGCCCCTAGGGTTCTGGTTGATGCACCTTGTTCGGGCCTTGGCACGATGGGCCATCGGCCTGACATTCGTTGGCGCAAGAACCTCGATGATATTTTGGAGCTTGCTGCTTTGCAGAAACGGATCTTAAGCGCGGCGGCTAGCTATGTAGCCCCTGGAGGACTGCTCCTTTACTCTACTTGTACCTTAACGAAGTATGAGAATGAGGATGTGGCCCAGTGGTTTTTAGACAACCATCGGGAATTTCAAGGCCATGTTTTTCCTAGTTGGTTTCCCCCTTCTGCAGGACCGAATTGGATGAGAACCATCCTTCCCC
>DIPH01000025.1:0-150695 GCA_002424045.1 Firmicutes bacterium UBA5493 | reverse complement strand
TTCCCCATCGGCATAGTCTGGACGGGTTCTTCTTAGCTATTTTTAGAAAATAGTGAGTTTAACATTAAGTTGACAAAAATTGCTCAAGCGGAAGGATTTTACCACCTTTTGTCAAATAAGAGATAAGGAAAACCTGGAGGGATGCTATGCGAATACTCATTGTTGACAATAATGTGGAGCTGTGCCATGCCTTACAGGATTATTTCGACACCCAACATGATCTTGAAGTGGCCGGGCTAGCCTATGACGGAGAACAGGCGTTAAGCAAGATCAAGGAACTACAACCGGATGTCGTATTGCTGGACATCACTATGCCTTACTTGGATGGACTCGGTGTTATAGAAAGGTTGCAGACCTTAAGTCTCCAACGCAAACCCAAAGTGTTTGTGATTACGGCCTTTGGTACGGATAATCTCTTGGCTCGCCTTATGGCTTTAGGGGCTGACTATTTTCTGGTCAAGCCGTTTAAATTGGAGATTTTGGCCCAAAGGCTGAGAGAGTTTGCCCAGAGTTCCAAGGAGATGATAGCTAGCGAAACTGCGTCAGCCTTAGAATCGAGGCTTACTACAGACCAAAAAGTGACGCAACTTCTACATAGCATGGGTGTGCCGCCCCATTACAAGGGATTTTCGTATTTGAAGGAAGCCGCATTGATGTGCACCGAAGATGGTTACTTTGCAGGAGGTCTGACCAAGGAGATATACCCCACTCTAGCAGCGAAGTATCATACCACAGCAAGCGGGGTAGAGGCTGCTATCCGCAATGCCATTGTGGCCGCTTGGGAACATGGGAATACTTCGTTCATACGCCGGCTCTGTGAGCCCTATTGTGACGAACGGATGCCCACCAACTCCTTGATTATTGCGAAAGTAGCCGAAGAAAGCCAGGTTAACAAAACACGTGCATGATTCCAAAGAGAGCATCTTCGCTTTATGGCCGAGGATGCTTTTTTCTGTGTTTCGTGACATTGACAAAGTTCTTCACTAGGGTTTATACTGGATTTACGGGGCGTGGCTCAGTTTGGTAGAGCATCGCGTTCGGGACGCGGAGGTCGCACGTTCAAATCGTGTCGCCCCGACCAGCTTTTCTATGAACCAGGTGCTGATCTGGTTCTTTTTGTCTATCCAGGACTAGTTTTGTGTCTATGGACAGGTTTTCATGGGCAAAAATAAAAAATTTGCGCAACGTTTTTTCCAAGCGGGTACGATAGGCTTGCGAGTGATGGACACTGCAGATATAGGATTCAACCTGCTCGCTTGTGGCATTAGCAAGCAAGTGGCGCAAAAAGCGCGAGGCATCACCTAAATAGTATTCTTCAGAACGGATACCCTGATCTAGAAGGTACTCTACATAGGCTGTCAAAAAATGAACCTTAGCCCGTTTACTCATCATCTCACCCTTTGAAGTGGAGGTCTTTGCGTGGACTTAGTGGGACTTTTTCCTGAAGAAATAACGACTTGGCTAGAAACACGACAGATTGCATCATTCCGTGCCGATCAGATTTTTACTTGGCTGCATAAGCACGCTGCTCAGAACTTTCAAGAAATGACCAACCTGCCCAGTTCCCTCATGACCGAACTAGAAGAGACCTTCCAGTCCCCTTGGCCCATTGAGTTAGTTGCCAGCCGAAAGTCTGCCGATGGAACAGAAAAGTACCTTTTTGCCCTAAACGATGACGCTACCATTGAAGCAGTCCTTATCCCTGAGGAGGACCGGCAGACGCTCTGCATTTCAACCCAGGTTGGCTGTGCCATGGCTTGCTCCTTCTGCGCTACAGGTCAAAGTGGTTATGTCCGTAACCTATGGGCCTCGGAGATTGTGGCTCAGGTCTTATGGGTTGAGAACAGACTTAGGGCCAAGGGTCAAAACGTTTCTAACATTGTGTACATGGGTATGGGAGAACCCTTGGCCAACTATGATGCCCTCTTACGTAGCGTTCGCCTGTTGAATCACGAAAAGGGGCTCAATCTTGGAGCTAGGCGCCTCACTATCTCCACATGCGGCCTGGCTCCCCAGATTAAGGCGTTGGCAGAGGAAGACATCCAGGTTAATCTGGCCATCTCTCTCCACGCAACAACAGACGCTGAACGCTCACAAGTAATGCCGGTGAATAAGAGGTTTCCCCTCCAGGAACTCTTGGAGGCCTGCGAGTATTATACGGAAAAGACAGGCCGGCGTATCTCCTATGAGTATGCCCTAATCCGCGGTTTTAATGACACAGTGGACCAAGCCAAGAGGCTTAAGCGTCTACTCAAGGGGCGGCTGTGTCATGTGAACTTGATCCCGATTAACCCCGTGGGACCTGAAAAAAGGCCTTCGGCCAAGGTATTGACAGAGTTTGCACAGGTGCTAAAGGCAGGGGGCATTCCAGTATCCATTCGTAAAGAGCGGGGCACTGATATAGAGGCTGCGTGTGGCCAATTACGGCAAACCCACCTACAGGAGTGACAGATTTGATCAAGCGTCTAAAGACTTGGATGGAGACAATAATCGCAGGAATGAAAAGGAAAAGCTCAAAGCAGGAAGAACTTAAACAAAGTGATGGGGAGGACTTAGGCCCGACCAGACGTTATGCTATAACCAAGGAGACGGATCCTGATCGTGGAAAGCGGAGCTATCTTCTCACAGACTCAGGCGCCATTTTACTTCAACCTGGGTTTTTGGTAGGTAGGGGTCACAGCTGCGATCTTAAGCTTACTGACCCTGGAACAAGTCGAGTACATGCTAGTTTCAACCTGGTTGGCGAAGGGTGGTTACTGAAAGATAATTCGAGCAAGAACGGCACCCTCGTCAATGGCAAGCCCATTCGTTGTGCAGTGCTAAAAACCGGTGACAGGATCCAAATCGGGCGGACGTTGTTCGTATATGAGGAGAGATGAGCATGGTCCTAATCCACTGGATAGGAAGGGCGATCTTGGTGGTTTGGCTAGTGAGAATTGTGCTGCAGTTTGTCAAAGCGATGCTCGAAGAGCTAAAATAGGAGTGTTTGCCGTGGATGTAAAGACCGCAACCGATGTAGGACAAGTTCGCCAAAACAATGAAGATGCTCTGTGGGTAACTTCTAGGTGCCTTGTTGTCTGTGATGGCATGGGCGGACACCTCGCTGGAGAGGTAGCCTCCGAGGTAGCTGTCAATGCCATTCAGAGTTTTCCCTTCACTGGTGTGAATCCCGAAGAGGAAGTTTTGGCAGCTATCCGTCAAGCTCAAGAGAGTATCTTGGATGCCTCCGCTAAGAACCAGGAGTATCATGGCATGGGAAGCACCATTACTCTGGCGTGGGTTTCTGACCCTGACCGCGAGGGAAACTGCACTCTCACTGTTGGCCATGTGGGTGATAGTCGTTGTTACATCTTCTCAGATGGGGCTTTAGAGCAGATGACCCGTGATCATTCTGTGGTTGGCGAACTTTTGCGCTCTGGTACCATCACTGCCGCAGAGGCCCGTAACCATCCAAAAAAGCATATGCTTACCCAGGCTTTAGGCGCTGAGGAGATCGAAATTGACCTCATCACCAAGGACCTTCTCCCCGGTACATTGGTGATGCTATGCACCGACGGCTTAACGGATCTTGTAGATGATGCCCTCATTGAAGAGAGGTTAAAGCAGGGCTTTGACTCTGGAAATTTGGCCCAGGAACTTGTTGATTTAGCTAATGCATCGGGCGGAGTTGATAATGTAACGGTGATCGTAGCCAAGGTTTAGCGGAGGAGGAATTTCCGTGTTCAGAACCCTCTATCGTACTTGGTTTGAGTTTGCAGGCTGGCTGTTCTGTCTAAGCTGGTGGCTTTTCTGGCTACAAGGGCAGATCTGTTGGTGGCAACCTTTGGTACTTTGGGTTTCGTTCATGGTTTTGTTTTTTCTCACGAAACAACTAGGATATGATCCTGGCGCATTACCCTTTGTGGCCATCTTGGTCTTGACGGGGTGGGTGTTTTTGACCCGCCTCAATCCCACGTGGGCCACCCAACAATTTTGGGGGGCGCTGGTGGCTTGTGCAGCGTATGTCGGTGGGCTTTGGGGATGCAGAAGGAGATTTGCCCATCCCTTAGTGTGGGCTGGCGCAGCCCTTGCTCTCCTTCTCGCAACAGCCCTCTTTGGGCAGAGCGCTGGTGGAGCCCGGGCGTGGATTACCCTCTTTGGATTGCGCTTTCAGCCAGTAGAACTGGCCCGCATTTTTCTTGTGTTCTACCTAGCCCAGTACTTCACGGAGGGACGGGCTTGGTGGGAACTCGTGTTAATTCTAGGGGCTTTTTTCTTGCTCTTGGCCTGGCAGCGCGATCTCGGGCCAGCCCTCTTAGTTTTTTTCGTATTTTGGTGGATGTCCCTCTACTGGAAATTCACCTGGCCAAAGCTGTTTGTGTATATTGCATGTACGGTCCTTGGTTTTATCTCTGCTTACCTGTGGTTTCCCCATCTTCGCAGTAGAGCCATGGCCTGGCTGTGGCCCTGGGATTATTTAGATAGCAAAGGCTACCAAGTTCTACAAGGGCTCTTTGCCCTACGAAGCGGTGGACTGGTAGGTCAAGGGCTCGGTGCAGGATTTGCCCATGTGATCCCCAATGTGCATACAGACTATTTGTTTGCAGTGATTGGCGAAGAATTTGGTCTGTTAGGCACGTTTTCCCTACTTGTGGTATACTTAGCACTGGCCTTTTGGGCTGTGCGTCTCCTCCACGTAGTTGAGGAAAAACGCGTGCAGATGATCGGTCTGGGCTTAACCCTTCTACTTCATGTACAGGTATTCTTAGTTGTAGGAGGCATTTTGCGCCTGGTACCCTTTACTGGTATGACTCTACCCTTGGTAAGTTTCGGCTCGACTTCGTTAGTGTCCCAATTCGCAATGCTGGGAATGGTTGCGGGCCTCGGAGGAAAGAGGGGTGGAGATTAGGTGCGCAAGACCTTTCTATCTATAGTCACCATGTTTGGGCTCCTTTGTCTTAGCTTGTTTTACTGGCAAGTCTGTGCTGATATCCAAAACCATCCGGCCAATCCCCGCTATTATCAGATGTTCAAAGAGGATCGCGGTGTTATCTTCGATCGTCATGGGGTACCTTTAGCCGCATCCGCCTCCGACGGATCGGTCTATGCCCGCAATTATTCCACCCCATCTCTTAGTCATGTGGTTGGGTATTTTCACCAGCGCTATGGTATGACGGGACTCGAGCGAAGGTATCATGAAGATTTGAGCCAGGGCCGTAGCCTTATTACCACATTGGATCTCGACGTACAGAAGGTGGCGGAAAAGGCCCTTGCGGGCAGGCAAGGCGCCATTGTGGCGATCAAGCCCACCACTGGTGAAATTTTGGCCCTAGTCTCGTCGCCTGGGATTGATGGAAACGCATTGGACGGGAACTGGTCAAGTTATCTTGATGATGAACGAAGTCCTTTCTTGAACAGGGCCACCCATGGCCTGTATCCTCCCGGCTCTGTAGTGAAGCCTCTAGTTTATGGAGCCGCTCTGGGAGAGGGGCTTGTGGAGCGCAGTCAGACTTGGCAGGACCAAGGCTCTTTGGTACTAGGGAACCGTACTATCAGCAACTATGGCGGAAGGGCCCACGGGAGCATTACCATCGATCAGGCTCTCGCGGTCTCCTCGAACGTAGTTTTTGCCCAATTGGCCATATCTTTAGGGGACCGTCTCCTTGAGATGTTTAGGCGCTTTAACTTAGGCATAGAAGTCGGATTTGATCTTCAAAATTTGGGTGGTTTTCTTCCCTCCGGGGTTGCCTCGGATTATGATGCAGCCCAGATGGGTATAGGGCAGGGAGAGCTCTTGGTGACACCTCTGCAGATGGCTACAGTTGCTTCCACCATTGCCAATGGGGGAGCCATGATGCGGCCCTATGTGGTGCAGGAAGTGCGAGGAGGTCTAAAAATGCGGCAAATTACCCGGCCGCAGATTACATCGCAGGTTTTGCCTCCGTCACACGCCAGTGCTCTTCAGGAAGCGATGATTCTCGCCGCAAGGGAGGGGACGGCCCGGACGAGTCGACCTTCGTCTTTAGACTATGGGGGTAAGACTGGCACCGCCCAAACAGGCCCAGGGGGCGACCATGCCTGGTTCATTGGGTTTGCACCAACAGAGAGACCACGGGTAGCAATAGCTGTACTTGTGGAACACGGAGGGTCTGGTAGCCAAATGGCGGTGCCAATTGGCGTGACAGTAATGGAAGCGGCTCTAGGGATAGACCAGTAACAATCAAAGGGTGAGAGCATGATTGGAGAAATGTTAGCCAATCGTTATGAGATTTTAGAGAAGGTCGGCGACGGAGGAATGGCCTTGGTTTATAGTGCCAAGGATCATCTGCTCAGCAGAGTTGTGGCCGTGAAAATACTCCGAGCACAGTTTGCCGATGATGAAGAGTTTGTAGAACGTTTTCGAAGGGAAGCCCGGTCAGCGGCGAGCTTGTCTCATCCAAATATCGTCAATATCTACGACGTGGGTGAAACCGATCATGTTCACTTTATCGTCATGGAGTTTGTTCAAGGCAAGAACCTCCATGACCTGGTTCGAGAACATGAATGCTTTTCACAAGACATCATTGTAAATGTGGGGAAACAAATCGCCATGGGTTTAGCCCATGCCCACTATCACGGCATTATTCATCGTGACATTAAGCCCCATAACATCCTCGTGACCGATGAAGGACGTGTTAAGGTAACCGACTTTGGTATAGCCCAGGCCATGAGTACCACGAATCTAACCCAGACAGGGATGGTGTTGGGTTCTGTGCGTTATTTTTCTCCTGAACAGGCCAGGGGGGTCAATGTGCAATCTGCAAGCGACCTTTATTCTTTGGGCATCGTCTTGTATGAAATGATAGCAGGCCATCCGCCCTTTAGGGGTGAATCACCGATCGCCATTGCTCTTAAGCAAATTCAGGAAAACCCACTACCACTCCGTGACTCCAGACCCGATTTAGACGGCGACCTAGAGGATTTGGTTTTGAAGCTGCTCAACAAAGACCCTAAAAAACGCCCAAGTAGTGCCGAAGAAGTGGTAAAGGTCTTTCAAAGAATTGAACGTCGCATGGAGCTACAAGGAGATGGGCAGGGTGGGGGAGATCAAACGATGCCTCTACCCGCCCAAGGAAAGTCCAAGGGAGGTTTTGGATTGGCCACTAGAAAGAAACGCACTAAAAACCAACAGAAAGAAACGCAGAAGACAAAGACACCTCGCAGGTCGAAGGGACTAATTATACTAGTAATCCTTTTAGTTTTGGTAGGGATAGGGGTGGGAGTCGTCAGGCTCATTCCCCGGGTCCTCTTCTTAGACGATGTGCGGGTACCCGATGTGGTCGGTCTCTTTGAGTTAGAGGCCGGGCGTGTCTTGCGCGATGCGGATTTGGTGTTAAAGGTGGAGCAATCTCTTTTTGATAACGAGGTTCCTGCAGGGCATATTATCAGTCAAGATCCCTTACCAGGTCGTATGGTGAAGCAGAAAAGGGAGATTCTGGTCCGGGTGAGCCTCGGCCCTGAAGAAGTAGAAATGCCATCAGTGATTGGCCTTACGTCTCGAGAGGGCAAATTGGGCTTAACCCAGGCCGGTTTCGTGTTGGGAGACGAGGAAGAAGCATATGATCCTGAAGTAAGTCCCGGTATTGTCCTTGAGCAATGGCCAAAACCCGGTGAAATTGTCATGAAGGGAACCGCCGTGAACTTAGTGGTCAGCAAAGGGCAAGAAGCTCCACTTTCTTTTGCCTTACCCGATTTCCGCGGACAAGATTTTGAGCTCGTGAAGGCACAGCTTCGAGAGCTAGGGCTACCCTTGGGCAATTCTTGGCCCGAATATAGCACTATTTATCGCCAAGGGCAGGTGGTAGAACAAAATCCGAGCCCTGGCACACAGGTGCAGGCGGGCTGGAGCATCGACTTTGTCTATTCCCAGGGTCTCACGTCACCCACTCCTGAACCGCAGATTCCCGCAGATCCCTTAGAAGAACCGCGGTGGATACATGAGAATTTGTGGAAGACTCAGGACGTCACCATCGATGTTCAGCCAGGACCCGACCAGGAAGTGGTCATTTTGGTCATCGACGACTTTGGCGCCCGTGAGGTGTATCGAGAGACCCACAAGGGCGGTAGTCGAGTGGTCCGCACCGTACAGGGGCGAGGTCAAGATGCCAGGTTTCAAGTATATATTGGCGGTCGTCAGTTCTTCGATGGGCTTTTTCCGGAGTAGTCTATGGAACAAGGGGTTATTGTTAAAGGCATTGGCGGAACATATGACGTAGAAATAGAGTCGGGTGTTGTGCCCTGCATATTACGGGGGCGGTTACGCTTGAGGGATGATCGTGTCTTAGTGGGAGATAAAGTAGAGATCTCCAGGGAACCTGGGGGCGAGGCAGGCGTTGTGGAACGCATCTTACCTCGCATAAATGAGCTCACTCGTCCTGCCATTGCCAACGTAAATCAAGTAGCAGTTGTCTTTTCTGTCAAGAACCCCCCGCCCAATTACTTGCTTCTAGATCGTATTTTGGTCCAGGCAGAACTTTTGGATTTATCTTGTGTTGTGGTGTTTACAAAAGGGGATCTTGACCCAGCCGGAGCTTTGGACATGGCCAACAAGTATGCAGCCATTTCCTATCCCACCGTGATTACCAGTGTGATAAAAAGTGAGGGGTTGGACGAGTTAAGGGAATTGCTAAAGGGGAAAATAAGTACCCTAGCCGGTCCTTCCGGAGCGGGTAAATCGTCGCTCTTAAATGCGCTTGATCCTGCCTTGAATTTGGAGACAGGTAAAGTGAGCGCCAAAGCTCAGCGGGGAAGGCATACTACCCGCAGCGTAGAACTGTTGTCCCTTGGTGATGGATATGTGGCGGACACCCCAGGCTTTTCTAGGCTGAGCATGGGCACTGATCAAGAAAGGGATTTGCAATTTGCCTTTCCTGAGTTTCGCCCTCACATAGATGCTTGCCAGTTTCGGGGGTGTTTACATCGTCGCGAACCGGGGTGTCAAGTGAAAGAAGCGGTGAAAACCGGTGAAATCCTTCCTAGGCGCTATGAACACTATTTGATTTTGCTCGAGGAGGCGGCACCGCGTTACTAGAAAGGAGACAGATGGTTGAAGATACGAATTAGTCCTTCTATTTTAGCAGCAGATTTAAGCAACTTAAGGGGTGAATTGGAGAAAGTCAAGAATGCCGATTTGCTCCATATTGATGTTATGGATGGGAACTACGTCCCTAATATCAGCTTCGGCCTACCTGTGATCCATGCGGCCAAGCGTTCGTCAAACGTTCCCCTTGATATTCATCTTATGATTGAAAAGCCTGAACGGTATCTTAAAGACTTTGCCGCCACAGCACCTGAAATCATTACTGTCCATTATGAAGCAGTGACGCATCTACAGCGTACACTAAGGCACATAAGAGAATTAGGAGTCAAAGCTGGTGTATCGTTGAATCCCCATACACCTCTAACGGGCTTGAAATATATCCTCGATGACCTGGACCTTGTGCTCATTATGTCTGTGAATCCTGGTTTCGGTGGACAGAAGTTTATACCGGCCATAATAGAAAAGATTAGGGATTGTCGAGCAATGATCGGGAGCGCTCCCATTGAACTGCAGGTTGATGGCGGAGTGAGTTTGGAAAACGTGCCCGCTTTAATTGAAGCGGGAACTACGAATCTTGTGGCTGGCTCAGCGGTCTTCGGTGCACAGAATCCAGGAGAGTATATCGACCAAATGCGTTCCATCGGCGGACAAGGGTAACCTTGTCTCTCTTTTTGGCCAAAATTATCGAAAAAGTAGTTTCCTGTGCTTGACAAGTCTGATAATTCAATGTATTATAGAAGCAGGCTGGGTGGGTAAGACCAAAATACATAAGAAAGGAGGGTCTACTCTTGTATGCGATCACCTAAAAAAATACCAACATCCCTGGGCACGGATATTTCGCGTTCGCCTGCGAAACCATAAAGAAAGCAGACTTACCCACCTGGTAGGGCAGAAGAAGAGCATCCTGGACGCCAAGGATGCTCTTCGATGTTTTGGGATGTTTCATGTCTTAAAAAGGGTTTTTATGTTTCACGTCGAAGTATGAGTCAAACGATATAGTTCCGCTAGGGGTGCTTTTGCTGAGACTGAGTTTCATAAACTCTAACCCTTAGAACCTGTTGGTTAATTCCAGCGTAGGGAAGCGGTAGACCAAAACATGGACCGCTGTTTCCATGTTTTTTTCTATTCAGTGCCGTGATGTGGGACAAAATCGCAATTTTGAGGAGGTTGTCTTCATGCGTGATAAG
The DNA here is from genome assembly GCA_002424045.1 of Firmicutes bacterium UBA5493. Lineage (GTDB taxonomy): Bacteria > Bacillota > Limnochordia > Darwinibacteriales > Darwinibacteriaceae > UBA5420. The sequence goes on along the minus strand of DIPH01000025.1, from coordinate 140,450 downwards.
AATCTGAGAATCATGGTGGAAGTATCGCTCTTGGTTGCAGCTGCAGTGCTCTTGTCGTTCTTAAAGTTGTTTCAAATGCCCCAAGGAGGTAGCGTTTCCCTTGAAATGCTGCCGATCTTCATCTTAGCCTTCAGGCATGGTGGAAAGATCGGCATTCTAGGTGGTGCGTTACTAGGTGTTGTCAAGTTACTTATTTCTCCTTACATCATCCATCCGATTCAGCTACTCTTGGATTATCCCGTTCCATTTATGATGTTAGGCGTGGCCGGCTTTGGCATCCTGCGAAAACACAGGGAACTTGGTGTAGCTGTGGGTTCGCTTTTGCGCTGCATCACCCATGTTGTAGCAGGGGTTGTGTTTTTTGCCGAATATGCGCCAGAAGGAACACCCGCACTAGTCTATTCCTTAGGCTATAATGCATCATACCTCATTCCAGAAGCTATACTCGTTGCTGTAGTGATACTGCTCCTTAGAAAACGGAGGGAGATTTTTGAACCCCAGTATAGGTAGGTCGGCCCTAATTCTGGCGTCAGGGGACGATGTTCCATGTACGCCTTGGCAGCCAGTCAATGACGATGTTGTTGTGATCTGTGCTGACGGGGGAGCTCGTTTAGCCCGCGCTTGGGGTATAACGCCCCAGATCATTCTTGGCGATCAAGACTCCTTAGATGAGGCCACGGAAGAGTATTGGCAAAGCAAGAATATTCCTTTTCAGCGCGTGTCAGCCGTAAAGGATCAAACCGACATGGATTTAGCGGTGGACTATGCCTTGGGTCAGGGAGCTACGAGTATAACTTTGGTGGGCGGCTGGGGAAGCCGCATCGATCATGCTTTGGGTAATGTGGAATTGCTCTACCGTTTGGCCTTAGGTGGCGTTCAGAATTGGCTCCTCACCAAGGAACATCGCCTCAGCGCCTTTTGTAAAGAGTTCCGGGCCAAGGTGAACCTAGGTAGCGTTGTGTCCCTAATTCCCCTGAGTCCTGAGGTTCTACGCGTTTCAACGACGGGTCTCCTCTATCCCCTCCATGGTGTTACGCTCCACAAAGGGAGCACCTTAACGATCAGCAATGTGGCTGCAGACGCAGATATTTCTGTGAGGATTGCCGATGGGGTTCTTTTGGCCATATTACAGTAATAAAATACCCCTAGGAAAACCTAGGGGTACTTCTTTACATAGGTAGACTAAACAGGGGCGAACCTATAGGGCCCGTTCTACTTTTCCACTTCTGAGACATCTTGTACATACATAAGCCCGTCTGGGACTCCCATTGAGCACGATGCGAGCTTTCTGCAAGTTTGGTTTCCAGTTCCGCCGATTCTTATTCTCAGCGTGGCTTCTAAGGTTACCGAACACGGTGCCTTTATCACAAACAACGCACCTTCTGGCCATGTTTCTTACCCCCTTTGAACAAGTTTCCATAACGGATTTAATTTTAGCACAGGCTTTCGAAGAATGCAAGCTGCAAATGGCCACCCTGATAAAAACCTTTACAATCAGGGTGCAAATGGTTAGAATGGGTATGATAGATTATGGTCCAATTTGGTAATGTTTTAGGGGGGGAAGATTGTGGCCCAAGAGATTCAAGCCCAATTCGGAAAAATTTCCATTCGTGAAGAGGTCATTGCCACCATTTCAGGTGTGGCTGCCATGGAGTGTTATGGGCTCGTAGGAATGGCCCCGCGAAATATTCAAGATGAGTTAACGGACTTGCTCCGCCGCGACAACTTTGAACGTGGCGTCGACATTCAGTTCAATGAAGATAGTGTCACCATTCAGCTCTACATTGTGGTCGAGTATGGTGTGAAGATATCTGAAGTAGCTAGAAATGTACAAGAGCGAGTCAAATATGCGGTTGAAACCATGCTGGGACTCAATGTCGATAGCGTCAACGTTAAGGTCCAGAGTGTTCGGGTTACATCTGCAAAGAGAAAGTGATCGGAGGAAATGTTTTGGACGTTATTAACGGCGTAACGCTAAAAAACATGTTGTTGGTCGCTGCACGCAACCTTGACCAGCAAAAGGATATAGTTAATGCTCTGAATGTGTTTCCTGTTCCAGATGGTGATACTGGGACGAACATGTCTTTGACTCTGAATGCAGCGGTAAAAGAACTAGAGCGGGCAGAGAATAATGAAGTGGGACGTTTGACAACGCTTTTGGCCCGTGGATCCCTCATGGGTGCCAGGGGAAATAGCGGTGTGATCTTGTCTCAATTCTTCCGGGGATTTTCCGATGGACTCGCCCACGTCAAGGGTGAAGCCACAGGAGAGGATATTGCCCACGCCTTTGATTCTGCCTCCAAGACTACCTATAGAGCGGTCATGAAACCGGTGGAGGGTACCATGCTCACCGTAGCCCGTGTCGCGGCTGAGGCGGCGGAAGAGGCTGCAGAAGAGGGAGCCGATGCCTCGGCTGTGATCAAGGCTGCCTTACTGGGCGCACAGAAGTCCTTAGCTGATACACCGAATATTCTTCCAGTACTCAAAGAGGCCGGGGTTGTAGATGCTGGAGGGCAAGGGCTCGTTTGTATTTTTGAAGGTTTTTGGGCAGGTTTAACCACCTCACCAGAGGAAATGGAAGAGATCCTGGCCGAGCAAGGGACACCTGAGAAGGAAGCCGTCGATTTTTCGCGCCTTGGCGAAGAAGTACTGGTCAATAAATACTGTACAGAGTTTATCATCTTAGGAGAAGGAATTGACCCAGAAAGGATCCGCGCAGAGCTGGAATCCAAAGGGGATTCCATGATTGTGGTGGGTGATGAACACGTGACGAAAGTGCACATCCACACCGACCATCCAGGGCAAGTCTTGCAGTTTTGCGGGGATCTGGGCAACCTCACGGAGATTGCCATTGATAACATGATGCTCCAAAACCAAGAATTTGCCCATCACAGTGACAATCACCGTCTAGACTACGCCATTGATAATGTAGTAGGCTTTCCAGGCGTTGCAGAGCACTCCGCTGCCCCTAAAGGGGTGGGAATCGTTGCAGTAGTTGCTGGGGCAGGTCTAGCGGATATTTTCCGAAGTCTCGGAGTTGATAGTGTGGTAACAGGTGGTCAGACCATGAATCCTAGCACGGAGGATCTGGTTACTGCGGTGAATAGCGTGCATGCAGAATCCGTCATTATACTCCCTAATAATAAGAACGTTATATTCTCGGCACAGCAGGTTAAAGAGCTTGTGGATAAGAAGGTGGGCGTTGTGCCTACCCGCTCGGCTCCCCAAGGGATCAGCGCTTTAATGTACTTTGTGGAAGATGATTCCCTGGAGGAAAATGTGGCCGCCATGGAAAGCGGTATGGGTGAAGTGAAGACTGGCGAAGTCACTTACGCCGTGCGCTCTACCGTGGCTGGTGATTTGCAGATCGAAGAAAGAGACATCATTGGTCTCGCTGAAGGGAAGATCGCCGTTGTAGGCTCTAGCCCTGATGACGTAGCCAGGGATCTTTTGCGAACCATGGTGGATGATGAGTCTACTGTAATCAGTGTCTACTATGGCGCTGATCAAATGGCCGAAGAAGCCGAAGATTTGAGCGCTACGCTTCAGGAGGAATACTCCCATTGCGAAGTGGAGGTTTACCCTGGAGGGCAGCCATTGTATTACTACATTGTCTCGGTGGAATAAGGGAGGGAAATACAGTGGGGAAAATCCATGTGGTGACTGATAGTGGCAGCGATCTTTCCTTGGAGGTCAAGGAACGTTTGGGAATTCACGTCGTGCCCCTAACTGTGCAGTTCGGTTCCGAAATCTTCAAGGACGGCGAAGAGATGTCTACGTCTGAGTTTTACACCAGGCTAAAAAACGAGATCGAGATGCCTAGCACCTGCCAACCATCACCGGCTGATTTTGTGGCCATGTATGAAAAAATAGCGCAACCTGGCGATACCATTATTTCGGTTCATATGAGTAGCAAGATGAGTGGGACCTACCAATCGGCCGTTTTAGCAAGTACCATGCTTGATTCCAGTGTCACTGTAAAAGTCGTGGACAGTAAAGCTGCTTCCATGGGTCTCGGTCTCGTGGCGGTGACGGCTGCCCAAGGGGTGCAGGCTGGTAAAGAACTGGATGAGATTCTATCTGACGTACAGCACACCATTGATCATCTCCAGGTGTATTTTGTGGTGGATACTCTAGAATTTTTGAAGAAAAACGGACGTATTGGGATGGCTTCCGCCTTAGTCGGCACCATGCTCAGTATTAAGCCTATCCTCACTTTAGTTGATGGTGAAGTGGCTCCTTTTGAGAAGATCCGAGGTAAGGCTAAAGCCCTCAAACGTGTTCGGGAACTGGTGGTAGAATTCCAGGAGAAATTTCCTGAAAAGAAGATTCGTGCGGCCATGAGTCATGCAACCACCAGTGAAGAAGCGACCCAAATCGCAGAGGCTTTGTCGCGGATTCTCCCTCTTGAGGGGGAGGTCTTAATCGGCGAGATTGGACCTACCATCGGTGTTCATACAGGTCCTGGAGTCATAGCTCTCTTTCTATTTGCAATGTAGAAAGGCCTGCCTTTTGTGTTAGGCAACCCTTATCCTTTAGGCACCTTCAGGATAAGGGTTTTTTGAAATAGGGGTGGTTTGTTGAAACAAGATAACATCTTAGGAGCTCCTGTTACAGTGCTTCCCGGTATCGGAGAAAAGCGTGCTCAGACCATTAAAACCTTGGGGCTAGAAACAGTCCGTGATGTTTTGTTCAGTTATCCCCGGACATACAAGGATTTTCAGAGAGTGGTAGAACCAGAGCATGTAGAAGTGGGTGTGGAGCAACTCACCTGCGGAAGGTTGAGCAATTTGACAGAAAGGATGATCTCTAAGGGTCGCCGGGTTATCAACGGGCAACTCGGCACACTTCGTTTGACCTGGTTTGTGTATCACCGGGGGCAGGGAACAAGTTTTCTCTATAGGAAGCTACAAAGGGCAGACAAGCTATGGGTCTATGGTGTGGCCAAGCCGGGGCTCTTTGGCCCCGAAATGAGCTCGCCGGAGTTTTTTACGCGCAGTCCTAGGCTTGGTTTAATGCCGGTCTATCCCCTTATGAGTGGCATTTCCAACGAGCAGCGGATCCGCTGGGTAGAAGCTGCATTGAAATCAGTGTACTTGTTACCAGAATGTCTCCCTGAAGCGTTCCGGGGGGATTACCCACATCGAGTGGAAGCTGTGAAAGAAGTCCACTTCCCTAAGGATTGGTCCAGTTATAGGAAGGCTCGGGAGCGCTTGGTGTTTGAAGAGTTCTTTCTATTTCTCTTAGGCCTGCAGAAGGGCCAGGTACAAAGGGATGGTATTGCTCATAAACCCGATGGTGAGCTTGTCAAGCTCTATCTGAAAAGCTTGCCTTTCCGGCTTACGAAGGGGCAGGCAGATGCCCTTAGGCAAGTGGCGTCTGACATGGAATCGACACGTCCCATGCGCCGCTTGATCCAAGGTGAAGTTGGTTCAGGTAAGACGGTGGTGGCTGAGTATGGTGCAGTTAAGGCCGTAGCCAGCCAAGGGCAGGTTGCCATGATGGTTCCAACCGAAGTTCTGGCCAGGCAAATGGTTCAGCGCATGAAGGCTTCTCTAGAGCCTCTGGGGATTTCAGTAGAGCTTTTGATCGGGAATATGAAGGGTAAAGAACAAGAACATGTGCGAATAGCCTTAGCTGCAGGTGATGTGGATGTTGTTGTTGGCACCCATGCTCTGATTACGGATAAAGTAAGCTTTCGCAGTCTCTCTTTGGCCATTGTGGATGAACAGCATCGTTTTGGTGTTCGCCAACGGTCAGCTCTTCTCGTCAAAGGCAATGCAGATCTGTTGGTTATGAGTGCAACGCCAATTCCCCGGTCCTTGGCCCTAACAATGTATGGGGATCTAGATACGACAGAGATCAGGGATTTACCAGCCGGAAGGCAGGTGGTAGATACCCGTTTGGTTGATCCTGCGAAACGAAGTGACGTCTATCGCTACGTTGTCTCTAGGGTGCGCCTAGGTGAGCAGGCCTATGTCGTTTTTCCCCTCGTTGAGGAATCGGAGCATATGGATCTAAAATCAGCCACCCAGGAGATGATTGAGCTCCAGCGCGGTCCTTTAGCTACAGTACGGGTTGGCCTAATCCATGGTCAGATGGGCAAAGAGAAGGAAGAGGTATTCGAGGCTTTCTATGCCCGCGAAATCGATGTGCTCCTTGCTACCACAGTCATTGAAGTGGGAATGAATGTACCCAATGCCACCGTCATGGTAATTGAAAATGCCGAGCGTTTCGGCTTAGCTCAACTCCACCAACTGCGGGGGCGGGTGGGCCGTGGCGCTAAGGGAGGTATCTGTTTTTTATTGGCGTACAATCTGTCCGATCATAGCAGAGAACGTCTGGAAGTTGTGCGCAGGTCCAATGATGGCTTTTTTATTGCGGAAGAAGACTTGCGGCTCAGGGGTCCAGGGGATTTACTGGGGATTCGTCAGTGGGGACAACCCTTGTTTCGTTTGGCAGACTTGCAAGTGGATCAAGACATTCTACAGCAGGCTGCCCACAAGGTCCAGGAGCTTTTGGCCAGGGATCCTGATTTAGCGTCGTATCCCCTCTTACGTGCGGAGTTAGATGGTCAGTTGTGATAAGGCGGGAGGAGGTGGTAGAGATGCGGGTGATTGCGGGGAAAGCAAAAGGAACGAGACTAACCAGTGTCGCAGGCCTAGGCACGAGGCCTACGGGGGATCGTGTGAAGGAAGCCCTCTTTAACATTTTAGGGCCTTCTATCATCAATAGCGCATTTCTTGACCTTTATGCCGGGAGCGGGGCTATGGGTCTAGAGGCCCTGAGCCGGGGTTCTATCGATGTGGTGTGGGTTGACGCCAATCCAGCTTGCACCGCTCAAGTTCGCAGGAATCTAGAGAAAACGGGTTTGACCGGTGGTGAGATTTACACCAATGATGTCCTTCGGGCTCTAGAGAGGCTCGAGCGTCGCGGCGTGAAGTTTGATGTTATTTTTCTGGATCCTCCCTATAACCAAGGCCTGGTCAGAAAAACCTTGGAGCATCCAGCAACTACCAGGGTGCTTAAAAAGGACGGAATTATCATTGCCGAGATCAGCAAAAAAGAGGAAGCACCTAGGGACATGTCGAAACTCTGCCTTAAACGCGAACAGCGTTATGGAGACACTATACTTTTGTTTTACCATATGAGGGGGAGTTAGAGTGAGAATTGGGGTTTGTCCAGGGACATTTGATCCCGTTACATATGGACACCTGGATATTATCAAAAGAGGAAGCACACTGTTTGATCACCTGTACGTAGCTATTTTACATAACCCTCATAAGGTACCACTCTTTAGTATTGAAGAACGTCTAGAAATGCTGCAGGAAGAGTTAAGAGCTTTTGACAACGTGAGCGTAGAAACCTTTTGCGGTCTCTCCGTTGACTATGCGAAGCAAAAAAACGCCATTGCTATAGTACGCGGTCTTCGGGCCGTCACCGATTTTGAGTTTGAGTTTAAGTTAGCTGCCATGAATCGTAATCTCGAGCAAACCATCGAAACAGTATTTATGATGACCAGTAGTGAGTATTCCTTTATCAGCTCTTCGGCTGTAAAAGAGGTGGCCGAATTCGGCGGCAATGTATCAAAGTGGGTGAGTCCGCGGGTGGCTGCGTTACTACGCGACAAATTTAATCATGGGGAGAGGTAACAGTGAACCGAGTGAATCTTCTGGTCTTAATTGACCAACTGGAAGCGCTAGTCGAAAAGGCACCCGAGGTTCCTTTGGTAGGAAAGGTCCTGATCGATGCCGATGAGCTTTTTGACCTGCTCGATATTATCCGGACGGCCATTCCCGAAGAGGTGAGACGGGCCGAGGCGGTGTCCTCTGAAAAAGACAAAATGATTGCCGATGGGCAGGAGCAGGCAGAACGTATGATTGCCAAGGCGGAGGAATATGCGGCGAAGTTAGTGCACAATAGCGAGATCTACCGCCAGGCAGAAGCAGAGAGTAAGCTTCTCCTCGAGGAGACAAGGCGCCATGCTGAAGAGATCGAACAAGGCTCAAGGGAATACGCTCAGCAGGTTCTCTCAAATTTAAGCGACGCTCTAACGAAAACCCTGCAAGTAGTGGAAGCGGGAAAAAAAGAGCTCGATAAGGAGACTACGAACGGGGTCTGAAGGATATATAGATCATGCGTTTGAGTAGCCATACCACACTGAGAATAATAACTAGGATCAAGAGGAAACTTGTGGCAAGGCGGGCTGATGCCAGAAAACGCGCCGCAAGACTACCATTCAGGTAATAGGCGGTGCTGACAGCCGGTAAGGTGTTACTTAGGGAAGCAGGAATGAAGCTGATAGGACCTAACAAGAGTGCCGTCACCATGGCCGCGAAAAGTCCGTGTAAGAGGCGAGCGTAAAGATAGGGTTTGAACCGCACTTTAGTGCCGGTGAGCATGGCTGCCACTTGCATATGGACGGAGAGTCCGCTCCAACCAATCACCAAGCTGGCAACTGTGGCCTGGGCTCCTAAGGACGCGCCACTTTGGCTGGCTGTTTGGGCTCCCAGTGTGGTTTCGAAGAAGCCACCCAGAACCGCAGTTGCCAAACTGGCATCCAAGCCTACGAGACGTAGAGCTCCACCAAGGACCGTCTTAAGGGGACTTAGAATACCGGTTGCGCCGATCACTTGCACAAGAACGGAGAACATCATAATACATCCACCGATAAAGAGCATGGATTGAAAGGTGTTTTTAATCGAGTCGCCGAACAGAGTACCAAAGGGGCGCCCATCGCTTTTGCGAGCCGTGTCAAGAGCATTTAGGGCTCTTCCAAAATAGGATCCCTCTACTTTGATTCGGGGGCTCTCGGCGCCTCTATGCAGGCGCATGCAAAATCCTACAAAAACCGCGCCCGCCAAGTGAGCTATCAGTAAGGTGACTCCCAGTTCTGGCCGGCCAAACATGCCCACGCCCACGGCTCCCACTAAGAATAGGGGCCCCGCGGTATTAGCAAAGCTTGCTAACCGTTCTGCTTCCACTTGAGTCAGCGATTTACTGCGAGCTAGCTCTCCGGTGATTTTTGCCCCTAAGGGATAACCTGCCGTGAGCCCCATGGCTACAGCAAATCCCCCCACTCCTGGAAGTCGAAAAAGAGGTCGCATAATGGGCTCCAGAAGCGATCCGAGAAAGTGTACCACTCCTAGGCCCATGAGTAGATCTGCCATAATGAAGAACGGTAGTAAGGTGGGTAGGACGATCTCGAACCAGAGCTTTAGTCCTTCTAGGGAAGCCTGAAAGGCCACTTCAGGGAAGATGACGATCATCGTAGCTATAAAAAAGATTATGACAGCCAAAATCCGACTTCGAGTCACAAGCCACACACCCTTTTTTAGATTAAGTATGCTAATTCATACTAATACGAGGTGAAGTTTATGCCTAATCCTAAAGTAGGGTTAGCACTGGGATCTGGTGCCGCGAGGGGCTTGGCCAATCTCGGCGTTTTGCAGGTGTTTCAGGAAGAGAAGATTCCCATTGACATCATTACCGGCACTAGTGCAGGCGCCATTGTTGGTTGTCTTTATGCGGCTGGTTCGGACCTTTATGTGCTAGCGAGCATGGTTGAAGAGCTGGATTGGAATGATCTGACCAGCTGGACCTTGCAACGCAGGGGATTAGTTTCCTCTGAGAAGCTTTATAATATGCTTAGGGTGCTGACCAGAGAACTAAACTTTGAAGACCTCCAGATTCCTGCTGCAGTAATCGCCACTGATTTGCAGAGGGGGGAAGAAGTGGTGCTAGATTCTGGCCCCGTGGCCGATGCCGTGCGGGCTAGCCTGTCGATTCCCGGCGTTTTTGTTCCTGTGGAACAAGATGGCAGGTTATTGGTGGACGGGGCGTTGGTTAATCGAGTTCCGGGAAATGTGTGCCGCAAGATGGGAGCTGAGGTTGTCATAGCTGTAGATGTGGGCTATGCTCCACTTCGCACCAATATCCGTAACCTTCCCGATGTGATCATCCAGACCATTGATATCCTAAGCAGGCAGGCTTCCCTGCAGCAAAACATAGAGGCCGATGTATTAATTGTACCTGATTTAGGTAACGTAACTCTTACGCAGCTTAATCGCAGTGCGGAGGTTATTGAAAAAGGTCGTCAGGCCGCCCTGCAGTCTTTGGATGTGATCAGGGATAAGCTAGCATCCTATGACCCTCGTGACGCTCGTGGCCGGGAAATTAGTTGACAGCATGAGGGAATGTTTGTATAATTTATGAGGTGATCTAGATGCGTCTCAACATTAGTTCGTTAGCAGGTCGAAAAGGCGCCTCTTTTCGTGTGAAGCGAGAACTTCCAGGCAAGTTTGTGGAATCTGCCCCAGAGGTGATCCAAGTGCTCGGCCCCATTTTGGCAGAGCTCCAAGTGACCAACACTGGTGAAGGATATCTAGTTACAGGGAGTCTGTCGTTAGAGGTAGAACTTCTTTGCAGTCGATGCCTAAGACCGTTGGAAACGACCCTTGAGACAGCCATTGAAGAGGAATTTTTGAATCATCCCCAGGAGCACAGCGAAGACCCTTGGGACGAGGACCCTCTAGTGGAAGGAAATGAGCTCGACACAACCAGCCTAATTGAAGAGTCTCTACTGGTGAGCATTCCCATGAAGCCTGTCTGCCAGGAGGACTGTCTTGGGTTATGTCCCGGTTGCGGAGCCCTGTTGTCTGAGGGAGTTTGTGATTGCCCAGATCCTACGATTGACATTCGATTAGCGCCTTTAAGCAAGTTGTTAGCGCAAACGTCGGAAACGACCACATCAGAGAGGAGGAAAGACCATGGCAGTTCCAAAGAGAAGACATTCAAAAGCAAGAGTTAATTCGCGTCGGGCCAATTGGCTTCGTGTCGAGACAAGTGAACCTAATATCTGTCCTAATTGTCGTGAGCCAAAATTGCCACATCGAGTATGCCTCAGCTGTGGCACATATAAAGGGCGTCAAGTTATGACGGTAAAAGAAGCAAAATAGTGTATAGAAGGTGTCCCTAGCCAGGACATCTTTTTTTTGTAGATTCTTCTTTACTTTACCAGGGAGATCCACTATACTCAAGATATCGTACTTATAACCTGGTGCTAACACTTGGCGATAAGGGGGGCCCTTGATGAAGGTGAAACAAGGTCGGCAACAAAGACGAGTAGCTTTACAGGATCTTCTGCGAGAAGACCCGTTTCTAACCGATTGGCAACTAGCGGATGAGCTTGGGGTAAGCGTCGCTACTATCCGCTTGGATCGCATGGCCCTTAGCATTCCAGAGCTTCGCGAACGTTCGCGACAAATCGCGGCCAATACCTATTCGGAAGTTCGGGCCCTCCATGGTGAAGAAGTCATTGGCGAACTGATTGAGTTAAATCTCGGGCAAAATGGCACATCTGTGCTGATGGTCACGGATCAGATGGTTTTTGCCAGAAATCAGATCCTGCGTGGTCACTTCCTCTTCGCCCAGGGCAACTCCATGGCTGTTGCTCTGGTTGATTCCGACATCGTGCTAACAAAAAGTGCCGATGTGAGGTTTTATCAGACAGTTCATCTTGGAGAACGGGTAGTGGCCAAAGCTAATGTCACCTCGATTCAAGGAAATCGCTACTATGTTAGTGTGAATAGCTATGTCCATGATGAAATCGTGTTTCGCGGTGAATTTGTGGTTGTGGACGTAACCGAAAAAGGAGGAGTGGACCGTGATTAAAGTGGCCGTAGATGCCTTTGGAGGGGATTATGCGCCAGAGCAGATTGTGGAAGGTGCTTTGCAAGCAGCCGAGTTTGACGGCATTGGGGTAATTCTAACCGGAAACGAGGCTAGGCTTAGATCCCTCATAAACGGGAAACCTGGAAGTGATCGGATTGAGATTGTGCACGCTCCGGAGGTCATCCAAATGGATGAAGCAGCGGAAGCAGTTCGCACCAAAACCGAGTCCTCATTGGTGAAAGCTGCCCAACTGGTGAAAGAGGGCCATGCTGGAGCTCTAGTGAGCGCGGGAAGTACTGGTGCCACAATGGCAGCTTCGGTTCTTACGATTCGGCGGATCAAAGGGGTAGAACGGCCGGCCATTACAAGTCTAATGCCGACCCGCACGGGTGTAGCACTCATTGTGGACGTGGGGGCGAATGTGGACTGCAAACCCAGTCAGCTGGTTCAATTTGCCCAGATGGGGTCCATTTATGCAGAAAACGTGCTGAGGGTGCATAGGCCGCGGGTGGGGCTCTTGAATATTGGCCATGAACCTAGTAAGGGTAACAGCGTTGTAAGGGAGGTCTATCCCTTATTACGGGAACAGGATGCTTCCTTGAATTTTATAGGTAACATCGAAGGGCGGGACATTTCTCGGGGAGACTGTGATGTTGTTGTGTGCGACGGTTTTGTGGGCAATGTTGTCTTGAAGTTTGCCGAAGGTTTGGCAGACGCTCTCTTTGGCATGATGAAGGAGGAGTTCACGAGCTCTATTCCCGCAACATTAGGTGCCCTCCTCCTCAAACCAGGTCTGAGGCGCATCAAGAAAAAGGTAGACTATACAGAATATGGCGGAGCACCCCTTTTAGGTGTGAATGGCATGGTGATTATTGCCCATGGCGGATCAAATGCTAAAGCTATCTGCAATGCTATTCGAGTAGCAAAACAGGGCGCCCAGCAGAATATCGTTCAAGGGATTGCAGAGAGGATGGCAACATAGGATATGCGTGAGAGTGAACCTAACAGGCACATTGGTGTTTTAGGTACCGGTTCGGCGGCTCCGGAGCATATTTTGACAAATGCCGAGCTGGAGACGATGGTTGATACATCGGATGATTGGATTGTGTCTCGGACGGGAATTAAAGAACGGAGGATTGCCGACGAAGGAACTGCATCCTCCCAGCTAGCATACGAGGCGGCTTTACGGGCCCTAGAAAGTGCAACGATAGAAGCACATGATTTGGATGTGATTATTTGCGCAACTGTCACACCGGACATGGCTTTTCCAGCCACTGCATGTATACTGCAGGACCTCCTTGGTTTGCAGAGGATTCCTGCCTTCGACCTGTCCGCTGGTTGTAGCGGATTTGGCTACGCATTGACGGTGGCAGAGAGTATGCTCTTAAGTGGGCAATACAAAAAGGCCCTGGTTGTGGGGGTGGATGTGCTTAGCCGGATCACCGATTATGAGGATCGATCAACCTGTGTGCTCTTCGGGGATGGTGCAGGTGCAGTGGTTTTAGGTGAAGTTCTGGAAGGCTTCGGCATTCTAGCATCTGAGTTAGGAGCGGATGGGGCAAGTGGCAGCGTCTTGCAGATGCCTGGGGGAGGATCTCTCCGGCCTGCGTCTCTAAGTAGTGTAGAGGAAAGGCAGCACTATATCAAAATGCAAGGCAGTGATGTGTTTAAATTTGCGGTACGAATCATGGATGAATCGGCCAAGCGCGTCGTGGAAAAAGCAGGTCTTGCCATGGAGGACGTCCATTGGGTCGTCCCTCATCAAGCGAACATTCGCATCATTAGCGCCGCGGCGACGCGCTTAGGAGTTCCGGAAGAACGGTTTTTCGTGAACGTTGATCGCTATGGCAACACCTCTGCAGCTAGCATAGGTTTGGCCCTTGACGAGTTGGCCCGCTCTGGGGATTTGAAGCATGGGGATCATGTAGTCCTCGTTGGTTTTGGTGCAGGTCTAACCTGGTCGGCCCTTGTGATGAAGTGGTGGGCAGGGGGGACACATGCATGACGGAGTCTAAAAGGGCTACTTGTATTGCATTTCCCGGACAGGGGATTCAGAAACCAGGTATGGCCTCCACAATCGTGGGAACTCCTGCCTGGCGTTTCTTCGAGGAAGCCAGTGCTATTGTAGGGTATAATCTGGGCAAATTCTGTTTAGAAGGACCGGAGGATGTCTTAAACAACACCTCCCATGCCCAGGTAGCCATTTTTGTCACTTGTTACTCCCTGTGGCAACTTAGCAAGGAGCGTTATGAGGCTGAGTTGTTTGTTGGACATAGTCTGGGAGAGATTACGGCCTTAGGGGCCGCGGGCGCCTTTTCTTTTGCGGAAGGTGTGCGGCTAACTAAAGCCCGTGGAGAGCTCATGGCAGGTGGGCCCCAAGGCGGCATGGCGGCAGTTCTCGGTCTAGATGTAGAGGTTGTCTATGAACTCTGTGCCTCAATTGGACCTGAAGGAACCTGCCAAGTGGCCAATGAGAATTCGCCCGCTCAGACCGTGGTGAGTGGAGATGCCCGTGGGGTAGAACGTTTAACTACCCTTGCTCGGGAGAAAGGAGCCAAGAGGGTTGTTCCTCTCAATGTCTCAGGCCCATTTCATTCAGGATTGATGGAGCCTGTGGCCAAGGAATTCGCCAACGTGGTTGAAGAACTCGATATCAGACCTTGTCACACCCCTGTTTTGAGTAATGATGGGGAGAGCATGCTCACAAATCCTCGAGAGATTAAGGAAAAGCTTGTTACCCAGATAACAGGTCCCGTTCGTTTTACTCGCCAGGTCCAAAAACTCGCACAGATGGGACTGGAGGAGTTTGTCGAGGTAAGCCCAGAGAGCCTGTTAGTGTCCATTGCACGGAGAATCGAACCAAATCTGCACTTTACTCTTGTCACAGGTGGGGGGATATAGTAGCATGAATATGCTTGGAAAGATTGCTCTAGTCACAGGTGCCACCCGGGGTATTGGGAAAGCCATTGCCACAAGGCTCAAGGCTGACGGCGCTGAGCTTGTGGTTACCGGGCGGGACGAAATGCTCCTTGAGGCCTGGCGCATGGAGGGTGCACTTACTGTGAGGGCCGATGTAACAGATGTCTGCCAGGTCGAAGAGCTGGTTGAAGCTATTGTGAAACGCCACAGCCGTATTGACATTGTGGTCAATAATGCCGGCGTGACACAGGATGGGCTTTTGATGCGGATGAGTGATGATGATTGGAACAAAGTCATCGACACGAATCTAACCGGAGTCTTTAACGTGTGCCGCGCCATTATCAGGCCCATGCTCAAACACAGGAAGGGGAGAATTGTCAATATTTCCTCTGTGATTGGGGTTACAGGTAATGCAGGGCAAACGAACTATGCCGCCTCTAAGGCTGGAGTGATTGGTTTTAGTAAGGCCCTAGCAAAGGAAGTGGCCAGTCGTAATATCTTAGTGAATGTGGTGGCACCGGGCTATATCGATACCGAGATGACCCAGGCCCTCACGGAGGAACAAAGAAATGAGATCTTGCGTATGATTCCCCTGGGCCGAACGGGTCAGGGTGAGGATGTGGCTTCGCTGGTGCACTATTTGGTGTCGGAGCAAAACCAGTATATTACCGGTCAGACCATCCATTGCGATGGTGGCTTAGTAATATAAACAGGATAATTGGAAGAGGGAGGTGACTGGTATGGGTGACTTTGATGAGAAGATTTTTGAGAAGGTCAAAACCATCGTTGTGGAGCAATTAGGCATTAGTTATGGGGATGTGACTCCCGACGCCTCTTTTGTAGAGGATTTAGGAGCCGATTCACTGGACGTAGTGGAATTGGTCATGGCTCTAGAAGAAGAGTTTGACCTCAAAATAAGTGATGAACAAGCTGCAAAGATAGCCACTGTACGTGATGCGGTGGAATATATTACAGAGG
This sequence comes from Firmicutes bacterium UBA5493, assembly GCA_002424045.1. GTDB lineage: Bacteria > Bacillota > Limnochordia > Darwinibacteriales > Darwinibacteriaceae > UBA5420. Next base: position 124,880 of record DIPH01000025.1, on the reverse strand, counting down.
AATTGTAGAACTCGGGTCCCAAAGTGGGTTCACTTTGGGACCACATTTCTTTAGGGAGGCCGTTATGCACCGTGTAGTCGTCACAGGAATTGGAGTGATATCTCCCCTGGGAGATAAGGATAAACTATGGAAAGCACTTTTACAAGGTGTTTCAGGCGTGAGCCGTATCACTCGCTATGATGTTTCCAATTTGCCTGTTCAAATTGGTGGAGAGATTCGGGATTTCGATCCCAGCCAGTTCATGAATGGCAAAGAAGCCCGAAGAATGGATCGCTTTGCCCAATTTGCAGTCTCTGCTGCCAAGATGAGCCTCGAAGATGCGAACATGGCATTACCCTTTGCTAAGCCCGAACGTGTCGGTGTATTGGTGGGTTCAGGAATCGGTGGAATTGAAACAATACAGGAACAAAGTAGAGTCTTTTGGGAAAAAGGTGCCGATCGGGTCAGCCCCTTTTTTGTACCCATGATGATTCCGGATATGGCCAGCGGACAAATTGCTATCCAGACCGGAGCCAAAGGCATTAATTCCTGTACCGTCACTGCCTGTGCCACAGGCACCCATTCCATTGGCGATGCCTTTCGTGTCATTGCCAGAGGCCAGGCCGATGTGATGCTCGCAGGCGGTAGCGAAGCAGCCCTCTGCCCTTTGGGTCTAGCAGGATTTATGACGGCCAAAGCCTTGTCCACTCGCAATGATGAACCCCAAAGAGCATCTCGCCCTTTTGATAAAGGCAGGGATGGTTTTGTGATGGGGGAAGGAGCAGGAGTGCTCATCTTGGAGCGTCTAGAGCATGCCCTGAACCGAGGAGCCAGGATTTATGGGGAGATTGTTGGCTATGGCGCCAGTGGCGATGGGTATCATATTACCAGTCCAGCTCCTGAAGGTGAAGGAGCGCAGAGGGCGATGGCAGAGGCATTAGCCGATGGTGGCATTGAGCCCTCGGATATTGATTATATCAACGCCCACGGTACCTCTACCGAATACAATGATCTTTATGAGACGGTGGCCATAAAGCATGTTTTTGGAGAGCACGCCTATAAATTGGCTGTTAGTTCCACCAAGTCATTGACGGGACATTTACTGGGTGCTGCAGGTGCCATAGAAGCGGCCATTTGTCTCTTGGCCTTAGCAGAGCAGGTGATTCCAGGTACGTATAATTGCGAAGAAGCTGATCCCAATTGTGATCTAGACTATGTGCCGAACCAGTCCAGACCTGGAAACCTCAAGGTGGCTTTGTCCAATTCCTTTGGCTTTGGTGGACACAATGCCACGTTAGCATTCAAAAGGTGGGAAGGTTAAATGGCGGGTCACAGTAGAGAACTAGGTGCTTTGCAGGAAAATCTTGGATATTCCTTCCAGGATCTTCAGTATTTGAAATTAGCACTCACCCATCGCTCCTTAGGGCATCAGCCCCAGAGCAATAATGAGCGTCTGGAGTTCTTGGGTGATGCGGTTTTACAGCTGACTGTCAGTGCCTATTTGTATCAGAAGTATCCCCAGTTGCCAGAGGGTGAGTTGGCAAAAATGCGCTCCCTTTTGGTGCGGGAGTCCACCTTGGCAGATGTGGCCCGGGACTTGGAGTTAAATCGCTTTTTGTTGGTGGGCAAAGGAGAAAAACGTTCCCAGGCCAACCAGCGCGATTCGCTACTTTGCGACGTCCTAGAAGCCGTATACGGAGCCATTTTCCTCGATGGTGGGTTCAGTGAGGCGAGGCGTGTGATTTTGCGTAATCTTCCCGACTTGAATGCCCAGCAGATGCCCATAATAGATGCTAAATCTACATTGCAGGAACATTTTCAGCAGATCGCAAAGAAACCACCAGTGTATAGCCTTGTGCAGGAACAAGGTCCTGATCACGACAAAAGCTTTGTAGTGGAAGTCCGATTTGAGCAAGAATACCTGGGTGTAGGAAAAGGTCATACAAAAAAAGAAGCAGAACAAGAGGCAGCCCGCAGTGCCTTAAGCAAACTGGGGATTCAAGAAAAATGACGCTGCTGGTTCAAAATAAGACCAACACGAGTGAGGGCAGGACTGTGGGCTTTGAAGGTTACGGGGTCCACAATTTGTCTATTGATTACTTTACCAATTACGAATTCGTCCTCGGTCTTTAAAAGCGCCCAGGCTCCTTCGGGGTAAGCGTTACCTTTAGAGACAATGAGGACATCATTTTGAATAAACCAGGGACTGTATCGGTTTGTGTCGACACGAACGGCGAATAAACCTCGGGGTTTGGGATGGCTATGTATATAGAACCATTCCTTCCCGGGGTTTTTTTCGCGTGGATACCACTCGCAAAGAGGCAGATCTACGACATAGTGAGGGGTCCCTTCGATCTTAAAAGAGAGAGGGGCTGACTCTGGGGGTGTATGCCCTAAGACTTGGCGCTTAAACTCGTTGATACCGCCAACGTTGCCCTTGTCAAGCCAGTAGTAGACAGATTTGCTGTCGGCGAACTTAAGCTCACTGGCGATCTGCCGTACGGTAATTGTGGGATCCTGTTTGATGAGTGCTGCTATTTGATCTAGGTAGTTTGAATCAGGCAAATTACGTCCCATCCTCCCGTCCTCTTGATGGTTGCTTTGCAACCATCTCGGAGCTTGACAGAGTCAAACTCCGGTATCTAACAGGAAGATTCAGTGTGGCAAAACCAAAAACCTTTACATAAACTCTGGTCTAAAATGCCGGTTAGCTGGACAAAGAAAGTAGAAATACATAAACTATGGTCATAGTAAGCAAAACGAAGGCCTTCAATACTTGTTCACCAATTCTCTCCCAACTTGTTCACCAATTCTCTCCCACAGGAATAGTCATCTAACCTAGGCATATACATGGACTAGGTAGCCTGGACTAACATGGGAGGAAGGTGATGACATGAGGGATAATCAGAGCATAGATCTGGAGTTAATTGAAAGATTGCGGCGGGGTGACGAGGAGGCAAGGGACAGCCTCATTGCTAAGTATATACCCATGGTCAAGTACATCATTCGCAACTACTACTCATCATTTCTAGACTTTGAGGATCTGCTGCAGGAGGGGTTGATTGGTTTACTCAGTGCCATGGAAGAATACAAGCCCGATGAATATGATGTAAAATTCAGCTCCTTTGCCTATATCTGCATTATTAGGCGTGTCTATAATGTGATTAAACTGTCTACGGGCAATAAACATCGCTTGCTCAATGAGGCCACATCCTTACAGACTCCTATTGGTAGTGACGAGAGCCGTTCCATTATGGATCTGGTTGCAGCAGGAGTTCCTCAATTTGACCCTGAGACAGTATTTGAAGATAAGTGTGTTAACGAAGTCATTGGTACAGTGCTCCGTAACCATCTATCCATTTTAGAATATGCCGTCATTGTCCGCCTGCTCAAGGGATATTCGGCCAGGGAGATTGAAGAGGAAATGGGCGTGGGTCTGAAGGTGATTGACAATGCCCGAACACGAGTGAAGAGTAAACTACGACGTCTCCTTGATGAATATGGCTCTCTGCTGAGCCCTAAGGTCCCCACGAATGTACGTAAGCGGGAGGATCTGTACTTAAACCTCCCCATCACTCGCCGATAGCAGCTTTCTTTGTCAGTTCTTTTTTCTTCCAAGGTATGGTACAATAGGCAAAGTAAGTATTATTGGTGGAGGAATATGATGCGTCTCAAACGCCTAGAGATCCAAGGATTTAAATCTTTTGCGCGCCCTGTATGTCTTGACTTCGGTCCAGGAATCACGGCCATTGTTGGGCCAAATGGGAGCGGCAAAAGCAATATTTCTGATGCATTGCGTTGGGTGATGGGTGAACAAAGCGCCAAGAGCCTGCGGGGTTACAAAATGGAAGATGTGATTTTTGCCGGTTCCGAAGGCAAGAAACCCCTAGGCATGGCAGAAGTTCAGTTGACGCTTGATAACTCCGAAGGTTTTTTCTCTCTAGATTATGCAGAAGTGACTGTTACCAGGCGTGTTTATCGCTCTGGTGACAGTGAGTTTTTTATAAATAAGCAAAACTGCCGTTTGCGGGATATTCATGATCTTTTTACAGATACAGGCCTTGGTCGGGAAGGCTACTCTATTATTGGACAAGGTCAGATCGATGCGGTCTTAAGTGTGCGTTCTGAGGATCGCCGAGTATTATTGGAGGAAACCGCCGGCATTGTAAAGTATCGACAGCGCAAAGAACAGGCCCTGCGCAAGCTCGAGGACACGAGCGTTGACCTACTCAGGGTGACGGATATTCTCCATGAATTAGAGAACCAGTTAGGGCCCTTAGGAGAACAAGCCCAGCAAGCGCGCCTCTACTTAGATTTAGCAGAGCGTTTGCAGACAGCCGAGTTAGATTATTACCACCTTTCGTGGAGGGCCCTAGAGGAAACATGGGCAGAGAGCGAAAAGACTTTGAAAGACCTCAAGGATGAATATGAACGCTACAACGAAGAGCTGAGCAATGTAGAGAAGCAGAAGGCCGAACTCGACGCCGAAACCGCAAGTCTAGAAGAATCTATTGAGAGCCATCAGCAAGAGTTAATTGCCCTTACAGAGGCTTATAATCAAGGGATTCATCGTATTGAACTACATCAAGAGCGCCTGCGCAATCAAGATGCCCGTAGTGAGCAACTCGCGGGTTTGATCCGCGCCAGGGATAAGGAACTCGAACTCCTCCAGAACGAGGACGGAGGCTTGGAAAAAGAGATCCAGGATCTGCTGGAACAAATACGTCTCCAGGAGGAGGTCATTGCCGCCTCCCAAAAGGGTGTGCAAGACTTACACCTTCGTCAGCGACAGACCCAAAGTAAGGTCAACGAGCTTAAGGATGATTTCTTCGACTTCATGCGCGAACTGGCAGAAAGGCGCAATTTCCAAAGAGGCTTTGCGGAACGAGAGCATAATCTGAAAGCACAAATTGCAGCCAACCATAAGGAGCTCCAGGCCTTGGCCATAAGGAAGGCTGAGAACGAAGAGCGCAGACGAAATCTCCAGGCCCGCCAGGATGAACTGGTGGATGAGCTGAAAGCCCACGCCGTAAGAGAAGGGGAAACGCTAAGACTCCTAGAGGATGCCAAAGCTTCCCTTACTAAGGAACAGCATGAAGTGCGGTTGATGGAAGGGGAAATGGCTCAGGTCAAAGCACGCCTAAAGACCCTCCAAGAGTTAGAGGAGGGCTACGAGGGTTATGCTTTTGGTGTAAGGCGTATTATGCAGAATCGTGATATGTCCAAATTGGTGCTAGGAACGGTTGCAGATGTGGTGACGGTGCCAGAGGGGCTTGAGACCGCCTTTGAAGTTGCCTTGGGATCCAGCTTGCAAAATCTGATAACGGCAGGAGAAAAAGATGCCAAGACTCTTATTGCGTGGCTGAAAAAGGTGCAAGGTGGCCGCGTCACCATATTGCCCTTAGATTCTATGGGCGGCATCGAGTTTTCCAAAGACAAGACTTGCCTACTTACCAGATCAGGGGTGTTAGGTACAGCCTTGGAACTCTTGACCTTTTCTCAGGAGTATCGCCCTGCCTTAGCCTCCCTTTTAGGTCGCGTTGTCATCACCGAAGACCTTGATACCGCTCTAGCTCTCAAACGAGATTTGCGTCAATTTTCCCGCATTGTTACCAGAGATGGCTCGGTGGTCTTTCCCAGTGGTGCCTTGACGGGAGGGAGTCTCAATAGCCGTACCTCAGGTTTGCTAGCCCGTAAAGGGGAGCTCGTTCGCCTAGAGGCAGAGGCCCTGATCATGCAGAGACAGCTGAAAATAGGAGCGCAGCGAGAAGAGGATCTCCTCTTCGCCATCGCTTCCTTTGAGAAAGAATTAGCAGAGCTTCACGGAGAGGGTGTGGAAGCTAGGCTTGAAGGTCAAAGGATTGATCAGGCCGAGGAGCAGGCTCTCCGTGAGCGGGACATGCTTCAGGACAGCCAAGAAGAACTTGAAGAAAAAAACGAGAGTATCGAGGCGATTCTGGTAAGTTTAGCGTCAGAAGCGGAACTGACGGCCACCGAGGTTGCCAGACTTGAGAAGGAAGAAAAAGTCCGCCGCGAGCAGATTCAAGGACAAGAGCGGAGTCTAGACGAATTGGCTGCTGCCATCGATGAGTGTTCTTTGGAACAGACTCAAAAGCAGGTGGAATTGGCCGAACTTAAGGGAGTCTTGGAGAACCAGCGTATTTTACTTGCCAACTTGGGGCAGAAAAGGAAGTCAGCCCGTCGAACTAAACAAGAGGCCGCCCTTGAGCTTGCTGCCATGGCTGAAGCTAGAATTCAAAATGAGCAGGTTATCTTGGAGACGCAGGCTGCCAACGAAAAGAACAGAATTCTGAAGGTGGAGCTTCAAGTCACCTTAGAGAAGGAGAAACAGAAACGCCAAGATCTTCAGAAAGAACATGGGAAACTCGGGGCAGAATTAATACAGATCGAGAAGGAACAACTCAAGCGAGAACGCGCCTTGTATAAGCGCGAAGTGGAACAAGAGCAGTTAGAGCGCGATCGGGAGCAGATTCTCTCTGTGCTTACGGAGCGGGAACTTACCTTAGAGAGCATTTTGACCAGGGAGGTTCACGTGAAAGAAAGCACCTTGAAGAGGAACATTGCAGAACTGCGCAACCAAATCCGAGATCTAGGTCTGGTGAATCCCGGGGCGACCCAGGAGTACGAGCGGGTTTTGGAGCGTTGTTCCTTTCTGCAGACGCAACTAGAGGACCTAAACGAGGCTAGGGAGGGTCTGCAAGATGTGATCGGTGAGATGGATAAGCTGTGCCGCACAAAGCTGTGGGATGTGTTTAAAAAGGTGCAGGTGGAATTCCAATCCATCTTTAAACAGCTTTTTTTGGGAGGCAAGGCTGAACTGGTTCTAACGGATCCCGAATCTATCCTTACTACGGGAATTGATGTTATGGCCAGACCACCCGGAAAGAAACTGCAGAATTTGTTGGTACTCTCTGGCGGAGAACGGGCTCTCACAGCCATAGCTCTCTTGTTCGCCATTCGCAGAGTTCAACCCACGCCTTTTTGGGTTCTGGATGAGATTGACGCTGCTCTGGATGAAAGCAATTTGGGGCGTTTCGTCGGACTCATGGAGGACTTTTCCAAAGATACACAGTTCTTGGTCGTCACCCACAGGCCGAGAACGATGGAAGCAGCCCACACCTTGTATGGTGTGACAATGGGCGATGACGGGTTTTCGCAGATTATATCGGTTGCATTGACCTAAGGAGGCAGGCGTAGTGTTTTGGAAGAAGATGTTTGGGGACGAAAAGACACAAGAACAGAAGCAAGAACAAAAACGTGAGCACGAAAAGGAGCGGGGCTTTTTTCAAAAGCTTGTGAGTGGTCTCGAGAAGACCAAACAGGGTTTTGTCGACAAGGTAGAACAAATCATGACAGGCCGCAAGGTCGATGAAGACCTCTTTGAGGAGCTCGAGGAAGCGTTGATTCAAGCAGACTGCGGTGTGGATACGTCCTTGTTTTTGGTAGATCGTCTTAGGGAGCGGGCCAAGGCGGAGAAGATTACCGAATCGGAACAACTCAAAAACGTGCTTGTGGAAGAAATTGTGTTGCTTTTGCACAAGAACACGGCGCCCCTCAAAACTCCCGAAGAAACACCGTATGTACTGATGGTTGTGGGCGTGAATGGCGCAGGCAAGACAACCACAATTGGCAAACTTGCCCACCGTTTCAAAGAGGAAGGCGCCAAAGTGTTATTGGCTGCGGGCGATACCTTTAGGGCAGGTGCCATCGATCAGCTCGAGGTCTGGGCTAACCGCATCGGGGTTGAACTGATTAAGCACCAGGAAGGTTCGGATCCAGCGGCCGTTGCCTATGATGCCATTAATGCCGCTAAAGCCCGAAAAACCGATGTCTTGATCGTGGACACCGCAGGTCGTTTGCAGACAAAGGTCAATCTCATGAGTGAATTGTCTAAGGTTCATCGTGTGGTGAAGCGAGAATTGGGACGGGACTTAGATGAGATTCTATTGGTCGTTGACGCCACCACTGGCCAAAATGCACTTTCCCAGGCCAAGATTTTCCAAGAGGCTGTGCCTTTGACGGGTATTGCCTTAACGAAATTAGATGGAACGGCCAAGGGCGGGATTGTGTTGGCCCTGGCGAGCGAGCTTGATTTAGCGGTAAAACTAGTTGGCGTAGGTGAGCAATATGAGGACTTGCAGGATTTTGATGCCAACACCTTTGCTGCAGCCCTTTTTGGGGCGTCAAGATAAAATGCTTGACAAGGGATACATCCCAAACTATACTTAGGTAGTGTAAAGTAATATTGCTTAACAGGTGAATGACATGGAAAACGCACTTCGCATGGCGTTACTGTTTGATTTTTATGGTCCATTACTTACAGATCGTCAACAAGATGTCTTCCAGATGTATTTTCATGAAGACCTATCCTTAGGAGAAATCGGAGAGGAACAGGGCGTATCCCGGCAAGCCATCTATGATATTCTAAAGCGTACGGGATCGATCCTCGAAGAGTTTGAAAACAAACTTGGCTTGGTACAGAGACATCAAGAACGGCAGCAACTCTATGGGGACTTATTGGCGCTCATCGAATTGTGCTATCAAGACGGTGAGAGTTCGCCTCACTTGACCGCTATGGAAGAGAAGATTCTCAAAGCGCGGCAAACAAGTTAGGAGGGAGGGGCTTATATGGCTTTTCAAAACTTATCATCCCGCCTGCAGGAAACAATGCGCAAACTACGGGGTAAAGGCAGACTTAGCGAAAAAGACGTCGACGAGATTCTGCGCGAGATACGTTTAGCTCTCTTGGAGGCCGATGTTAACTACAAAGTAGTGAAAGACTTTATCGCCCATGTGAAGGAAAGGGCTACCGGTCATGAGGTGCTTAGTAGCCTAACACCGGGACAGCAAGTTATCCGCATCGTAAATGAAGAATTGACACAGCTAATGGGTGGCACCCAGGTCAAGCTGACTCTGTCATCCAGACCTCCTAGCGTCATCATGATGGTGGGATTGCAGGGTTCTGGGAAGACCACCACAACCGGCAAACTCGCACGCATGCTCAAAGCCCAGGGACATCGTCCTTTATTGGTGGCCTGTGATATCTACCGACCGGCAGCCATAAAACAGCTCCAGACTCTAGGTGAGCAGTTAGAGCTTCCTGTATTCAGTATGGGTGAGCAAGATCCTGTTGATATTTCTAAGGCAGCCTACAAACATGCCCAGAGTCACAACAATGATGTAGTGCTCATTGATACAGCCGGACGTCTGCATGTGGATGCGGAACTGATGGAAGAGTTAGTGAAAATTAAAGATGCGGTGAATCCATCTGAGATCTTGCTCGTTGTGGATGCCATGACGGGACAAGATGCGGTGAATGTGGCACAGAGTTTCAATGAGCAATTAGAACTCGGTGGCATTGTCCTGACCAAACTCGACGGAGATGCCAGAGGTGGAGCCGCCCTGTCGGTGAAAGCCGTCACGGGAAAACCCATCAAATATGTTGGCGTTAGCGAGAAGATGGATGGTTTGGAACCATTCCATCCCGATCGCATGGCCTCTCGAATTTTGGGAATGGGCGATATGCTGACCTTGATTGAAAAAGCTGTCTCCGCTGTTGATGAAGAAAAGGCGGAAAAAATGGCTGCCAAGCTCAAAGACGCTGAATTCACCTTGGAGGACTTTCAAGACCAATTGAGTCAGATGAAAGAGATGGGTCCTATAGATCAGCTCATCGGGATGATTCCTGGCATGGGCAACATCAAACAGTTGCAGAACTTGGACGTTGATGAATCCCATTTCAAGAAAATCGAAGCAATTATTCAGTCCATGACCCCTGAAGAACGGCGGAGACCCGAAATCATTGGCGGGTCAAGACGCAAGCGAATTGCTGCAGGGTCTGGCACCCGCATTCAAGATGTGAATCGCTTGCTCAAACAGTTCAGTCAGACCAAGCAAATGCTTAAACAGTTTTCTGGTAACCCCAAGGGCAAGCCCAAGGGGCGCAGAAAGAAGGGAATGTTTTCCCTGTTTCAATAGATTTCTAGGTTAGATGATTTGATGTTGGTAGGAGGTGAAAGTAGATGGCAGTGAAAATTCGTCTAAAGAGAATGGGCGCGAAGAAGAGACCTTTTTACAGATTAGTTGTGGCTGATTCTCGGGCAGCTCGTGATGGCGCATTCATTGATACCTTAGGTTTCTACAATCCCATTGCGGAGCCTGTAGAGCTCAAGATTGATGAAGAAAAGGCACTCGATTGGCTACAAAAAGGTGCCCAACCAAGCGACACCGCAAAGACTCTATTGAAGAAGAGTGGAGTTATGGAGAAATTTGCCGCATCCCGTAAACAAGGATAGGGGGTGTTCGTGTGAAGAACTTAGTAGAGTTTATCGGGAAATCTCTTGCGGATAACCCGGATCAGGTAGTAGTTGAAGCTCAAGATAAGGGGCATGAGACAGTCTACACCATGTATGTGGCACCTGAAGATATGGGTCGCCTCATTGGTAAGGGTGGGCGGATAGCTAAGGCCATTCGCACCGTGGTGAAGGCTTCTGCCATCAAATCTGGGGTTCAAGTCCATGTGGAGATCGATGAAAGAAACTAGCTGGATTGTTATTGGCGAAATTGTGTCCACGCAGGGTAACCGCGGCGAAGTCAAGATTATACCTCACACAGAGTTTCCGGAGCGCTTTTTTACCATGGAGAGTGTGCGGTTGTTTGAGGAAGACTCCCAAGAACCCTATGGAGTCTTTGGCTTGGAAGGTTCTCGTGCTCACAAAGAAGCAGTCATTCTCAAACTTGAAGGGATTGACACCATCTCCGAAGCCGAGCAATTGAGAAAGATGTTGATCAAGGTCAGTGTGGATGAATTGATGCCCCTGCCTCCTGGTCGCCATTACATTTTTCAGATCATTGGCCTAGAATGTAAAACCACCTCTGGAGAAAAATTGGGTGTGATTACCGATGTGTTACAGACTGGCGCTAATGATGTCTATGTTATCAGGCCTTACCCCGGTGTGACCAAGCTCAAGGAGATTTTGATCCCTGTGATTCCGCAAGTGGTGCTGAAAATCAACCTGGACGATGGTTATGTCTTGGTCGAGTTGCTTGAGGGCTTGCTGGACTGAATGTGGAGGTACAAAATGCACTTTGACATCCTCACCTTGTTCCCAGAGATGTTTACCGGGCCTCTGACCACTAGTATTCTTGGGAAGGCCCAGACAAGTGGACTGGTTACGGTGGATGTTTGGAATATTCGAGATTATGCCCTTGATAAGCACAAAATTGTTGATGATACGCCCTATGGGGGCGGGGCTGGAATGGTATTGAAAGTGGATGTCTTGGTACGGGCCCTAGAGGCCGTACGGCAAGATTCTGAGGCCCCAGTTGTCTATCTATCGCCCCAGGGGCATGTGTTTAATCAAGAAATGGCAACGCAACTGGCTAAGTTGCCGCGTTTGATCCTTTTAAGCGGGCATTATGAGGAAATTGATGAGCGGGTTCGCAAGGCTTGGGTAGACTTTGAGCTTTCTATTGGTGATTATGTATTAACCGGAGGCGAGTTGCCGGCCATGGTGGTCGTGGATGCGGTTACCAGGCTTGTGCCGGGGGTTTTGGGTGACGAAACCTCCGCTAAGCAGGACTCCTTCCAAGATGGTTTGCTGGACTATCCACACTATACCAGACCCGCTGAGTTTCGCGGTATGTGCGTACCAGAGGTTCTCTTGAGTGGTCACCATGGGAATATTGCTCGCTACAGACTAAAAGAGGCCCTGCGACGTACGTTTTTGCGACGACCTGATTTATTAGAGAAAAAAGATCTATCAACGGAAGAACGCCAGCTTCTTCAGGAGTTGGCTAAGGAGTATTCCGCTGAGGGGAGGGTAAATACCAATGAATGTGATTGATGTTATTGAACAAGAACAAATCCGATCTGATTATCCCCAGTTTGGTGCTGGTGATACGGTGCGTGTCCATGTGAAGGTTGTGGAAGGCGCCAATGAGAGAATTCAAATTTTCGAGGGTGTCGTTTTAAGGCGGATGGGTGGCGGAATTCAAGAGAACTTCACAGTGCGAAAAATCTCCCAGGGTGTGGGTGTTGAAAGAACATGGCCCATTAACTCACCCCGTATTGAAAAGATTGAGGTAATTCGCCAAGGTAAGGTGCGCAGAGCCCGTCTGTACTATCTCAGAGAGAGATCCGGCAGAGCTGCGCGCATTAAGGAACGCCGCCGTTAGTCTTGGGAACGTCCTAAGGGGAGTGGTACACACTCCTCTTTTTCACATCTGCTGGAAGTGGAGGCACAAGCATGTCAAAGTCAGAGATTAGGGAATACGTGGAAGCATTAATCATATCGGTGGGTATAGCAGCTCTTATTATAGCTTTTGTCGCACAATCTTTCCTGGTGGAAGGCAGTTCCATGGAACCTTCCCTTCATCATGGTCAAAGACTTCTCGTGGAAAAGGTCTCTTATCGCTTCACTGAGCCCAATCGAGGTCAAGTTGTGGTTTTCCGATATCCAGGCGATCAGCGCCGCAAGTTTATCAAGCGCGTTATTGGTTTGCCAGGGGACGAAGTCGCCATCAAGAATGGTTTCTTGTACGTTAATGGTTCCCGTTTGGATGAGGATTACATCAATGGTCCTACCTATGGCACCTATAGTGCGCCAACCTTCGGTCCAGTCTTGGTCCCGAAGGGGCATTACTTCGTGTTAGGGGATAACAGGCGAAACAGTGATGATAGTCGCTACCCAGATGTTGGCTTTGTCCCCAAGAAAAACTTAGTGGGCCGAGCTCTTGTGATCTACTGGCCATTGGCACAAATATCGACGGTTCGGATACCCCCTGTTTTGGAAAGGATTGAAACTCCCTAATGACCATACAATGGTATCCCGGGCACATGACCCGAGCCAAGAGGATGATCAAAGAAGAGTTGAAGCTCGTGGACGGCCTCCTGGAGGTCGTCGATGCTAGGTTGCCCTCAAGCAGTCGCAATCCCGAGCTACAAGATCTCACCAAGAAGCCCCGAATGATCGTGTTGACCAAAACAGATCTAGCGGATCCAGCTCAGACAGAGCTGTGGATTGACTATTGGCAAGCAAGGTGCGAGACCATTGTGGGTACGAACTTGCTTCTTGGGAAAGGTCTCGGAGAGATTAGACAGTCTGTCGCTAAGACCTTTCCAGAGCTCAAGCGCTTGCCGCGCCTATTGGTCGTTGGGATTCCTAATGTGGGTAAGTCGACCTTAATCAATTGCTTGACGAAGAGAAAAGGGGCCCAGGTGGGGGCACGACCGGGAGTTACCAAGGGAAAACAATGGCTATCTGCCCCGGGGATGCAGCTTTTGGACAGTCCGGGAATTCTCTGGCCAAAATTCGAAGATCAAGATGTGGCCACGCGACTGGCCCTCGTGGCATCCATACGTGATGAGGTCTTCGACCAAGTTGAAGTCGTATGGTGGTTTTTGGAGTTTCTACGCCAGCGTTATCCCAATTCACTACAGGAACGCTATGGGAACATAGGTCTAGATGATCATCCCCTGGACGAAATCGGTCGCAGGCGAGGATGTTTGCTGCGTGGAGGTGTGGTGGATGTTAACCAAGCCGCAGCGGTAGTCCTCAAGGATTTTCGCACAGGGAAGCTAGGTAGAATTACACTCGATCCGAGTCCCGGGAGTGAGCTAGAAAGTGAGAACGATAGAGATTAAGCTGCAGGAGCAGGGCTTCTTAAAGGTTGTAGGTGTGGACGAGGCAGGCCGGGGGCCCCTAGCCGGACCGGTAGTGGCGGCAGCTGTCCACATATTGCCCACGAGTTTCGAGGCGGAAATTCGTGATTCCAAACGTCTCTCCCCTAGGAAACGGGAGCTGGCCTACGAAGAGATATTAGGAACCTGTCTTGTGGGAGTAGGACTAGCAACTGTTGGTGAAATCGACGAGCTGAACATTCTGCAGGCCACGTTTCTGGCCATGAAGAGAGCTTTAGAGGCACTACCAAAGGGGCCTGACTTCTGCTTGGTCGATGGTCAGTTAGAGATCCCAGATTTACCATGGCCGCAAGAGGCCATTATTCGGGGTGACAATTTGTCCATCTCCATCGCAGCCGCGAGCATCGTGGCAAAGGTGGAGCGTGATCGACTGATGGATGGTTATGACGAAATTTATCCCTTGTACAATTTTGGACAGAATAAGGGATATGCTACTAAGGAACATCGCGACATAATTAAGCAATATGGTCGTTGTCCGCTGCATCGAGGCTCCTTTAGGTTAGCTGGTGGCCTATGAACCTAGGTGAACAGCTCGCTAAGGAGTACTTGCTCGGTCAAGGTCTACAATTTGTGGAAGCGAATTTTCGGCTTCGTATGGGCGAAATTGACTTGATCATGAAAGACGGCGAGACTCTCGTCTTCGTTGAGGTCAAGTACCGCACCTCTGAGCGCTGGGGTACGAGCGTAGAACAAGTGACCGGGAGGAAAATACAGAAAATTAAGCGTGTGGCTCAAGGCTATTTACAGGGCTATTTCCAGGATGCGCCCTATGTGCGTTTTGATGTGATCGGAATCAGTCCCTGTGGGGCTGGTTATAGATTTAACTGGGTGAAGGGAGCTTTTGAATGAAACGTCAATCTATAGGCCTTATTCTTATTATGGTTTTTCTTTTATCCTTTTCAGGTATAACCCTTGCTCAACAAATACTGCCTTTTGAAGTCGAGGCAGGATCGGCGGTGCTCTTGGATTTTGAATCTGGACAGATTTTGTACTCCCACAATGGCGGGGAACCGCATGTTCCTGCCAGTCTTGTTAAGATTATGACCATGTATGTGGCCTTTGATGACATCAAGGCAGGACGCGTCAGCCTGCAAGATGCAGCCACAGTGAGTGAGCGGGCCTGGCGTATGACTGGCTCAAGGATGTTTTTGGAACCAGGTGAAGTAGTGACCATTGAACAGTTACTAATGGGTATCGCGGTGGTCTCTGGTAATGACGCCTGCGTTGCTTTGGCGGAAGCACTTGCCGGCAACGAAGATGTGTATGTTGGGCGCATGAATGAGAAAGCCAGGTCCCTCAATTTGAATCTCCAATTTGTGGATGTTCACGGTCTATCCACTGAAAACAGGATTACGGCCGAGGATATCGCGATATTAGTCCGCCATTATCTGGAGGATCATCCTGAGGCTATTCAGTATCACAAACAGTTATCGTTCTCATATCAACCCCGTTCCAGTAATACGCCCATTGTTCAATCCAACCGCAACGGGCTACTACGAACCTATGAAGGAGCAGATGGGCTAAAAACGGGTCATCTACAAGTAGCAGGATTTAACCTGGTAGGCACTGCAGTACAGAACAATAGACGGCTTATTGGCGTTGTGCTAGGGGCTCAAAGTGAGTCCAGAAGGGAACAGGAGATGTCAACTCTCCTTGATTATGGGTACAGAAATTTTGACCTAGTGAACATTTCCAGACTCTTAGAGGACAAAACAACCAGGGTGTATAAGGGCAAACAATCTCAAGTGGGTATGAGGATAAGTGAACCTATCATTACGGTTCCCAAGGGTATTGAAAAGAGTGTGAGTGTGGGAATTCAGACCAAGGAACTGGAGGCGCCTGTTGAACAAGGCAGCCAAGTTGGGGTGTTAAGCATTTATGTAGAGGAGCAGCTGACCAAACAGGTTCCTCTACTAGCGGCGCAAGATGTAGCCCGGGGAAGTTGGTATCAAGTCATGTGGGACAGTATCAAACGGTTTTTCCAAGATCTCATTCGGAAACGCTAGTGTGTTTTTCAAGAAAGACTTGCCTAGATGTGTATAAAGCGAGTCTTTTTTGTGTTGAAAAATTTTAACATACACAAGGAATACTAATTTTTTCGTAGAATTTAATATCGAAAACGATGGAATGAGTAGGTACGGAAGGGTGAGTTTATGCAGCCACTTGTCTTAGACGATTTGGATAAGAGAATACTGGCGTATTTACAGCAAGAGGGTAGAATGACATTTGTGACCTTAGCCGCTTATTTAGGGGTTTCGGAGGGCACCATTCGCAAACGCGTCAAGCGTTTGGAGGAGAATGGTGTGATGAAAACGATGGGCGTGACGGATCCCTTGAAAATGGGCCTTGATACTGTGGCATTCATCTGGTTTAAGGTCGATCGTCATTATATGGATTCTGTGATTGAAGCACTGCAAGGGCTCGATGCTGTGCGCTATCTTGTGGTGACCACTGGTGGCCATGATCTGGTAGCTATGGTTGTCTTGCCAAATCGGACCAAACTTGTGACTTTGCTCAATGAGCAATTGGCCAATATTGAGGGTATTGTCAGTACAGAGACCTCTATTGTCCTGCAGATTCACAAACAAATCTACGACTGGGCACCATTTAGCCATTACAAGGAAAAGGACGGTGTACAAGGATGAGTGGATTTGTTTTAGATCAATTCGATCGAGATATCATTCGTTTGTTGCAGCAAGATGGACGCATGCCTTTTTTGACCATAGCCCATGAATTGGGCTTGGCCGAGGGGACGGTGCGGCGCCGTGTCGGTAAGTTGATGGATGAGGGCCTGCTGAAAATCGTTGGCATTGCCAACCCCTTCAAGGTAGGACTTCAAACGGTGGCCATTGTTGGCCTTAAGGTAGATCGGGGGAAACTCCAACCGATTGCCAGTGAGTTAAGTACCCTCACAGAAGTTCGTTATGTGGCATTGTCTACCGGGAACTATGACCTAGTGATCGAAGTTGTGGTATCCAGCAATGATGAGCTCTTGACCTTCCTAGTGGATAGGCTCAGAGAGATTCCGGGAATTAACAATACGGGAACGTCTGTTGTTCTGAAGGTGGCTAAAGAAGACCTAGCCTGGGAGGCTTAATCAGGTCAATACTTGGTTGTGGCTTTCGAAGCGATATTGCAGGGCTTCGGCCATATGCGTCTGCCTTATGATGCTCGCGCCATCAAGACGGGCAATCGTCCTAGATAGTCTTCGCGTATTCTCAAAACCCCGTACAGAGAGTTCCAGCTTTTTTTGGACTTGGTGGAGGAAGTCCAATGCGTCTTCACTCATTGTAGGAGCTTCTTCTGGATGTCTATGTCCCTCGGCCCTTTGTATTGGGGGCCAGGGGATTGTTCTTTGGCGAAGCTCCTGTTCGGACAGGGGGCTAAGGTAGGCGAAAACTTCAAAACGGTCCAACAGTGGCCCCCGTAGTTTGCGGCGATATCTGTTTACATCCCTGCTGTTGCAAGTGCACAGGCGGACTTCGCTGCCTAGATACCCACAGGGACAAGGATTCGCGGTGGCGATCATCCAAAAATCTGCTGGATAGGTCAGAGTGTGCTCCGCCCTAGAGATCTGGACTTCTTTATGATCGAGGGGCTCCCGAAGTCCCTGCAGGGCCCCTTGGTTAAACTCTGGAAACTCATCGAGCAATAAGACACCTGAGTGTGCGAGGGTGATCTCGCCAGGCCGTCCGCTTCTGGAACCCACCAAAGCTGCCTGTGAGATGCTGTGATGGGGAACACGAAAGGGCCGTTCGGTTAGAAGGGGAGAACGGCTGTCCATGAGACCTGCAGCCTCATATACCTTATTGATGACTAAGATTTCCTCATGCGTTGGCGGGGGAAGGAGATATCGAGCCGTCTTGGCCAAGAGGGTCTTCCCTACGCCCGGTGGTCCGAGGAGCATAATGTGATGACGGCCATGTGCTGCGATTTCCAGAGCCCTCTTGGCCTGGGCTTGTCCCTTAATCTCCGCGCCCTGAAAAGCCTTCCTTACAATGCGTTTGCCTGGCGAACACTTTTGCGGTGGGATTCTACCCGTCACAAGGTCCAAGACGTTGTGGAGAGAAGAGGCTAACAAATAGTGCTTTCCCGGGATTAAAGCGGCTTCAACCTCGTTTTCTCGGGGTAAAATGATCTGCCAATTGCGCTGGGAGGCGAGTTTTGCTAGACTGAGAACGCCGCTAATGCGCTTGAGCGTGCCGCTCAAAGAGAGCTCTCCGGCGAACATTGCATTTTTGAACACCTGGGGAGGAAGCACCCCCTGATGGGCCAGAATTCCCAGAGCAATAGGTAGATCAAAGAGCGCTCCATCCTTCGGATAATGGGCGGGCGCTAGATTGACGATGACTTTTTGTGCAGGAAATTTGAATCCCGAATTGCGCAGAGCAGAACGTACCCGTTCACGGCTTTCTCGCACCGTCTTGCTGGGGAGACCAACAATTTCGAATCCAGGAAGGCCGGGACGAACATCTACTTCTACATCAATCGGAAATCCTTCGATACCGGCCACAACTCCACTTTGAACTAAGATCATTACACAATCCCCCTTGACATAATACTCAGAATATTGATATATTTGACATAAGTCGAGCAAATCCTCCTAAACATAGAACTTGCCCTTCCTCGGCATGCTAAGAGAAAACAATGAGGAGGGCGCTCATGCCTTTTGATGTAGGCGTTACACGGATCTTCCATTGCCCCGTTTGCGATGTAGATACCCCCCATACCATTAAGACAAGTAAGGGGGACATGTATGGTATCATCTGCACAAATTGCCTTGGCGGAGCAATCGTTAGTGCCTTGGATCTACGGATTTATCAGCTAAAGTGGGAGGAGGAATTACAGGCAATTTTAGACAGTCTTGTGGAGCATCCCATTCATGACGATGATTGACAGGGGGAAAGAATAAGTGAAATGGAGTTCGCGGCAGTATCTGATCGCCTTTAACATGGTTCCTGGTATTGGAGGCAGACGGCTTGTGGCCATAAGAAATCATTTTGGTTCCTTAGAGGCAGCCTGGAATGCACGTAGAGAAGATTTAATGAAAGTGGAAGGAATCGGACCCAAGACCGCGGATCGCTTTTGTGCTCTGCGTCCGAACCTTTCACCAAGGGATGAGGAGGCTTGGGCCAGGGGCTTAGGGGCACAGATTATCACCCTCTCCGATCAGGAGTATCCTACGTATTTGAGACGATTGGTGGTTCCTCCGCCAGTTTTATACGTCCTTGGCAAGTTACCGGAGAAACCGGGAATTGCTGTGGTGGGGACACGAAAACCCTCCAGAGTTGGCATTGCACAGGCCAGGCAGTTTAGTGCATATTTAGCCTCCAAGGGCATTCCAGTGGTCAGTGGGTTGGCTCGGGGTATCGACTACTTCGCCCATGAGCAAGTGGTCCAGATGGGCGGGGACGCTGTGGCGGTTTTAGGTTCGAACCTTGGCAATCTATACCCAAGTGAACATAGGGTTTTGGCAAAGAAGATAGCGGAACAGGGTGCTCTCATCACGGAGTTTTCTAGTCACTGCTCGACTGTTCCTGGGAACTTCCCCAGGCGTAACCGCGTGATTGCAGGTTGCTCCCGCGGTGTGCTGGTGGTGCAGGCGGGAGCCAAATCTGGTGCGATTCACACGGCGGATTGGGCTTTAGAGATGGGGTTGGATGTCTGGGCCATCCCGGGTGAAATCAGCGATCCCCTGAGGCAGGGAACCCACAGGCTCATTAAACAAGGAGCTGCTTTAGTAAGTGAGCCAGCGGATTTGCTTGACAGCACCGAAGCCGTCGCGGGCCCCCTCAGTGAGGGGATAACGTCTCGTTCATCCCTAGAGGAACTATTTGAAGCAGGGTTACACGCCAATGCGATTGCGGCCGCCCTTGACCGACCGATTCAAGAAGTCCTAGCTGAAATCTCTTTGTTTCAGCTCCAAAGAGGTTCCGGTATTTAAAGCAGGTTTTGGGCCTTTACTTGCATAATATCTGCAAAGCCACTATAATGGGGGTAATTCTGGCAGGAAATGAGAGATTGTTGTGAATGAGAACAAGATAAAACGTATGGTCATGGCTTTGAAAATACTTAATCCAGATGATAAATTTGAGGAGATCCTCATGAGTCTAGGTTTATCCTCCCAGGATTTCATGGGTTTTCTGGAATCCTTAGCCTTGGATTTTCAGGTATCCATTTTAACATTAGACGATGTGGACAACAAGCCAAAAACAAGAGTCTTTAACCTGTGGGAACAGGCATTCCTATCAAGGGAAGCCAGGGAGTTTCTTCTCTCTGCCCTGTACACCGAGGCAATTGTCCCTTCTGAGATGGAACAGGCATTGGCTGTGCTTTTTGCACAAGCACAGGGTTATGCCGATGTGGAGGAAGTCCGAGGAATCTTGGAGAGCATTGTGGAGGACCCCGATCGGGCGGCCGTCTTAGGACCCCTCGATTCGAAATCTATTCATTGAGTGTTAAGATCCACGGAGGTGCTTGTTTGGCTACGCTAATTATTGTTGAATCCCCTGCTAAGGCCCTGACCATCAAGGGCTTTTTGGGTAAGAACTATAACGTAAAAGCGTCCCTTGGACATGTGCGGGATTTACCGCGCAGCAAATTTGGGATTGATGTGGAGAACAACTTTGAACCCCACTACATCACCATTAGGGGCAAGGGACCTGTCCTAAAAGAATTGCGGGAGGCGGCGAAAAAGGCAGACCGCGTTTTGCTGGCAACGGACCCTGATCGCGAAGGGGAGGCTATAGCCTGGCATTTAGCCTCCGCCCTCAAAGTCAATGAGGATAAGTGCCGGATTGATTTTCGGGAGATCACCAAGGATGCTGTGAGGCAATCTATCAAAAAGCCCCGAAGCATCGCCCAACCTTTGGTAGATGCCCAACAGGCGCGCCGCGTTGTGGACCGAATTGTGGGCTACGAACTTTCTCCCCTTCTATGGGCGAAGGTAAAACCAGGCTTGAGTGCCGGTCGAGTGCAATCTGTGGCGGTTAAACTGATTGTAGATCGTGAGCGTGAGATCGAAGCTTTTGTGGAAGACGAATATTGGAGCGTAACAGCCACTCTCCAGACAGGGCGAGGAGAAGAATTTGAAGCAAAGCTCCATAGCAAGGCTGGAAAAAAGCTTGAGTTGCCCAATGAAGACGCGGCAAAACAGGTTGAAAGGGATGTCACTGGACAGACCTGGAATGTTACTGACGTTACAAAAAAGGAACGTCGTCGCCACCCGGCTCCGCCTTTTACAACCAGTACCATGCAGCAAGAGGCAGCCCGTAAACTAGGTTTCCCCGCTAAGAAAACCATGCGCTTAGCCCAACAATTGTATGAGGGCTTGCCCATGGGCAAACTTGGCACTCTAGGCTTGATCACATATATGCGGACAGATGCTACCCGCATTTCTTCGGAAGCTGTGGAGGAAGTTCGCAGTTATATCCAAGAAACCCATGGTCCTACATACGTTCCCGGAAAGCCTCGGCAGTACGCCTCGAAGAAGGGTGCTCAAGAGGCCCATGAAGCGATTAGGCCCACATCTGCCATACGCACACCCTCCGAGATTAAGCAATATCTCTCCAGGGATCAAATGCGCTTATATAAGTTGATCTGGGAGCGCTTTGTTGCCAGCCAGATGAGCTCGGCTGTTTTTGATGCCATGAGTGTGGACTTAAGCGTACAGGATTATCTCTTCAGAGCCACTGGTTCCCAATTAAAATTCCCTGGATTTTTGAAGATTTATCAGGAGGGCAGTGACTCCTCCTCGCAAAAAGATGATAGTAAGGACCTTCTCTTGCCTGATCTAAAGGTGGATGAGCATGTCCTGCTCCAAAGGCTCGATCTAGTGCAACATTTTACCCAACCACCGGCCCGCTTCACCGAGGCCATGCTGGTTAAGACCTTGGAAGAAGAGGGAATTGGCAGGCCGAGTACCTATGCTCCCATTATTGACACGATCGTTGCCCGGGGTTATGTGTATCGGGAAGAGAAGCGTTTTCGCCCGACAGAACTGGGTGTTATTGTTACGGACTTATTGGCCGAGAGCTTCCCGAGGTTGCTAGATCTTAAGTTCACGGCGGGATTAGAAGAAGAACTCGATGGTATTGAGGAAGGCCATATGGTGTGGCAAGATGTCATAGGGGCTTTTTATGGGCCCTTTGCGGAGGATCTGAAGAAAGCCCATGATGAGCTCGAACGTATTGAGATTCAAGATGAAGTCAGCGATGTACTTTGTGAGAAATGCGGACGAAACATGGTTTACAAGCTGGGCAGATATGGCAAGTTCCTGGCTTGCCCGGGTTATCCAGAATGTAAGAACACCAAAGCCATCTTAGACGAAATCGGAATCGAGTGTTCTCTGTGCAAAGAGGAAGGACGTGAAGGTGGGCAGCTCGTGAGAAGGCGTTCCCGCCGGGGTCGTTACTTCTACGGCTGCAGCAATTATCCCGATTGCACCTATACTTCGTGGCAGCGTCCTGTTTCTGAGCTATGTCCCCATTGCGGGAAGAACTTGACAGTTCGCAAGGAAGGGGCGGATCCTATGTGTAGTAATAAGGAGTGCCCTGGAGGTGACGAAAAGTGACCGTCGTATCGGTAATCGGCGCGGGCTTAGCCGGCAGTGAAGCTGCTTGGCAGCTCGCGGAGCGTGGTGTGTCTGTGCGCCTCATGGAGATGCGGCCCCAAGTCACAACCCCTGCCCATGAAACCGGGCACTTTGCAGAACTTGTATGCTCAAATTCCCTTGGTTCCAATCTAGAGAGCGCTGCAGGTGGTCTTTTAAAAAAAGAGCTTGAAGTGATGGATTCTTTGATACTTCGTGTGGCCAAAGAGACACAGGTTCCCGCGGGGGGAGCCCTCGCTGTAGATAGAGGCCTTTTCGCTTCCGAAGTCACGAAGCGTCTCATGGCACACCCTTTGGTCGAAGTTGTAAACGAGGAGTGTGTGGAAATCCCAAGTGGTGTTGTAGTGATCGCTACTGGTCCCCTCACAAGCCCTGCGTTCGCCGGCGTGCTGCAAAATGTAACCCAGAGTGATAATCTGTATTTTTTCGATGCAGCTGCGCCCATAGTGCTTGGGGAGAGCATCAATTATGAAAAGGGTTTTTGGGCTGCTAGGTATGGCAAGGGAACGGCCGATTATTTCAACTGCCCGCTAAGCAAGGAAGAGTATGAAGAGTTTGTGCACGCTCTGGTTACAGCAGAAGAAGCCCCCCTCCATGATGGTGATTTGGGTGAGGAGGACTTAAGCGTCTTCGAAGGTTGTATGCCTCTGGAGGTCATGGCCAAGAGAGGTAGAGATGCACTCCGCTATGGGCCTTTCAGACCCGTTGGGCTAACCGGTGCAGATGAGAAGCGTCCCTACGCCGTCTTACAGTTACGCCTGGAAAATACCGAAGCCAGCCTTTTGAACTTGGTAGGCTGTCAAACCCGGCTCAAATGGGGTGAACAGAAGAGAGTATTTCAGCTCATTCCTGCCTTAAGGGATGCAGAATTCGTCCGTTATGGGGTCATGCACCGCAATACATTCATTAATTCACCTGAGGTTTTAAGCCATAGCTTTCAGTGTAAAGATGTTCAGAGGATCTTTATCGCCGGCCAACTCACTGGTGTAGAAGGATATGTGGAAAGCGCTGCTTCGGGCCTTTTGGCAGGTGTCAATGCAGCGCGCTTTCTACATGGGCAAGAACCTCTAGTCTTGCCCCTTGAGACAATGCTCGGAAGCCTAGCCCATTACATTGCCACAGCTGATCCAAAGCACTTTCAGCCTATGAATGCTAACTTCGGGATTTTGCCTACTCTCGATCCTCCAGTCCGTGGCAAGAAAGAGCGTAAACTTGCCTATGCCCAGAGGGCCCTTAACACTCTGGGTACCTTTTGGTCTGAGCTGTGAGGAGGTGTAGCCATGGAGGAGCTGAAACGTTATCTTGATTATCTGCGGATAGGGCGGAATCTCTCCCCAGCCACTCTCCTTGCTTATGAGCGTGATCTTCGTGATTTTTTGACCTTTACCCTAGAGCAACTCGATCTGTTGGGGAAGTCACAGAGCTTAAGCGCAGTAGATAAGTACCTAGTCAGAGAGTACCTAGCCTTTTTAACCCGAGAGGGATGTGCACGTTCCACTCTGGCTAGGAGACTTGCAAGCATTCGTGGGTTTAGCCGCTTTCTTTTTAGGGAGGGTCTCGTAAAAGAAGATTTCGCCATCAGCATCAAGACGCCGAAACAAAAAAAAGCCATACCCGAGGTGATGAGCATGGAGGAGATCGCCTGCTATCTCCAAGGGAACATGCCCGGGAAATCCGAATCTCTCCAGGGGCGTAATCGCACCATGTTCGAACTACTCTATGCTACGGGAATTCGCGTGGCAGAATTGGTGGGACTAAATGTCCAAGATATTGATGCTAGAAACCAGTATATTAGGGTGATGGGCAAGGGTCGTAAGGAGAGGATTGTGCCCGTCGGTGAATATGCTCTGGATAGTCTAAACACGTACCTAGGACGTTATCGCCTAGAACTACTTGGGGGCAAGCAAGAAAACGCCTTGTTTCTCAATGCCCGAGGTCATCGATTGACCTCGAGGGGAGTACAATATGTTCTAGACGAGTGCAGCCGGCATCTGCAGATCCATAAGAATATTTCACCCCACGTTTTCCGGCACACCTTTGCCACACATCTCCTGGACAATGGCGCAGACTTGCGGTCCATTCAGGAACTTTTAGGTCATTCTAGCCTCTCAACGACCCAAGTTTACACAAAGGTGACTATGGGTCACTTAAAATCCGTCTATAACAAAGCTCATCCGCGAGCATAAGAAAGGGGAGGTCCCCGTGGGTATTCGTTCTACTACGATTGTTGCGGTACGTAGATCCGGCCAAGTGGCCTTAGCAGGTGACGGACAAGTCACATTGGGAGAAAAAACAGTGATCAAGCATGGTGCCACGAAGGTTCGGACCCTGTCTGATGGCAGGATTCTTGCGGGCTTTGCAGGATCGGCTGCTGACGCCATAACACTTTTTGAGATGTTTGAAAGGAAACTAAAAGATCATTCCAACCAGTTGGTGCGGGCGGCGGTAGAAATGGGCCAAGAGTGGCGCTCCGATCGCTATCTGCGGAAACTCGAAGCCTTGTTGCTCGTTGCGGATCGTGAGACGACACTTGTCATTTCTGGTTCCGGTGACATTATTGAGCCCGATGAGGGAATTCTGGCCATTGGTTCAGGGGGTTCGTATGCTATGGCTGCAGGTCTCGCCCTCCTCAAACACTCCAATTTGAGCGCTAGGGAGATCGCTCTTGAGGCACTCCGCATCACCTCTGAGATCTGTGTGTTTACAAATAATCGCATTTCGATTGTGGAATTGCCATAGAGATTAAGGGGCGATAGTATGGTACTGACACCAAGTGAGATAGTCGCAGAACTCGATCGCTACATTATTGGGCAAGATGAAGCCAAGCGCGCGGTAGCTATTGCCATGCGTAATCGCTACCGCCGTCAACAACTACCTCAAGAGATTCGGGATGAGATCTTACCCAAGAACATCTTGATGATTGGACCTACAGGTGTGGGAAAAACCGAGATTGCAAGAAGGCTCGCCCGCCTAGCTAATTCTCCTTTTGTGAAAATCGAAGCGACGAAGTTCACAGAAGTGGGTTATGTGGGCCGAGATGTGGATTCTATCATTCGAGAACTTGTGGATGTGGCCATGCGGATGGTGAAGGCGGAAGAGATAAAAAACGTGGAACAGAAGGCGGAGCAATTTGTGGAAGAACGCCTACTGGAGTTACTTGCACCAGGGCCGCCTCCCGCAAGTCACCTAAACCCCATGGACTTGCTCTGGGGGTTAGGTCAACAGCCTACAGCCCCTAAGCCAGGCAAAGAAGATGACCAACAGTTGAAAAAGGAGCGTGCACAAGTCAGGGAACTCCTGCGCTTAGGTGAGCTCGAGGACAGAGTGGTGGAGGTAGTGGTTGAAAAGCCGCCATCTTCGTCTTTGGATCTGATGTCCGGTTCGGGCATAGATGATTTGGGCGCGAATTTCCGCGAAATGCTAGGAGATCTTCTGCCGAAGAAAACCCAAAAACGCACCGTTACCGTGAGGGAAGCACGGGGTATACTGCTGCAGGAAGAAGCGACCAAGCTCCTAGACATGGAAGCCATCGCGGTGGAGACTGTCGCTTTGGTGGAAGAACTTGGGATAGTCTTTATCGATGAAATCGATAAGATCGCCGGTTCGGAGAAGCATGGAGGTCCTGACGTTTCTCGCGAAGGTGTTCAGCGCGATATACTTCCCATTATCGAAGGGAGTACAGTAATCACCAAAGCAGGTCCGGTCAGGACGGATTACATTCTTTTCATTGCCGCTGGTGCCTTTCATGTTTCGAAACCTGCAGATCTTATCCCCGAATTGCAGGGGCGCTTTCCTATTCGGGTTAACCTGGAAAGCCTACGCGCTAAGGATTTTGCTCGCATCTTGACGGAACCTCATAATTCTCTTACAAAACAATACACTGCGCTTTTGGGGACCGAAGGGGTAGAACTAGAGTTCACGAATGAAGGTGTCTTTGAGATCGCGAAAATCGCTGAAGACGTGAACCGAAGTACTGAGAATATAGGAGCCAGAAGGTTACACACGATTTTGGAGCGTTTACTAGAGGATGTAAGTTTTGAAACACCTACGGGAACAAGGGTGACTGTAGATGCTCAGTTTGTACTGGATAAACTCGGAGAGTTGGCACACAATCAGGACCTCACTCGTTACATTTTGTGACATTTCGAGATTTTTCGGGAAAAACAACAAAACTTGAAGGAACGACAGTACTTATTGCGAATATAACGATACTAGGGGGCGAGGAGGATTCTTAACTCTCCCCTTTTGTGCTACTACGACGAATTTAGCAGGATTTTTTTTGGTTTTGTAGAAATCTAACGAATGGTATTTTTTTCTATTGAGACCAAGTGGGTAAGGAGGGACGCTTTAATGTTTAAGCTCGTTGACAAACTGGGTACTGGCTTGAGCAAAGCATCGTTACGCCATACCGTCCTCAGTAACAATATGGCTAACTACAATACGCCAGGGTTTAAACGTTCTGATGTTACGATGGACACATCATTTTCCCGAGAATTATCTAGGGTGCAAAACCCGAGTTTATCTAGGACCAATGTCAGGCATCTACAAGGGTCTGCGAGGACGGGCGTACAACCTTTTTCCGTTGTTCAAGACAACTCCACTACAATGCGTAACGACGGAAACAATGTGGATCCTGATCGAGAGCAAGTATTGCTTCAGGAAAATCAGCTCTACTATGAGTCTTTGACGGACGCTGTCAGTCGTAAACTCGCACAGCTCCGTACGGTGATTGGAGAAGGGAGGAGGTAGGTTATGAGTGTCTTTAAGTCGTTTCGGATTTCTGCTTCGGGTCTAACCGCTGAACGTTTGCGGATGGACACGATTGCCAACAACTTGGCCAATGCCAATACAACGCGTTCGGCAGAGGGCGGACCCTACCGCCGTCAGGTACCTGTCTTCGCCCCGATCTTCGATCAATCCCTACATGGTGCCAGAAATCCTATGCAGGGTGGTTCACAAGGTCAAGGCGTTCAAGTAGTGGGGGTTGTGAGCGATCCATCGCCACCCCGGTTGGTTTATGACCCCCAGCATCCTGATGCCAACGCGGACGGTTATGTAGAAATGCCCAATGTTCACGTGGTAAAAGAGATGGTGGACTTGATTACTGCATCGCGGGCTTACGAAGCCAATATTACAGCGTTGAATTCTGCGAAATCTATGGCCCAACGTGCCCTGGAAATTGGTCGTTAAGCCTCTCGCGACGGAAGAGGAGGATTTTCGTGAAGGTACATTTTGACATTCCATCGACTGTAAATAGGGCTAAACTCGGACAACCAGTTCAAGCAGGAAACGATTTTCAAAGTCACTTGCGGGAAGCGCTAAACGATGTAAACGCCCTGCAGCATCAAGGTGATGTGGCCTTTTCCCGGCTGCTCACGGGTGATATCGAGTTTCATGATGCCATGATTATGGCAGAAAAGGCGAACCTCGCCCTTCAGCTTACGATGACAATTCGGACAAAGCTTCTAGAAGCGTATCAGGAAATAATGCGCATGCAAGTTTAGCTAGGTGGGTGTATTATGAATAGTATTCTCGAGTCAATCAAAGAGACCTGGGGTAAATTGTCACGTCCGATGCAATTTGGCGTTGGCGTGTTTGTCCTAGGTGTTTTTCTATCGTTGGTCCTTTTGGGGTTATTCTCCCGCACGGAATACCAGGTTCTCTTCTCAGGCCTAGGAGTTGAAGACGCAGGAGCGGTTGTGTCTGCTCTACAAGAACGAGGAACATCCTATAGACTCACAGAGGGTGGCAGTACTGTCTTGGTTCCCGAAGAGGAAGTCTTTGAGGCCAGAATTGCTCTGGCTACCTCGGGCCTGCCCACGGGGGGCGTTGTGGGGTTTGAAATCTTCAATACTACAAGGCTCGGCGAAACAGAGGCTGATCGTCAATTGCGGTATCAATGGGCCTTGCAGGGAGAGTTAACCCGTACCATAAGGCAAATTAACGAAGTGGCCGATGCCCGTATACATATTGTTCTTCCTAAACGGTCCTTATTTGTCCAGGAAAGCCAAAACGCAACGGCCTCTGTCCTCTTGCAGCTAAATCCAGGTGCACAGCTCTCGGCAGGGCAGGTGAGAGCCATAGCCAATTTAGTAGCCACCAGCGTGGAAGGTCTGTCTCCTGAAAATGTGACCATTGTAGATTCGCGAGGAACGGTCTTAAACTCGCCATCCATGATGAATCTTGGCGGCCATGTGTCAGATCGTTTTGAGATGCAATGGCTCTATGAACAGCAGTTGGAAAACAGTGTCGTTGCCATGTTAGAACGAATTTATGGTTTCGGCAACGTTGTAGCTCGGGTTAATGCGGTTTTAGACTTTTCCCATTTGGAGCAGTACAACGAGACGTTTTCACCTATCAATCGAGGCGAAGGATTAGTGCGCAGTACCCAAAGCTTACAAGAATCCTATACCGGAACCTCCACGGGTGCTGGGGGCGTGCCCGGTGTTGATTCCAATGTGCCTGGCTATGTCTTCCTAGAACAGGGAGGCGGTACCACCGAGTGGGAACGCAGTGAGGCTACGACAAACTATGAACTTAACCGAACCGAAACATGGACCACAACACTGCCAGGACAGGTTACGAACTTGGCTGTGTCCGTCTGGGTTAATGGGGATTTAAATCCAACGCAACTCGCTTCGATAGAAGAGTCTGTAATTCGAGCAACCGGTTTACGAGTGGATCGGGGAGATAGCGTTTATGTGGCCAGTGTCCCCTTTGAAGTAAATCCCTTTGTGGGGGATCTTCCTCCACTGGAAGTCTCCGCAGGGGTTCCTTTGTACTGGGTGATTGCCCTTGGAATTTTACTCCTCGTGGCTTTATTGTTTCTGGTTTTTCGCAAGAAAAGTCCCGTGCCAGAGGAAGTGCCCTTGGCAGCGGGTTTGGATATTATCGTAGGTGACGAATTGCCCGAGCGGGAGCTCACTCCAGAAGAACGCGAGCGTCAGACGATGCGCAAGCAGATCGAGAAGCTCGCAGAGGAAAAGCCTGAAGAGGTGGCATCATTAATGAGAACGTGGCTGGTTGACGATTAGGGGGTCTGGTGATGAGGGCTCGAAAAATGAGCGGGAAACAAAAAGCAGCAATACTCTTGGTTAGTTTACGCCCAGAGATTTCGTCCCTGGTCTTTAAGCATCTCAAGGAGGAAGAAATTGAAGACCTAACTCTGGAAATAGCAAGTTTGAAAAGGGTTCAGCCAGACCAAAGAGACTCTGTGCTGGAAGAGTTCCATGAACTTGTGGTGGCTCGGGAATACCTTGAACACGGTGGTATCGAATATGCCAGAGAACTCCTGGAAAAGGCCTTAGGTGCAGCCAAAGCCGATGATATTATCAACCGGCTGACCGCATCGTTGCAGGTGCGCCCCTTTGATTTTGCCCGCAAGACCGACCCCGGTCAGTTATTGAACTTTATCCAAAATGAGCATCCCCAAACCATTGCACTTATCTTGGCGTACCTCCATCCCGAGCAGGCTGGTTTGATATTGTCTTCCTTAAGTCCGGAGCTCCAAGTGAATGTGGCGCGGCGCTTGGCTAAACTCGATCGTACCACACCAGAGGTTCTGCAGGAAATTGAAAACACTCTAGAACAAAGACTCTCTGCCTTTGTTGTGGATGATTACACGATCGCTGGAGGAATTGAAGCCGCCGTAGATATTCTAAATATGGTCGACCGCTCCACAGAAAAGACCATCATTGATTCCCTTGAACAGGAAGAACCGGAGCTTGCGGAAGAGATTCGCAAGCGGATGTTTGTCTTTGAAGACATCATTATTCTTGATGACCGTTCTATTCAGAAGGTTCTGCGCGAGGTGGATTCTAAAGACCTGGCTTTAGCGCTGAAAACTGCTAGTGAAGAAGTCTCATCCCGGATATTTAAGAATATGTCCAAGCGTGCTGCTGAGATGTTGCGGGAAGACATTGAATTTATGGGACCCGCTCGTTTGCGCGATATTGAAGAAACGCAGCAGAAGATCGTTGCCACGATTCGTCGTCTGGAAGACACCGGTGAGATTATTATCGCGCGAGGAGGGGAGGACGAGGTGATTGTCTAGAATCATTAAGGCTGCGGATTTGAAGGTTTTGGTGACAGACGATACCGATACCGTGATTCCTGCCATCTCTGTAGAGGGGAATAGCCCAAGCCCCTCTGGAGGCACCATCCTCGACGGCTCAAATCTAATCGGAGATGCTAAGCGCCAAGCGGAGGACATTGTTCGGCAGGCTGAAGAAGAAGCCCAGCTCCGCTTATATAAGGTCGAGGAGGAATTGGAGACACTCCGTCTTAAGACCAAGGAAGAGGGCTATGCCCAGGGCTACGAAGAAGGTTTGGTCGATGGGCAAGAAAAGGCGCTCCAAGAAGCCCAGGGCTTGCTGGAGTTATTTCAAAACACTGTGGAGGAAGGAGTCCGCTTGCGAGCAAGTGGTCTAGCTGCTCTTGAAGAGGACGTTCTAAAGCTCAGCCTCCTTCTTGCCGATAAAATAGTGAGGAAGACTATTGCTGACGATATTTCCTGGCTTGAACCTATGATCAACGATGCACTGCAATCCCTAGGGACAGTTCACGAGATTGTCGTGTACGTGAATCCCATAGATTATTCTTTAATCAAAGAACAGGAAGACAGATTGCATGTTACAACGAGAACGAAAGTGATTTTTCAGCAGGATCCAGGTCTAAGCCAAGGTGGATGTCTGATTGAGTCCGAGAATGGACTCATTGATGCCCGTCTTGAGCAAAGACTTGGCAAACTAGGCAAGAGTTTAATGGAAGTGCTGTACGATGAGAAACACTGACGAGTTAACGCCCAGGGTGGCGCATTATGAGCGACATTTAGCACAATTGGATGATACCATCCACAGTGGGCGGGTCAGCCAGGTAGTGGGACTTACAATCGAGTCCATGGGTCCTACCACAAATATCGGTGATCTCTGTTTGATTCAACCTCGCCGCGGAAGAGGAATTCCCGCAGAGGTGGTTGGCTTCAGAGATCAGAAGGTGCTCTTAATGCCCCTTTCGGAGTTGACTGGGGTGGGTCCTGGAAGCTTGGTTATGGCCACAGGCTCTCCTTTAACAGTCTCTGTCAGTGATGGGCTGTTAGGCCGGGTCCTCGATGGATTAGGACGCCCCATGGATGGAAAAGGCCATGTGCCGGCCGCGAAACAACTCTCCGTACAGGGAAAGATTCCAAAGCCCTTAGAGCGACAACGCATTAAATCGCCTCTCTCGGTGGGAGTGCGAGCGATAGATGGACTGTTGACCTGCGGTAGAGGACAGAGAATCGGTGTCTTTGCAGGGAGTGGCGTGGGAAAAAGCACACTCTTAGGTATGATGGCCCGCAACACAGAGGCTGATGTGAATGTGATTGCCTTAATTGGAGAGCGTGGTCGGGAGGTTCGGGAGTTTCTAGAAAGGGATCTTGGTCCAGAAGGTATGGCTCGTTCAGTTGTAGTGGTTGCCACTTCTGACCAACCTGCCCTAGTGCGCATAAAGGGGGCCATGGTTGCCACCACGATTGCGGAGTATTTCCGCGATCGTGGTCGAGACGTACTTTTTGTCATGGACTCCGTCACAAGACTGGCACTTGCACAAAGGGAAGTGGGTCTAGCTACTGGCGAACCCCCTGCAACCCGCGGCTATACCCCATCGGTTTTCGCTCTTCTGCCTCGTATTTTGGAAAGGACAGGTCCAGGACGAGTGGGGACGATTACTGCTTTTTACACGGTGTTGGTTGAGGGTGATGATTTCAACGAGCCTGTTAGTGATACAGTGCGGGGAATCCTTGATGGGCACATCGTACTGAGCCGGGCCTTGGCCGAAAAGAATCATTATCCCGCTATTGATGTTCTCGCTAGTGTAAGCCGGCTTATGACTGAGGTCTCAAGCAAGGAGCACCAGACTTTAGCTGGGCAGATCAGGGCCTCCATGGCTACGTATGCCGATGCAGAGGACCTGATCAACATTGGGGCTTATGCGCCAGGTTCTAGCCCACAGATTGACGCAGCTATTGGCCTTCATCCGGGTATCACAGCGTTTTTGCGACAAGAGGTAACTGAGGCGTCTGCATGGTCTGACACTTTAGCCCGATTGGAGCAGGTCTTGAGCAATGAATGATGGGAGCTGGGTACATGGTAGCCTTTAAATTCCGACTTGAAAAAGTCTTGAGTGTGCGGGAAATTCTCGAAGAACGGGCCAAGAATGAATGGGCACTACAAGAGCGTTTAGCAAGAGAGGAAAGGCTCAAGCTTGCTCACCTTGAAGAACAGGAACAAGAAATTAAAGACTTTGGATATCAGCAATCTGACATCGAAATGCGACAGGCCATGTATTCATTTCTCAATGTTTTGAAGTTGAGAATTGAACGGCAGGTTTCAAGGCTTATGGAACAAGAACGAATAACGAGTGAAGCAAAAGAGGCGTGGTTGAGGGCAAGAAAGGAAACCAAGAAAGTGCTCACTTTGCGCGACAAACAATACGCCTCCTTTGTGAAAGAAGAGCAACGAAAAGAACAACAAGTCTTAGATGATATGCGTTCGCACTTACTTGGTTAGGGAGGTACTCTTGTGCGCAAATGGGTTTTGGTGATTATACTTCTCCTTGTAGCAATGTCAGTCGCCTTCGGTATATTCGCCTTTACTGGCGTGATTGATGGACCTGCCCTTTTTTGGGATTTAGGTATGAAGGTGGGATGGATTGAGCCGCACCTCAAAGTCTATGCCGTTGGTCAGGACGCTGAGAGTTGGGTCGCGGTTCAACAGGAGGAATTGCAGCGTCAAATGGCGGAGCTAGACGCCCGAGAGGCAAAATTGCGGACAGACCAGCAGCAACTAGACCAAAGGGCTGTGCAACTCGATGCTCGAGAGGCCAGTATCAATGAGGCATTCGCTCGGCTACAGCGAGAACAGGAACAGCATCGAAATATTCAAACCCTAGCCTCCCTCTACACGGAGATGACTGCAGCAGATGCAGCCCAGATCCTGGAGAAACTCGATCAAAAGCTGGTTTTGGATGTCCTTTTGAGCATGGACATGCAGGATGCAGCTAGTATTCTCGTAGAATTGCCAACTAATCTGGCTGTGGCCCTTAGTGAGCAACTCGGGCAGGCCAGTAAATAGATGGAATATCCATTGAAAGGAGGTGATAATAATCGGACCATTTGTAGTAGCTCAAATGGCTCTAAGTAGTGTTGAGGCTCCAAGGGATGTGGCTTTGCCACAAGAACAGGGGGCTGTGCGGCCTACGGACTTCGGGGAGGTGCTAACCAGGTATCTAAAGGAGGGTAAGGAGCCACAGGAATCACCAAGGGCGCGAGAAACAGAAGAGGTTCTACCGGAGCAAAAGAAGCAGGTAGAGATGGAACCAAGCCTCTTCTCGCTAGCAGCCGCTTTTGTTCCACTTGCTGCTAACCCAGATGTTGCTGTGGCGGCCGAAGATGTCAAACCGAAGCTTCAACCTCTAGTCTCTGCAAAAACAGGAACAGAGTACGTGGAGCCCCCGGAAACAAGACAGTCCACTGGGCAGCTTGAGGACATTCTATTCAAGCCACCAGACCTTGGGGAGGTAAAGACGAGGCTTGAGAGGGAAATTCCAGAACCTATTGCCGCAGAAGGACGTTTTCTAGACCAGCAAGTTCTAGTCGCACCAAAGCTACCAGAGCAAGGACTGGAACAAGAACAAGTAGGGCTAAAACTACCAGAGTTGCCAACGGGTGAAGGTTCTCTTACCGCTGAGAAGCCTGTGATGGGAAACCACATGAACATGGACGAGGTAGTCTCGCAACATGGCTCCATTCTCTCAGAGAAACCAGAGATTGCGGTGGCCGGCAAAGAACTCTGGCATCCCAGCCTTCGAATGTTGCGAGGAGCCGCCGCGGAACAATCGGTAGCGCCCGCACCACAGCTGACTGTTGAGGCAGAAGGGTATGCATTCGTATTGCCGGAGGTGGAGACCCCCCTTCTCGATGCTACGCTCGCCCTCAAGGCACATCCAAGACTGACGCAAGAAAAAGTGCCAAAAATGTCGGTCACAGACGTCGCTGCCAGCCCCTTAGGGGAAGTTGCGGGGGTAGCTCCTAAGGAAGTTGAGGGTCCAACTAAACCCGACGAAGCACCTACCAAACCCCAAGAGGAACTGGACACCCTCAGTCTGGTCAAACA
This sequence comes from Firmicutes bacterium UBA5493, assembly GCA_002424045.1. Lineage (GTDB taxonomy): Bacteria > Bacillota > Limnochordia > Darwinibacteriales > Darwinibacteriaceae > UBA5420. Next base: position 90,415 of record DIPH01000025.1, on the reverse strand, counting down.
GGATGTTTCTGAAGTACCTGTCAGGGAGGAGAACCAAGAGTTTACTTCGCAGCAAGGAGGACGCACTGAGGAAACTGTGCTCACCCCGAAGAACACGCCTAGAGAACGACCATGGCAGGCGCCAAGTGAAGTAGTCTTGCCAGCGGACGTTAGAGCGTTTGAACCCTTGGTAGAAAGCGCAGAAGCTGATACGCAGATCCGAGCTGTATTGGATTTTCAGGACAGGGAGAATTTGTTCCCAAAACTGGTCCAAAGTATGGAGTCTCTGGTGCTAAAGGAACGTAGTGAAGTACGAATACAACTCAAGCCCGAACATTTGGGAGAATTGAAAATCAGGTTGTCTATGGAGCGGGGCATAATGATGGCAGAGTTTGTTGTCCAAGACCAAACCGTGCGCGAAGTCATTGCCAGTCAACTCCCTCAGCTGCAAACGGCGCTTCAGGAGCACGGTACCCAGATGGCTGACGTTAGTGTCAGTATTGGCCTTGGTCACAAAGGAACAGATGACGAAGGACAGCCGAAATCGAGACAACCAGGACAACATAGCCATGGCCGCCTGCAAAAGGAGTCAACCACTGGTGAGAGGGCCTATCTAGGCCGAAGTATCTGGAATCAAGTGGATGTAAGAGTGTAAGGAGGTGAAAAACTTGTATGTAAATACCGTTGGTACTGTGGACCAACTTAGGAAACAACGGGAAGGTGTGGAGCGTGACCCTAGTGTTCTGGGGAAGGATCAATTTCTCCAACTCTTGATAACGCAGTTGAAGCACCAAGATCCCATTAGTCCCGTTGAGGACAAAGAGTTTATTGCACAGTTGGCCCAATTCAGCAGTTTGGAGCAAATGCAGAACCTCAACACCAATATGGGTGATTTGATGCTGGCACAACAGAAACTCACCGCGCTTGGACAAGCAACGCAGATGATCGGTCAAAACGTGGAGTTGCTTACCAGGGAGGGAGAGAGTCTGTTTGGAAAAGTGTCGGGAGTGCAGTTTAAAGACGGCTGGCCCGAAATCATGGTGGATGGAAAACTCTATGACTTTGGGGAAGTAGTAGCCATCAGGGAGAGATTGACAGATGAACCAACAGTTTAAGGTCCCTAGAGGTTTACCCATTCAACCAACACAACGGAAGCAGGCACCCAAGACAAGACCTGTGCCTGGACAAGACGGATCCTTTGCCAAGATTCTCGACACCAAATTACAGCACGGCACCGTGAAATTTTCCGCTCATGCCAACAAGAGATTGGAGGCTCGCAACATTCATTTCTCTGAGGAACAGATAAAGACCTTGGAAGACGCTGTGGAAAAAGCTCGTAGCAAGGGTGGACGAGAAACCCTCATTCTATTGGACAATGTTGCCTTAGTGGTAAGCGTGGCCAATCGAACTGTAATCACGGCCATGGATGGTGATAACCTCAAGGATAATGTGTTCACACACATTGATAGTGCAGTAATTACGTAAAGGGCTGGACCCTTCGGGGAGCCCTCCACCCACTGAACGAATGACGTGGGTTGTCCCCCTAAAGGCGGGGACTGCCGCCCTAGCCGGCGGCTTGACAAAGGAGGAATGAACTATGATGCGTTCGATGTTTGCCGGTGTAGCAGGCCTCAAGGCGCACCAAGTGCGTATGGACATCATCGGCAACAATATCGCAAATGTCAACTCCGCAGGATATAAGTCTTCGCGGGCAACGTTTCAAGATATGTTAAGTCAAACCCTGCGGGCCGCCACTGCTCCCACGGGTGCTAGAGGCGGCACCAATCCGCATCAAATTGGTTTGGGAGTACAACTCGGTTCTATCGATGTCAAGCATACCCAAGGCAACACCCAATCCACGGGCTATATCACCGATCTAGCCATTGAGGGAGAAGGGTTCTTCGTCTTGGGCCACGGAGCTAACCGCCAATATACCAGAGCTGGTATGTTTGGTTTGGACAATGGAACGGAAGGTAACCTGGTCTCACTTCTTAACGGTGAACGGGTCCTGGGTTACAAAGCAGATAGTGATGGTTATATTGACCCCAACTCAGCGCTGGAACCCATGTATATCTCCGCTTCTGAAACCATTACGCCCAGAGCCACTACTAAAGTCCACTTTACCGGAAACTTGGACAATCGTTACAGTGCCGGAGAGGTTGTGGGGCGCACCGTTCAAGTCTATGACTCTCGCGGACGGGAGCATACGATCACCGTCGATCTCGAAAAAATGCCAGATAATGTTTGGACATGGGACGCAAATTGGCTTATGGTTAGTGATGCCATTCCAACACATGACAACCTGATTGCCAACAATGGGCGATACATTGTCTTTGAGGGAGCTCTTGGCCTTGAGATGCGCGATGCGGCTGGCAAAGTGGTGGCTACAAGTACTGATGGCCGCATGTGGACCAGCAAGTTAACCAGTGGTGATGGCCCTACATTCGAGTTTGAAGCTGCTCTGGCTGCAGGCTCTGATGTGAACGCCATGGCAGACCAAGGCTATCTGCTTTTGACGAGTGAAGCGAGTCTCACAAAAAAGCTTGAATTCGAAAGCTTACCAGATCAAACCGTCGATGGTACAGGAAGTCTTCTTACTGCAGATCGCACTTACCACGTCGTTCATGATTCTGCAACGGATTCGCTAGTGCTAAGAGACGATTCAGGTACTACCGTGGCAACAACGAGTGATGACGGAGCCACTTGGGACTTTCTCGCTGAAGATCCCAGCGATCCACACATAATACCTGGCGTTGATTTTGGGCAGGTTCTTGGAGCGGGTTCTCTGGTGACCACTAGTGGAACAATAGACTCCTTGGTGTTAGCAGGGTACATGCGTGATTACAGTCCGATCGTTTCTTCAGATGACCGACGAATCCAGTTCAATCCAGACGGCAGCTATGCTGGCGTAGGAGCGAATCAGGTGGCCTTTAAGCCCGAACTCGCTTATGATCTAGAGCTCACACTTGATTTCTCTGAATTCACCATGTACGCTGATACCTTCACTGGTAAGTTCCTTGGCCAAAATGGTTACACCAGTGGTGCTTTAGAGAGCTATGCCATTGACCAAAATGGCGTCATTGTGGGGAGCTTCTCCAATGGTCTGACCAGGGCCCTTGGGCAGGTTGCTCTAGCACGATTTGCTAACCCTGCCGGATTGCAGCGCTCTGGCTCGACTATGTTTGTGGATACGCCAAACTCTGGAGCAGCCCAAATCGGTGCTGCTGGAATACCAGGGTACGGTCAGATTTCCCCTAGTTCGCTGGAAATGTCCAATGTGGACCTCAGTGAAGAGTTTACCGAGATGATCATTACCCAGAGAGGCTTTCAGGCCAACTCTCGGATCATTACCACATCGGATGAAATGTTGCAGGAGCTTGTGAACTTGAAACGATAGTGTGGGCTTTACATGGGGGGCTGCTCATGCAGCCCCGCCGGCCCATGAATGAAATGGAGTGCAAGCAAATGGATCTGGCAACGCTTTTAGGAATTGTCATAGGTATGGCCTTATTGATTATCGCCATCGTCATGGAAGGCGACATCATGCTTTTCTGGAGTTTCTCCAGTATCCTGATTGTGTTTGGTGGCACGTTTGCCTCTATCATGATCAATTTTACTATGAGGCAAGTACTCAGTGTCTTTCCCTTGTTGAAAGTTGCCTTTTCGAAAAGGACTAGTGACAGTATCGGCATGATTAACACACTTGTTGATTTTGCTGAAACCTCTCGTCGTGAAGGCCTATTGGCCCTTGAGGAGAAGGCCCAAGCTGTAGATGAACCGTTTTTACAAAAGGGAGTTCAACTGGTCGTAGACGGTACCGACGCTGAGTTGGTGCGCAATATTTTAGAGATTGAGTTGATATTTTTGGAGGAGCGTCATAGACTCGGTCAAAAGATCTTTGAGCAAATGGGAGCTTTAGCGCCAGCCTATGGTATGATTGGTACGCTAATTGGTCTCATCGCCATGCTCGGAGCTTTGGACAGTCCTGATCAGATTGGGATGGGTATGGCAGTTGCCTTGATTACGACTTTATATGGTTCAGTGGCATCAAACCTCATTTTTCTTCCCCTCGCAGGTAAGCTAGGAATTAAAAGTGATGAAGAGATCCTTTTGAAACAGGTGATGATCGAGGGGATTTTGTCGATTCAGGCAGGTGAGAACCCACGTATCGTAGAAGAAAAGCTGAAGTCATTCTTAGCACCTGCGGAGAGGGATTCTTCCAGACGATCAGCGGAGGGAGAACCTGCTTCTGAAAGGGTGACAGCCAATGCGTAGAAAGCAGCGCGAGGAGTCGTCAAATGCGGGGAGATGGCTCACCACGTACTCTGACATGGTCACGCTGTTATTGGCGTTTTTTGTCTTGCTGTTTGCTTTCTCCAATGTAGATGAAGGTAAGTTTAGCTCCATTATAAGTGCCTTTCAGAACTATCTAGGGGTTTTAACTGAAGGTCAGAGCATTTTAGAACGTCCCAGCCCGCTTCCCTTTGACTATTCGGATATGGGCCATCGACAGTTGTACGAACTCTTTGAACAAATGAGTGACTACATAGAACAAGAAGGGCTTCAGGGAGTCGAACTGGAGATTCAGGAGCGTGGCTTGATTATTCGTTTTGCGGAACAGGTTTTCTTCGACCTAGGTCAAGCCACCCTAAAACCTGAAGCTCTGGAAATTTTGGACAACCTTGCTGATCAACTCCGAGAATTGCCCAATCCACTACGGGTGGAGGGCCATACTGATGACTGGCCCATTAGAACATCGACCTTTCCTTCTAACTGGGAACTTAGCGTCCATCGGGCTACTAATGTGGTGCGCCATCTCATTGAAGAAGATGGATTTGATCCTGAGAAACTAAGCGTTGCCGGCTATTCTGAATATCGACCCATCCGCCCTAATGACACCGCACAAAATCGGGCCTTGAATCGGCGGGTAGATATCGTGATTTTAAACATTGATATGTGGAGTTTTGAACCTAATTGAGGGGAGACAGGAAAATGGCAAAAAAAGTTGAAGTGGATGCAAAACTGCTTGTTGTTGCGATAGCTCTCCTCATTGTGGCTACCGTAGGTAGTGCTTTTGCCACATACTTGATCTTCGGCCGCGCTAGTACAGCTGTGGAGCAAAGTGGGGAGACCACTGCAAAGAGGGCCATGGGACCAACCTATGATGTGGGCGAATTTACACTCAACCTAACGAGCACTACGAATCAAATGCGTTTCATTCGTACCCAAATCGTGCTGGAGGCAAGTGACACTAAGGCTGTTTCCGAATTAGAAGGCCGGGCACCCCAAATTCGCGACCAACTGATTACGCTGCTTCGTTCACGCACCATTGAAGAGTTGAGTAGTGAGGGTGGTATGGAATTACTGCGCTTTGATATTATTAAAGCCATGAACGGGCTAGTCAGTCGGGGTGAGGTTACAGATGTCTTTTTCATTGATTTAATCTTACAATAGTCACCAGAAAGGAGCCACTATGAGCAGCCCTATCCTATCTCAAGACGAAATTGAAGCGTTATTGCATAGGGGTAGTTCTCAATCGCCTCCTGTAGATCTGCAAGAATTCTTGCAGATCGTTGCGGAGAATACGACCGCCTGGGTTAACGGCTTCTCCACGGAGCCCCTAGACATTGAGGGGCCCTATGTTGAGCGTTTAGGCAAGAGCCTAGAACAGAGTTTTTCAGACGAAGCTTTGGTAGTGGCGGTTGATCTGGGCCAAAGTGAAATGTTGATGCTCATGAGTGCCATGGACGCGAGTCTTCTGGCAGAACAGTTCCAGATCTCAGCGGAAGAATCTATGCAGATGGTTAGCCAGGCCTGGGTCGAAGAAATAGCTCAGCTTGTTGGTGGACCTTACCAAGTTTTTCGAGTGCAAAGGGTTTCTTTACGTGCCCTTGGTCGACTCAGGGTGCAGCCCCAAGCTTACTTGGTTCGCCATTTGTTCAAGCGCCATTTCCAAAGGATTGAGTTCTGCCTGATTATTCAAGATAGCGACAACTTTGAAACTTTGGCCAGGGGGGTTATGGAGAACATCAGCTTCACACAGGCTAAGGCATCCTCCACGGGGAGGCTTCTGAAGGGATACAAGGGCAAGTCGCCCGTGACGCGAGCTGTGTTCACGCCCATCGAGGAGCTGTCCAGGCTTGAGGGAGAACAAGGTATCCATCTTCTAGACGACATCGATTTAATGGTTACCGTAGAACTTGGACAGACAAGGTTAACGCTAGAGGAGATCTTAGAACTGCAACCACAGGCGGTCATTAGCTTAGAACGCAATGCAGGAGAACCTGTAGATGTCTATGTCAATGATACAAGGGTGGCCAAAGCTGAAGTGGTTGTTTTGGAGGACAACTTTGGCGTGAGAATCCTGGAAATCGTGCCCAAATCGCAGCGGATTCAGGGAGAGTGAATGTGAGCCATGGATAGTAGCATGATTTGGGGACTGGTTCGCATGGTTGTTGCTCTGGTAATCATTGTTCCTGGTGCTTTTTTTGTCACCCGCTGGTATGGAAGAAAACACACCGTGGGACAGGATCTGCGTATCAAAGAAGCCCTGTCGTTAGGTTCAAGCCGCGCGCTTTATGTGGTCGAATGGGCAGACAAACGTTATTTGCTCGGTGTAACCAATCAGGCCATTACTTTGCTGGATGCAGAGTGTGATAATGAGGAGGTCCTTGAGTAATGGGCTTTTTGCAGACGAATATCCCATTTCCCAGCATTGATATTGGCCTTGGAGTGGCCGAGGGTCCAGGGGATGTTGCGGTCACCTTACAAGTGCTGTTATTGTTAACAATTTTGAGTCTGGCCCCCGCGATTGTAACGCTCATGACCTCGTTTACCAGAACTGTGATTGTCCTTTCTTTAATTCGTAATGCTCTGGGCACCAACCAGGTGCCACCTAACCAAGTCTTGATTGGACTTGCGCTGTTTTTGACGGCTTTCATCATGGCTCCTTCCTTTGGGGTCGTGTACACCGATGCCTTGGTTCCCTACTTGGCGGGCGAGCTCGCTTTGGAAGAAGCATGGCAGATCGGGATCGAACCTCTGCGTGATTTTATGCTTCGCAACACCCGAGAAAAAGACCTAGAGATGTTTGTGGCCATGAGAGGAGAGGAAAGACCTCAGACTCCAGATGACATAAATACACTAACACTAATCCCGGCCTTCGTAATTTCAGAGTTGAAAACAGCTTTTCAACTTGGGTTTGTGATTTTTGTGCCATTCTTAGTGATTAATATGGTCGTGGCCTCCACTCTGATGGGAATGGGTATGATGATGCTCCCTCCCGTTATGATTTCGCTACCCTTTAAGATCTTACTATTTATCCTAGTTGATGGCTGGCACCTTATTGTGCGTTCGCTCTTAATAAGCTTCTCGTGAGGATGGTGAGTAGATGACTGACGCAACGGTTGTGAGCTTAGCGAGGGAAGCGGTTCTAACGATCCTATTGGTTGCAGGACCAGCTTTATTAATTGGGATGCTTGTGGGTTTGTTGGTGAGTATCTTTCAAGCCACCACACAGATCCAAGAACAGACCCTTACATTTATTCCAAAGATTGTCGCTGTATTGGTATCTATTGTGATCTTTGGGCCTTGGATGGTTCGACACTTAGTTGACTTTGCTGACCGTTTACTATCGAATTTGCCATCGTATATCATGTAGAGGAGGGCGCTGGTTTTGATTTCTGTTGTTGACTTCGTCCGCTTCTCCTTGGGATTTATCCGTCTAGGCACGTTCATGGCCGTAGTGCCGCTTTTTAATATGCGGAATGTACCAATGATAGTCAAATTGGGATTTGCTGCCATCTGTTCCTTGGTTGCCATGCCCCCCCTTGAGACAAGTTGGAACATAGAGTTATGGGGTGTATTGGCACTTTTGGCCATCCATGAGGTAGTTATCGGACTTGTCCTAGCCCTTGTTGTTGTTCTGGTCTTTTCTATTGTGAATTTCGCAGGTCATTATGTAGACACTCCCATCGGATTTGGAATGGCTTCGGTTTTCGACCCAGCTATTGGAGGACAGATTCCCGTTTTTTCGCAGTTTTATTACATCATGGCTGTCTTGATTTTCTTAGGGGTAGATGCGCATTTGTGGTTGATTCAGGCTGTCCAATATTCCTTTGAAGTGATTCCATTTGGCGGTTTAATCCAGCTCGAACCTGCTTTTTGGCTGGTGATGGACTTGGTAAAGCAGATCTTTATCATTGGTATGCAAATTGCTTTACCTATAACGGCCACCATACTATTGACAGATATTGGCCTAGGCATTGTTATACGAGCGGTTCCCCAGATTAACGTGTTTGTCTTAGGCTTTCCCATTAAGATTCTGGTGGGATTGATTGTTGTGTATTTTGGTTTGCCTACCTTCGTTTATATTGCCGGCCAGTTGTTCGCAGTTGATGGGCTGCTATTCCGTTATGTCCAAGGCATGCTGGCTCTAGGGGGGAGCTGATTGGTAGAGTATCCTATGAATTTGCAGCTCTTTGCAGGTGAAAAGACAGAACCCGCCACTCCCAGGCGCAGGGAAGAGGCACGCAAGAAGGGGCAAGTGGCTAAGAGTGGGGAGGTTGGCACCGCCTTTATGGTGTTAACTGCATTTTTCTTACTGAACGCCCTAGGGCCATACATGGGTAGGCATCTTAAGGAAACGGTCCACTTCTACCTGGAGAACATGGTTCTTTGGAGTGGCGATCTCTTAGGATTTCAGCAGATGTTTCTCTTTGGCCTCGTCAAACTGGGCATGATCGTAGGACCAGTCTTGCTTGGATTTCTTGTAATTGGAGTCCTCAGCCAAGTGATGCAAGTAGGCTTTTATGCCTCAGGAGAAGCCCTAACCCCCAAGTTCTCCCGCATTAATCCCATTGAAGGCTTTAAACGGATCTTCTCCAAACGTGCCCTTGTGGAGTTTATTAAATCCCTGGCCAAAGTAGTATTGGTTGGATATTTAGTGTATAGACAGGTTCGCCACAATTTAGAGTGGCTACCTCAAATTAGCCTTTTTGACCTAGGAGACAGCATTTCTCTTATGACAAACAGTATCTACCGTATAGGGCTTCAAGTGGGTTTATTCTTGTTGATCATTGCCGCGGCTGATTATTGGTGGCAGAGGCGGGAGTTCGAAAACAGCATCAAGATGTCGAAGGAAGAAATCAAGGAAGAGTACAAACAGATGGAAGGGGATCCACTCATTCGCTCCAAGATCCGCCAACGCCAACGGCAAATGGCCTCCCAGCGTATGATGCAGGCTATTCCCACAGCTGATGTTATTATCACAAACCCCACCCATTACGCAATCGCAGTGTGCTATACGCCAAGCGAAATGGGTGCCCCAAAAGTGGTGGCTAAAGGGATGGGCTTAATTGCCCAGCGGATCAAGGAAGAGGGCAAGAAACACAATATTGCTACTGTAGAAAACCCTGCATTAGCCCAAGCTCTCTATAAAACTACGGAAATTGGCCAAGAAATTCCAGCAGATCTTTATCCTGCGGTAGCAGAAGTTCTGGCCTTTGTCTATCGCCTCAGGCGCAAGACAGTTTAGTGTAACGAAAAGGATGGTGGAAATGGCTAAAACATCGACTTCAATTTTGCGCAATATCGGTCGAATTAGTGACGTCTCTGTTATGCTGGCCGTCGTTTTGATCGTCGTCATGATGGTTTTGCCCCTACCTCCCGCCATGCTAGACCTCTTGCTGGCTGTGAACGTCAGCCTATCCCTTCTTATTGTGCTGATCACAATGAATATCAGGCAGCCCCTTGAGATCTCGGTTTTTCCCTCGTTACTCTTGATTGCAACTTTGTTTAGACTAGCCCTCAACGTTTCCTCAACGAAACTGATCTTGCTAACGGGTTCCCCAGGTAAGATCATTGTAGCTTTTGGTGACTTTGTTGTGGGCGGTAATTATGTCGTCGGCTTTGTCATCTTTTTGATCTTGGTTATTGTAAACTTCATGGTCATTACCAAGGGAGCGGAACGTGTTTCGGAAGTTGCCGCCCGCTTCACATTAGATGCACTTCCTGGTAAGCAGATGAGTATCGATGCAGATCTCAACTCGGGGTTGATCACCGAGAGTGAGGCTCGCCAAAGGCGAAGTCAGATATCTCGGGAAGCGGACTTTTACGGGTCTATGGACGGTGCAACCAAGTTTGTTAAAGGTGATGCTATTGCCGGGATCATCATTACAATCATTAACCTCTTGGGTGGTTTTGCCGTCGGAATGTTTCAAAGGGGAATGGATTTTTCAGCGGCTTTGAGTCAGTACACCCTTTTGACCGTTGGGGATGGTTTGGTTTCTCAGATTCCCGCCCTTTTGATCTCTACGGCCACAGGTATCATTGTTACCCGTGGTGCTTCAGAAAACAATCTCGGGGCAGATGTGACCAGCCAATTGTTTTCACAATATAGGGTTTTAGCTGCTGCGGCAGGTGTTATTGCCATTTTCGGTCTCATCGGTGGTCTGCCCAAGATTCCATTTTTCATTATTGCTACCATGGCGGGGGGACTGGCCTATGGACTGTTCAAGACCGAAAAAGGCGGGGAGATTGAGGAAAATGCAGCTCTAGAACAGCAGCAACTGGAAGAAGCCCGCAGACCAGAGACTCTTATTTCTCTTCTTCAGGTTGATCAGATAGAGTTGGAGATCGGTTATAGTCTGATTCCTTTAGTGGACGAGGGTCAGGGAGGAGACATGTTAGACCGCATCAGTATGATTCGTCGCCAATGCGCCCTAGAACTTGGACTCTTAGTTCCCGTGATCCGGATCCGCGATAACCTCCAGCTTAATCCCGATGAGTATGTGGTGAAGATTAAAGGAATCCAAGTAGGGCGTGGAGAACTGATGATCAATCACTATTTAGCAATGGATGCCGGCGGAGTCACAGATACAGTCCCTGGAATTTCCACCACCGAACCGGCGTTTGGGCTCCATGCTTTATGGGTGGATTCGCAGACAAGGGAGAAGGCAGAATACGCCGGTTACACCGTTGTGGATCCCCCGGCTGTGTTGGCAACGCACTTAACGGAGATTATTCGGGAACACTCCCACGAACTGCTTGGTCGCCAGGAAGTCAAGACCTTGCTTGATGGTGCTCGCGAAGAGTATCCTGCAGTAGTGGATGAACTGGTGCCCGATCTACTGACGATTGGCGAAGTGCAAAAGGTATTACAGAATTTGCTACGTGAAGGAGTGCCCATTCGAAATATGGTCACAATTCTTGAGACTCTGGCTGATACCGCTACAGTCACTAGGGATCCTGATTACCTCACGGAGTACGTTCGGGAAGCCCTGAAACGACAAGTTACACAGATGTACTTAGAGAAAGACGAGCTTACTGTCTTGACGTTGAAACCCCAGTGGGAAGAAACGATTGCTGCTGGGATTGAATACACCGATCGCGGTCTTGCCATAGCTTTAGATCCCAGGGCCTTGCAAGACCTTTATCAGGCCCTCGGTCAAGCCCTCGAGGAACATGTGCTGCCATATCCTGTCGTCTTAGTATCTCCGCAAATCAGGATGGCCTTGAAACGGCTCACGGAGCGTGCCATCCCTCGTCTGATTGTTCTGTCTTACAACGAGATTAGCCCGGATATTCAGGTGAATGCAGTGGGGACGGTGAAGTGGAACGATGAGGGTTAAGAAGTTCGTAGGAAAAACGATGCAGGAGGCAGTAGAGAGCCTGCGCCAGGAATATGGTCGCGATGCGGTTATTTTGCATACTATCCAAAAACGACGCTGGTTGTGGGGTCGCCTTGGACCTAAACGCTATGAGGTCTTAGGTGCCATTGATCCCACCTTTAAGAGCCCACAAACCAACACAAAGCCTCATGCGCTTGAGCACGCAGCGTCCAGTGAGGGTGGACTAAACCACGATGCATCAAGACTCGATCCGTCCATGTCTGAGGCCGTTCAGAGTTTGTACGGAAGACTTGTGCGCCGTGACATCCCTAAAGACGTGACCCAAGGACTCTTAAAAGATGTGCTCACGCGACTACCCAAACAAGATTGGAACGACGAAGCGAAGATTTGGACCCGTCTGTGCAGCTTGGTTGCGGAGCGTGTAGCCACTGTGGATCCTTGGGAGTTTTCGGGTGATCAACGAATTGTGGTGCTCATTGGTCCCACCGGGGTGGGCAAGACCACGACGATTGCAAAGATAGCGGCTAACTTCAGCCTTATCGGAGATAAGAACGTTGGGCTGATCACTGTAGACACCTACCGCATAGCGGCAGTTGAGCAACTAAAGACCTATGCCGAGATTATTGGCATTCCCGTGCAAGTGGCTTACAGTCCTCGGGAGCTGAAGGACTGTATAGAGAGAATGGCAGATCGTGATCTGATCTTAATCGACACAGCGGGGAGAAGCCACAACAACTACCTGCAGATAGGTGAATTGAAAAACTATCTTGAAGGTATCGAAGCAGAAATACACTTAGTCATTAGTGCCACGACAAAATCTAGAGACGTAGACGAGATTATTAAGGCCTTTGGGCAAGTGTCCATCGATCGGGTAATTATTACCAAGCTTGATGAGACAGCAACGTACGGGGTCGTTTTGCAGACCTGCGAGCGGACCAAAGCCCCTCTTTCGTTCGTCACAACTGGGCAGGGGGTTCCAGAGGATATTGAAGTGGCCACGAACGATAAAATTGCTCAGCTCATTTTGGGGGACGCGTAACATGAAAGATCAAGCGGAAGGTTTGAGGAAACTAGTCGATAAGCAGGATCGGGCTTCCCGGATCATTGCAGTGACAAGTGGAAAAGGTGGGGTTGGTAAGACAAACATAGCTGCTAATCTGGCCCTAGCTCTTTGCCAGATGGGTCATCGCGTAGTATTGATTGATGTGGATCTGGGTTTAGCTAATGTTGACATCGTCCTAGGTATGACACCAACGTTTGATTTGGGGCATGTCTTTCGTGGCGAGAAGACTTTACGGGAGGTCATTGTGGAGGGGCCACTAGGCCTGAAGGTTTTATCTGGCGGTTCGGGAGTAACCGATTTGGCCAACCTCAATGGTTGGCGTTTGGAGGTATTCATCAAATCCCTCGAACAGCTCAATCGGGAATTCGACTTTGTCATTCTTGATACCGGAGCGGGAATTCATCGCAGTGTTTTGAGTTTCGTCTTGGCGGCCACAGAGATTCTAGTGGTTACAACTCCAGAACCTACAGCCATTACAGATGCCTATGGATTGCTCAAAGTGATTCATCAACGTAGTCCCCACGCTAAGGTCCACCTAGTTGTTAATATGGCCAAGAGCCCTAACGAAGCGGAGGCCGTGGCTGACAAGCTGAACTCAGTGCTCCTAGAATATGTTAAGTGGGAAGTGGACTATATAGGTTACATCCTCCAAGAGTCGCAGCTCGCCAAGGCCGTTAGTGATCAGCAACCCGTACTTTTAGCCTTTCCATCGGCCATGAGTAGTCGATCACTGAAGAGGATCGCAGGCGTTTTGACTGGAGAAAAAGTTCAAGTAGCACCACTTGGGATCACAGGATTTTTCTCCAAAGTCTATGACTTTTTGAGCATGCAGTGAGGTAATATTATGCAATTGCTACCAAACCAATTAGTAGAGCTACACGTCGAGAGTGGCGGGGGAACCGAAGTTTATCGAACGAGGGTGGAAGATACCTATGACGATTTGCTCATCGTAGGTGCGCCTATCAGGCAAGGGATGCTTGTCCCCCTTCGTTTGGGAACTCGACTTGATGTACAATTTAAGATGAAAAGTAATATTCAAGAAGGCCGATTTACCAACCAGGCAATCATAGAGAAACGCTTTAGTGCCACTCTTCCCTTATTGCAGTTAAGATTATTAGGCACATGGGAGAAGACCCAAGAGCGTAATTTCTTGCGGGTGCCGGTATCCCTTGATGTCTTGTTTGTGGCGTATGAAGAAGGTGTGGAGTCGCCACCGCAATCAGCCCTTATGCTTGATCTAAGTGGAGGTGGGTTCTTGCTTCGTTCCACGCACCCCTTTGAGCTCGACGACGAGATTCGAGTCTCCTTCAATATCAAGGAGACGCAGATCACCGCTAACGCAACTTTGGTTCGTCTAGTACCTACAGACTCTGGAGTAGATTATGGGTTTGCCTTTCTGGATCTACCGGAACAGTTCAGGCAGGTTATCATAAAGTTCGTTTTTCAACGCCAGATTACCCTGGCTGAACTGGCCCGGAATAGTCGGGGGTAATCAAGTACCCCGAGGGGGTGAAACCATGTTATCGCAAAATCAGCAAGACAGGCTCGATCAACTGTGGAATACATACAAGAAGACGAACGACGATCAAGTGAGGGATCAACTGCTCGATGAGTACATTCCCTTGGTTAAGTATGTAGCCGGCCGTATGGTCATGAATCTACCAACTAGTGTGGAAATCGGGGATTTAGAGAGCTTTGGTTTTTTTGGTCTGCTGGATGCTGTGGAAAAGTTTGATGAGACGCGCAATATAAAGTTTGAAACCTATGCAGCAACCCGGATTCGAGGAGCCATTCTTGATGGTCTACGATCGATGGATTGGGTGCCGCGCAGTGTACGTTCGAAGGTCAGAACCTTGGAAACTAAGGTTTATCAACTCACGAATGAATTAGGCCGCAGCCCGAGTGATAGTGAGGTGGCCGCGGCCTTAGACGTTTCCACAGAACGCTATTATGAGCTATTGACGGAAGTGAAAGGGGTCAACCTCTTTTCCTTGGACGAAACGGTGGTCACAGACAAGGAGGGTGACAGTCTCAAGGTCCTTGATCTTGTGATTGACAGAGATGTGTTGCCCGATCACAAGGTAATACAGAATGAGAGCATTGATGAGTTAGCAAAAGCCGTGGAAGGCTTAAGTGAACGGGAACAGCTTGTTCTGGCACTATATTACCATGAGGAGCTTACCCTAAAAGAGATAGGCCATATCTTGGAGGTATCGGAGTCTAGAGTGTCGCAGATTCACACCAAAGCCGTTTCGGCATTACGTCGCAAACTGGCTAAATAACGGAGGGGTAGAGATGTCCATTAAGTTTCCTGATTTCCAGGTTCTTGTCTCTCGGTCAGATCAAGTACCCCGTGCTAATCGTGAAGGGGATCAAACGGGAGCTGCTGGAAAAATGACGCCACAGGTGGCCCAGGAGTTTGCCTCCCGCCAGCAAAGAGTAGAGAAGAACAAGCAGAAAGATAGGATTCGAGATCGTGAAGAGCAAGAAGGTAGGCGTCCAGGACAGCAGGAACAAGAAGAGCAAGCACAGAAACGGCGGCCAGGTAATAAGCGTCGCATTGACTTGCGCGCCTAGAGGGTGGGGTGGCTGTGGATGGAATACTTCCTTGTGTTCTCGTTAGGCATTGCCGCGACGGTGGTCGTAGTTTTTGTCCTCCGCCCGGGCCTTTTTGCGCGCCCTAACGTGGACTTCACGATGTACGAGGCGGTGGTGGAAGAATCTATCGTTGAGTTAGAGAAACGACAAGGAGAGATTCTGCGAGAGATTGAGGAAAAACACCATGCTCTTTTGGAGCTGCAGGAGCAGATCATAGCTCGTTTTGTGCCTCCAGATACGCAATCTCCTAAGGTTCTGGCTGTCCTCGAGCTTGCTGGGCAGGATGAAGATGTTGTGAATATTGCGAAAAAACTTGGTCTAGGTGTGGGAGAAGTTCAGCTCATTTTAGAGTTAAATAAAGACCGCAAACCCCTTGTGGAAAGTGACTAAATGTGCTATATTAGCAAGTGGTGTAAGACTACACACGGTTCTGGACGGGAGGCAAGGTTGCCAGTTCGGTTTTGTCCCTGGATGAAAGAAGCGGAGGAAAAAACAAAGAGAGGAGGTGGGCGATTTGGCCGTTATTACAATGAAACAGTTGTTAGAGGCCGGCGTTCACTTTGGGCATCAGACCCGCAGATGGAATCCGAAAATGGCAGAGTACATTTTCACAGAAAGAAATGGAATTTACATTATCGATCTCCAGAAAACAGTTCGAAAGGTAGAAGAGGCATACGCCTTCATCCGCGATGCTGTGGCCGATGGTGAGACAGTGTTATTTGTAGGTACCAAGAAACAGGCACAAGAGACCATTCGCGAGGAAGCAGAACGATGCGGCATGTTCTTCGTGAACCAGAGATGGTTAGGTGGCATGTTGACGAACTTTAAGACCATTACCTCCCGCATCGCACGACTCGAAGAGATCGAAAAAATGGAGGAAGACGGTCTGTTTGACGTACTGCCTAAGAAAGAAGTAATGGAACTTCGCAAAGAACAGGAACGGCTAACTCGTTTCTTGGGTGGAATTCGGGGGATGAAGACCCTGCCCGGCGCTGTGTTTGTTGTCGATCCACGGAAAGAACGTATTGCAGTAGCCGAAGCGCGCAAACTTGGGATTCCTATTGTTGCTGTTGTGGACACGAACTGTGATCCTGATGAAGTGGACTATGTGATCCCGGGCAATGACGATGCGATCCGTGCCGTCAAACTCTTGACCACAACCATGGCTGATGCCGTTGTTGAAGCGAAAGAGGGAGCTAGCTTTGCCGTTGATACAGAAGGCGAGCACACAGAAACGGAAGATGCGGACGAAGAATAAGCGTTGCAGTAAAGGGGAGTGGGAGAGAGGCTCTCACCCCTTTTTTGTCTAATATTGAAGGAGGGTTTTTATGGCAGAGATTACTGTTAGTGCAGCCATGGTAAAAGAGCTTCGAGAAAAGACAGGTGCCGGGATGATGGATTGCAAAAAAGCACTTGTGGAGAAGAATGGTGACCTAGATGCAGCCGTTGATTTCTTACGGGAAAAAGGCCTTGCAGCCGCAGCGAAGAAGTCCGGACGGATTGCTGCTGAAGGTGTTGTAGAATCCTATATCCACATGGGTGGAAGGATTGGTGTGTTGGTTGAAGTCAACTGCGAAACCGACTTTGTAGCAAAGACGGACGAGTTTCATGAGCTGGCTCGAGACATTGCCATGCACATCGCTGCATCAAGACCAGAGTATGTTTCAAGGGAAGAGATTCCTGCAGAAGTGTTGGATCACGAGCGTGCCATTTATCGAACGATTGCTGAGAACGAAGGTAAACCTGCACATATCATCGACAAAATCGTAGAAGGTCGCGTAGATCGCTATGTCAAAGAGGTTTGTCTCCTCGAACAGCCCTTTGTTAAAGATCCTGATATGACCGTGAATGATCTGCTCAATGCTAAGGTGGCCAAGATTGGCGAGAGGATCTCGGTCAGGCGGTTTGCCCGCTACGAGCGGGGCGAAGGACTGGCCAAGCGGGAAGATGATTTCGCAGCCGAGGTTATGGCCCAGATGGGAAAATAGGAGAACACCTAGGTGTTCTCTTTTTTTAAGTGGAGGGATCTGCATGAAAGCGCAGAATAGTAAAGGAGAGATGTCCATGGCAGTGCCAAAGTACCAGCGAGTGGTACTCAAATTAAGCGGTGAAGCGTTAGGGGGCAATGGCTTTGGAATTAACCCTGAAGTTGTAGGGACCATTGCCACAGAGATCAGCCGAGTGATGGAGCTTGGTGTGGAAGTGGCCATTGTGGTGGGCGGTGGCAACATTTGGCGTGGAGCCACGGGAAGTGCTAAAGGAATGGATCGCACTACCGCGGATCATATGGGCATGTTAGCTACCGTTATCAATGCTTTGGCTCTTCAGGATGCTCTAGAGGGACGAGGTGTACCCACCCGGGTGCAAACGGCTATTGAAATGCGCCAAATTGCTGAACCTTATATCAGGCGTAGAGCCGTTCGCCACTTAGAAAAAGGCCGGGTTGTGATCTTTGCGACCGGTACTGGCAACCCTTACTTTTCCACGGATACCGCTGCCGCACTGAGAGCCCTTGAGATTGAGGCAGAAGTCATTTTAATGGCTAAACGGGGCGTTGATGGAGTCTATGATTCCGACCCTAGGGTACATCCTGATGCTACTCGTTATGAGACCATTAGCTATTTAGAAGTCCTCAGTCAGAATTTGGGTGTTATGGATTCTACTGCTACGTCACTGTGCATGGATAACGGCATTCCCATCATCGTTTTCAACTTTGATGAGCCAGGCAACATCGAGAAGGCGATTTGTGGTGTGAAAATTGGTACATATGTAGGAGGCGAACAAGGTGACTGATCAGATTATGCAGGACGGAAAACGTAGAATGGAAGAGGTCATTGCGGCCACCAAGAGGGCATTTTCCGGTGTCAGGACCGGTAGAGCCAATCCGGCGCTTCTAGATCGCATTATGGTCTCATATTACGGCACGCCCACTCCTTTGAACCAAATGGCCAGTGTCAGTGTGCCCGAGCCTAGGCTTTTAGTCATTACGCCTTGGGATAAGGGCTCCATTAAGGATGTGGAAAAGGCGATTCTCACGTCAGACCTTGGCCTTATGCCAAGTAATGATGGTACTGTTATTCGTCTAGCGATCCCAACCCTCACAGAAGAAAGGCGTAAAGAACTGGTAAAGTTGGTGCGCAAGGATGCTGAAGAGCACAGGGTGGCTGTGCGAAATATTCGGCGTGATTTAAACGATGCTGTGAAGAAACTTGAGAAAAGCGGAGATATTTCCGAAGACGATTCGCATCGAGTTCAAAGTGAGATTCAAGAACAGACAGATGACTTTATCAGCCAAATCGATGAGCTGTTGAAAGCCAAGGAAAAGGAGATTATGGAAGTTTGAGTGACGCACACGTGGGTTTAACTGACTGGGATTTCTTAATCGGATATCCTTTAGATGAGGCTCAGCAGATTCTTCGGGAGGAAGCGGTATCCTATGAACTCCAGTTTACTGCGGCGCCAGGAAAGGTGTCCTCCGAGGAGGACGCCTTTGTCATCGCGGTGCGAAATGGCCAGTCACTGACGGAGTTAGTGACACTTGTCATTGTTTGTGCCAGCGCCGATTGGACGGTAAACTAGGAGGTGTGGACGTGAGCAAAGCAAAGTTGAACGGAATACCAGAACATGTTGCGATTATCATGGATGGAAATGGGCGTTGGGCTAGTCGCCGCGCTATGCCCCGCTTTTTAGGTCATCGACAGGGTGTGAAGGCGTTAAAAACGGCGGTGCGCTATGCGTCCAATCGAGGTATATCCAGCCTCACCGTCTATGCCTTTAGTACAGAAAATTGGACAAGACCCACGGAAGAAGTGGACTTCCTGATGGATCTCATGTATAAGACCTTTGTACAGGAGATTGGAGAGTTACAGAAGGAAGGGGTTCAAATTAGGCTCGTAGGTGATCGAACAAACTTGTCTCCGGATATTCTCAAGGTATGGAATCAAGCGGAGGAACTCACTTCAGACAACGAGGGTTTGACCCTAAACGTAGCATTTAACTATGGTGGGCGCCAAGAAATCGTCAGCGTGGTTAGGCGCTTGGTTGGGCAAGTATCCCAGGGAGAAGTGACGGTAGACAAGATCACTGAAGAGACGATCGAAAGCTTACTATACACACATCCAACACCCGATCCAGACTTGATTATCCGCACAGGCGGTGAGATGCGCTTGAGCAATTTCCTTCTCTGGCAAGCGGCATACAGTGAGTTTTATGTGACCGATGTGTTATGGCCGGATTTTGGGGAAGATGACTTTGACCGGGCTCTTCAAAACTATGCAACGCGAGAACGCCGCTTTGGTCAAGTTTCAGCGAAGGAGCGATAGAGGACTTATGTTAGCACAACGGATTCTCACTGCCGTCATCGGCGTACCTATCCTCCTTGCAGCTCTCTACGTTGGAGGGATCGTCTGGCGTGTCTTGGTGTTTCTAATCATCATGGCGGGACTTGTGGAGTTCGCTAGAATTAGTGGCCCTGGTCTGTATCTGGATTACCTTCTAGTGTCGGGACTAAGTTTTTTAGCGGTGACATATAGTGGATTAGACGGTACAAAACTGCTTCTGTGGTTGGTTTTCCAATTGTTTTACTACATGATCCGGGCGACATTCAGTGGCATGCATAGTTTTTCCTCAGCCTTCAACCTCGTTGGGGTACTGTATGTCGTCGTTCTCTACAGTTTCTTGGTGCTGGTGCGGGAAGAGTTTGGTATCGTTTGGACTGTCTTTGGTTTGGCCGTCACCTGGCTCACCGATACAGGGGCATATTTTGGAGGAAGCTGCTATGGTAAGCGTCAGCTTGCTCCCAAGATAAGCCCGAAAAAGTCGGTGGAAGGAGCACTCTTTGGACTGTTGGCTGCGGCCTTGACAGGGGTCGTTTTTGCTTTGATTGCAGGGAGTTCTCTAGAGCAGACGATCTTGTTTGGCGTAGTCCTCTCTGTATGTGCTCAGCTTGGTGACTTGGTTGAGTCAGCCATGAAGCGAGAACGCGCTGTGAAAGACACCGGTTCTCTATTGCCTGGTCATGGAGGTATCCTCGATCGCGTTGACTCTCTAGCCTTCGTCTTTCCTGTACTTTTTGCCCTACTAAGCATATTCTCTTAGGTGCCTCGTGACCCCGTGAAGGGGTGAAGGCCTTTGCCACCTTTCGTCCTAGCCGTGGTGGGCTTTTGTGGAATGCTTTTTGTGCTACGTTGGTCCTTTCCCTACTTGGCCCCATTCTTTCTTGGGCTTTTCGTGGCATTCGTCATGGACGTACCTGTGAGTTTCCTAGAGTCTAAAGGCTGGTCTCGTTCTGTTACATCACTTATCCTCGCACTCATGGCCTTTTTGACCCTGCCCGCTCTAGTCACTCTCTTCTTGCTCAAGTTGTGGGACGAACTTGAGGGGCTATCCTATGTTTCCAGGCTATTCCCATTCTCAACTGATGTATATTCTGAGCACTTGGCCCAGCTTTTGGAAGCTTTACCGATGCTAGATACAGGTCTTGGTCTGCACACCCTTGTTAGATGGGCTTTGGTCATTCCTGATCTTTTTCTCATTTGGACTATTACTGCTGTGAGTGCCTATTTCTTATGCCGAGATAAGAGGATGCTAATCCAGTTTTTGGCCAAACAACTACCAAGATTAAAGGGTTTCAGCCCCCGTCAGATTTATCACGATGCTTCTGGGGCCCTATGGCACTTTGTCCAGGTACAATTAGTCCTAATGCTGCTTTCCACAACGGTGAGCATGGTCTTCTTTGTTATTCTCGACCTTCCCTATGCATTGTTGTCAGGTTTTTTCGTCGGTTTTTTTGATTTGTGCCCCATTTTGGGACCTGGTTTGGTCTATTTTATTTTAGCTATCATTCAGCTGTGGATGGGAAATACATTCACAGCTATAGCTTTAGGTGTAGGTTATCTGATATTATTACTCTTAAGACAATGGGGCGAGCCCCATTTGGTCAGTGAACGGCTCGGTCTCCATCCCCTAGTAGCATTGGTGGGGCTTTATACCGGTTTTCGCTTTTGGGGACCTCTAGGAGCTGTGGTAGGTCCTGTCCTCATGGTTTTTCTCAAAGCATTTATACGTAACGATTCCGCCAATCAATGACTGCGTCCTTTGCGACAGCTCGAGTTTTGGCCTATCACTCTGTAAGAAGGGGTTGTCTTATGCCTAATGTAGTTGTACTCGGTTCTACTGGTTCGATTGGAACCCAGACTCTTGATGTCCTGCGTCGCCGGCCCGAATTTACTGTGTATGGTCTTTCGGCTGGCTCCAACTATGAGCTCCTGAGAAAGCAGATCGCAGAGTTTAGGCCCAAGTTTGCTTGCATAGCACATCCCGAACAGGCCAGGGCCTTAAGGGACGAGTTTTCACTTCCGGTCTACAGTGATCTGGAGAGCCTGGAGGCCATGGCTACCGACCCCGGCTGCGATCTTGTGGTTGTGTCCCTTGTTGGGGCCATGGGGCTAAAACCAACGCTACGGGCCTTGGAGGCTGGAAAGCGTGTGGCCCTAGCCAACAAGGAAACTTTGGTTGCCGGTGGACATTTGGTCATGAACTATAGGGAGCAGCTCATACCCATTGACTCGGAGCATAGTGCGCTGTGGAATCTTTTTTCTGGACGCAACAGAGCTGATATAGAGAAGATTATCTTGACGGCCTCTGGTGGCCCCTTCAGAGCCTACGAGGGTTCCTTAGACCACGTTACGGTAAAACAAGCCCTTGCCCATCCAAGGTGGGATATGGGAGGGAAAATCAGCATCGATTCAGCTACCCTGATGAATAAGGGACTGGAGGTTATTGAAGCCCACTGGCTCTTTGACTTTCCCTATAGCAAGATCGATGTCGTAGTTCATCCAGAGAGTATTGTGCATTCTATGGTGCAGCTCAAAGATGGGACTTTACTGGCCCATATGGGTACAGCCGATATGCGCTTACCTATTCAGTATGCTTTAACCTATCCTGATATCTTTGATTCGCCGGTCCAGGCCCTTGATCTTGTCAAGGCCGGTAGTCTCTCCTTCGAAGCAGTTAGGTGGGAGCGTTTTCCCAGTCTTCGCTTGGCATACCAAGCGGGGGAGGCCGGTGGTGAAAAACCGGTTGCCTTGAATGCGGCCAATGAAGAAGCGGTGGCAGCCTTTCTGGAAGGAAAGCTCAAATTCACTCACATACCTCAGGTTGTCAGTGCGGTGGTAGAGACATTTCAGGGTAAATCATTTCCGTCACTAGAGCAAATACTAGCCATAGACGAAGAAGCTCGGCTGAGGTCTAGGGCTTTGATGGATAAGAGAGGGTGATAGTGTGGTAACACTAATAGCTTTTGTAGTCATATTTGGAACGATTGTACTCTTCCACGAGCTCGGACACTTTTGCGTGGCCAAGCTTGCGGGGATACGTGTTTATGAGTTTGCCATAGGATTTGGGCCCCCTCTGGGAAGCGTCACAAGGGGTGACACGAAGTATTCACTTCGGGCTTTTCCTTTGGGGGGGTTTGTGAAAATGGCAGGTATGGATGAACCTGTGGATGGGCAAGAGGTAGCTCCAGAGGATGATGAAGGCAGTTTTAACAACAAAAGCCTTCCTTGGCGTCTCAGTACGATTGCCGCTGGGCCCATGATGAACTTCGTGTTCGCTGTCGTTCTTTTTGTGCTTTACTTCATGCTTGTTGCAGTTCCCCCTACCATCACCTATGTGGAACCTCAGTCACCTGGAGAGGCCGCAGGTTTTAGGCCAGGCGATCTTTTTGTGTCTGTCAACGGGGAGAGTGTGGACAGTTCAGAGAGGATTGTGGAGTTAATTGGGCTATCAGCAGGGGAAGAAATGCAAGTGGTGGTTCGCAGGCAGCAAGAACTGGTGACAATTCTTGTGACTCCGGAAGACCGGGATGGTGTAGGCCGGGTTGGGGTCAGTATTGACTCCAAGGCGCAGTACCCATTCCTCATAAGCCTCGAGGCGGGAGTGACGCAGACATGGCGACTGACCACGCAGTTGATTGCGGATATCGGCAATATGATTACGGGGAAGACAAAGGTGGAAGTATCGGGACCGATTGGAATTGTCCAGATTGTGGGAGAAACAGCCCGTCATGGGCTACCCAACTTGTTAGTCCTAGCCATTATTCTCAACATTAATTTGGGACTACTTAACCTGCTTCCTGTTCCAGTTTTGGACGGTGGTTGGATCCTTATTCTCCTTGTAGAAGCGGTGCGCGGTAAGCCTTTGGCACCGGAGACAAGGGGTATAGCCCAGTTTATTGGATTGGCGCTTTTGATGGCTTTGATGCTTTTTGCTACATTTAAGGATCTGTCCCGTATCAATCTCTTTTCCTAGACAAGGAGTGTGTAGGATGCGTCATTTGACACGCCAGGTGATGGTTGGCGACGTCCCCATAGGGGCGGGAGCCCCCATTACCGTGCAATCTATGACTAACACCGATACAAGAAATGCCTTGGCCACACTGACACAAATTGAGGCCCTTGCTTCCGCTGGATGCGATATTGTGCGTGTTGCAGTACCGGACGAAGAGGCGGCTGAAGCTTTATTTTCGCTCGTACCACAGAGCCCTTTGCCTGTGGTCGCGGATATTCATTTTGATCACCGCTTGGCCTTACGATCTTTAGAGGCCGGGGTCCATAAGCTCCGCCTCAATCCTGGAAATATCGGTTCAGAGCAAAAGGTGCTCGAGGTGGTTAAGGCGGCCCAGGAACGTCAGGTGCCCATTCGCATCGGGGTTAATTCTGGTTCGGTATCGGCGCCCCTGCTTAAGAAGTACGGAAGGACAGCCGAGGCCATGGTAGAGAGTGCTTTGGAGCACATTGCCATATTCGAGAGGCTGAACTTCTACGACATTGTAGTGTCGCTCAAATCGACGGAAATCGATATGACAGTGCAAGCCTATGAAAAATTGAGCAAACGTGTTTCCTATCCGACGCACTTGGGAATCACCGAGGCTGGTACGAAGTGGTTTGGTACAGTGAAATCAGCCGCTGGCCTAGGCGCTCTTTTATCGCGAGGTTTAGGTGATACGCTCCGGGTATCACTTACGGCGGATCCGATTGAGGAAGTGAAAGTGGGTTGGGCAATTCTTTCGAGTCTAGGCTTGCGCCAGAGGGGGCCTATTTTTATTTCTTGTCCTACTTGCGGAAGAACTGAGATCGATTTAGAAGGAATCGCTGCAGAAGTGGAGAAACGTCTAGGTGACTTTCCTCTGCCCATAACCATTGCGGTCATGGGCTGTGTGGTAAATGGACCTGGCGAAGCTAAGTCAGCAGATTTAGGAATCACTGGGGGCAAGGGCGTCGGGCTCATTTTTCGCCATGGACAGATTCTTCGCAAAGTTCCGGAAGACGAATTGGTGGATGCTTTGGTTCTTGAAGCTAACAAGTTGCTTGCAGAAAGATAGGGGATACGCTAATGTACATGTCGCAATTATATTCACCTACACTAAGAGAGACTCCGTCGGAGGCTGAGATTATCAGCCATAAACTCATGCTCAGGGCCGGACTCATGCGCCGTTCAGCCGCGGGAGTGTATGCATTTCTTCCCTTAGGGCTGCGGGTTATTCGTAAGGTGGAACAGATTATCCGTGAAGAAATGAATAATATCCATGGGCAAGAAGTCCTTTTGCCTATTATCCAACCTTCTGAGTTGTGGGAGGAGTCCGGGCGCTGGAATGACTATGGCGACGAAATGTTTCGTCTTAGGGACCGGCAGGGGAGGCAGTTTTGTCTCGGGCCTACCCATGAGGAGATCATTACTGCTTTAGTGCGCTCTGAGGTGCGTTCGTACAGACAACTCCCTCTAAGGCTGTATCAGATTCAGAATAAATACCGCGACGAAATGAGGCCCCGCTTTGGACTCATGCGAGGCCGTGAGTTTATCATGAAGGATATGTACTCCTTTGATCGGGATAACGAATCCCTTGATGACAGTTATTGGGCGGCATACCACGCCTATAAGCGCATCTTTGAGCGTTGCGGCGTTGACGCTCATCCCGTAGAGGCGGATTCGGGAGCAATAGGAGGAGACGTGACCCACGAGTTCATGGTCCTGGCCGACTCTGGGGAGGATTTGGTCCTCTTCTGCCCGGAGTGTGAATACGCTGCTAACGCAGAGCGTGCGGAAGGCGTTAGAATACCTCGTTATACGGAGAACGAAGTAGAATTGGGTGCCCTGGAGACGGTTCCCACACCTGGCGCCAGTACCATTGAGCAGATCAGCCAGTTTTTAGGCGTGAAGCCCGAGGACTGCATCAAGACACTTCTTTATGTAGCAGATGGAAAGCCGGTGGCAGCCTTGGTACGGGGTGACCACAACCTCAACGAAATCAAGTTGCGTAAATTGCTGCAGTGTGAGTCACTTGATTTAGCCGATGACGAGACCATTTTTCGAGTTACAGGGGCTAGAGTAGGTTTTGCAGGACCTGTAGGTCTAGCGATCCCCCTTTATGCTGATTATGCCATAGAACACATGGTCAACGCTGTGGTCGGAGCCAACAGTGACGATCAGCATACAATCAACGCCAATTTGGACCGAGATTTCCAAGTGACAGCCTTTGTAGACTTGAAAGAAAGCCAGCCGGGCGATGCTTGTCCTCGCTGTTCGGGTACTTTACAAGGTGCTCGAGGCATCGAAGTGGGACAGGTATTTAAACTCGGTACCAAGTACTCCAAAGCCATGGGAGCAACCTTCTTAGAGGAAAACGGAACAGAGGTTCCCTTGATCATGGGATGTTATGGCATCGGGGTCGGACGGACTGTGGCCGCCGTTATCGAGAAAAATTATGATGAAGACGGGATCATTTGGCCCATGTCCATCGCACCCTACCAGGTTATCGTGGTCCCCGTAAGCATGAAGGACCAAGCACAGGCCGAAGCGGCTCAGAGACTCTATGAGGAGCTAAAAGCAGAAGGTGTTGAAGTGGTTTTAGATGATAGAAATGAACGTCCAGGTGTGAAATTTAAAGACGCCGATTTGATTGGCTTCCCCATCCGCGTCACAATTGGTTCCAAATCTTTAGAAAATGGGGAAATGGAGATTACGCTGCGTCGCACGAAGGAGAAGACGAGTGTACCTCTGGGGGACATTGTGCCTACAATCAAGGGTTTCTTGAAGGATGGCGAAGCTCTGTGAGTGTAGCAGCTATTGTTCCTGCTTACAACGAGGAGCAGACAATTGGGGTAGTGGTGCAGGCCCTGCTTTCTTGCCCGGTGATCGATGAGATCATTGTGGTTAGTGATGGTTCTACAGATGATACAGTGTACGTGGCTTCAGCCTACCCAGTAAAGGTGGTTACCTTACCTCAGAATGTAGGGAAGGGTGGGGCCATGAAAGCCGGTTCCGCCAACACGTCGTGTAATGTGCTACTCTTTGTGGATGCAGATTTGGTTGGTCTACAAAGAAGCCATATCGAGGCCCTCGTAGAGCCAGTCCTATCAGGCAAGACTGCCATGAGTATTGGTGTCTTTTCTGAGGGACGGGTCTCTACAGATCTGGCCCAGAAGATCGCACCTTCTCTCTCAGGGCAACGGGCAGTGAGGAAAGACTTATTTGATGCAGTTCCCAAGCTCGAAGACAGTCGGTTTGGCGTGGAGATGGCACTGACCCACTACGCGGAGCGTCATGGTGTTGATATCGTGCGGGTAACCTTGCCATACGTTTCCCAAGTGACGAAAGAGGAGAAAAGGGGACTGATTCCTGGCCTGCAAGCTCGAATGGAAATGTACAAGGACATTGTCCGTTCTATGCTCCCTGATAAAAAAGCTCATGACGAAGATTACAATGAAGAATAGTTCTAACGAGCCAAACAGGTTCGAGCCCCCAGGGGCTCACCTTTTTTTGGAGGTGATTTTTTGGCTTCCTTGTATCTTGAGCCTGAGGACAGGCATTATCTAGCCTCGTTGAGCTCCCATCCTATCGCTCAGAAAGTGGAGATTGTGGAGATTGGCGTAGACGCCGAACGTAGAGAGTGGACGTTGCTCCTCAAAGGGAAACCTCAAGGCGACAAACGTCTCTGGGATGAGTTATCCAAGGCTGTTTTGGACTTGGTACCAGAAGTTCTAAGTGTCCGTTTTGAGTGGACGATGGAGTCTCTCGAGTCCGATGAACTGTATCTTCAGAAAGCCATCAAACAGGTAAATAGGGTAGAAAATAGCTCCCTTGTTTCAGAGAACAAGGGCAGTAATGGGGCGTCAAAGAGTAATCGCCGCAGGCGGGGGCTGCTCTCAAATTCCATTGGGGGACAGGCAGTGCCGATCGTAGATTTACAGGAAGAAGAACGAGGAGTTGTGATCATAGGTGAGGTCGTGTCTTTTGAATCTCGCCTGACACGCACAGGCAAGACTCTGATTATGTTTGACTTGTGTGATGGAACTGACACTCTTAGCTGCAAGGCCTTCTTGGACGAGCCGGAGGACCTTGGTATAGAGGAAGGAAAATGGCTCAAAGTACGAGGTAACCTGCAATTCCAATCCTTTGACAATCAACTGGCCCTCATGGTTCAAGGCTTGACCTTAGCCGATGCACCACCCGCGCTCACCGATGACGCGGAGGTCAAAAGAGTGGAGTTGCACCTACACACGAAAATGAGTGGACTCGACGGCACCATTGATGTGGCTGATGTGGTAAAACTAGCGTCATCTCTCGGCCACGAATCCCTGGCCATTACTGATCACGGGGTCGTTCAAGCTTTTCCGGATGCCCATCGCGCCGGGAAAAAATATGGAGTAAAAATCATCTATGGAGTAGAAGGCTATTTAGTAGACGACCCTGAGGGCAAGGGACGTTCGTTTCACATCATACTCTTGGCCAAAAATAAGGTGGGTTTGCAGAACTTATACCGCCTTGTTTCTTATGCCCATTTAGAGCACTTTTACCGGACGCCCCGGATTCCTCGGGCTTTGCTTGAAACCCATCGCGAAGGACTAATTGTGGGTTCTGCCTGCGAAGCAGGGGAAGTCTATCAAGCAGTTTTGAATAGCAATCCTGATGTGATGAACATTGCCTCCTTTTACGATTATTTAGAGATTCAGCCTGTGGGCAATAATGCATTCTTGATTGGTACAACCCATGTACAGTCCAAAGACGACTTAGTACGGATTAACAAGCAAATTGTGAAAATCGGCGAGAGTTTGGATCTCCCGGTTGTTGCAACGGGGGACGTACACTTTCTGCGTCCCGAAGACAGCCTAATTCGGACAATTCTCTTAGCAGGCCGAGGTTTTGATGACGCGGAACGGCAAGCGCCCCTTTTCTATCGCACGACGCAAGAAATGCTTGAGGAGTTTTCCTATCTTGGTGCTCAAAAAGCCCGGGAAGTTGTGGTCACGAACCCTCGTAAGGTGGCAGCCGAAATTGGGTCCTTAAGACCCGTTCCAGAAGGGTTGCATCCCCCCCACATTGAAAACGCGGAAAGAGATCTAGAGGAAATGACCTATGAAACCGCCCGCAAAACCTATGGCGATCCTTTGCCACCCATTGTCCAAGCTCGCCTCGACCGTGAGCTGAAGGCTATCATCACAAATGGCTACGCTTCTCTTTACCTTATTGCCCACAAATTAGTGAAACGGTCACTGGATGACGGATACTTAGTGGGTTCTCGTGGCTCCGTTGGATCCTCGTTGGTAGCGACGATGTGCGGCATTACGGAGGTAAACCCCTTACCGCCACACTATGTCTGTCCAAACTGCTTCTGGTCCGAATTCTTCACCGAGGGCGAAGCAGGTTCTGGTGTGGACTTACCCGACAAAGTCTGCCCTGATTGCGGCAAGGCGCTACAGAGACTTGGTTTTGAAATCCCCTTTGAAGTGTTTATGGGTTTTCACGGCGATAAGGTCCCTGACATTGACTTGAACTTTAGCGGTGAGTATCAAGCACAGATTCACGACTATACAGTCGAGCTCTTCGGATCGAAAAACGTATTTCGCGCTGGAACCATTGGCACCCTAGCCGACAAGACGGCCTATGGTTTTGTTATGAAGTATCTGGAGCAGACCAATCAATCGAAGCGCAGTGCCGAAGTGAATCGTCTGGTAAGTAAACTTGCAGGTGCGAGGCGTACAACCGGGCAGCATCCTGGGGGAATGGTCGTGGTGCCTCCTGATAAGGACGTTTTTGACTTTACCCCCATTCAGTATCCGGCCAATGATTCACGTAGTGGTACCATTACCACGCACTTCGAGTACCATGCTCTAGAGGATAGTCTCGTCAAGCTTGATATTCTAGGGCATGATGACCCGACCATGCTCCGCTTCTTGCAGGACCTTACAGGAGTTGCAGTGTTAGACATTGCTTTAGATGACCAAAAAACCATGTCAATATTCTCATCCCTTGAGCATCTTGGAGTCACGGAAGAAGACATCGGCACTCCAGTGGGGACCTTGGGGATCCCAGAATTTGGCACGCGTTTTGTGAGGCAGATGCTAATCGATACGGCGCCGAAAACATTTAGTGATCTCGTGCGCATTAGCGGTCTTTCCCATGGCACGAATGTGTGGACAAACAACGCTCAGGACTTAATACGCGCAGGTGTTACCGATTTAAGTAATGCTATTGCCACAAGAGACGATATCATGTCATATCTTATGCTTAGGGGACTTGAGGCTGGAGATGCTTTCCGAATTATGGAACAGGTTCGCAAAGGACGGGGGCTCACAGACGAGGATATGACATTGCTCAGGAAATTTGGGGTTCCAGAATGGTATATTGAATCCTGTATGAAGATTTCCTACATGTTCCCGAAAGCCCATGCCGTTGCCTATGTGATGATGGCCTTCCGTATAGCCTTTTTTAAGGTCCATTATCCCTTGCCCTTTTATGCAGCCCTCTTCTCGTTACGAGCTGGAGAGATCGATGCGCAGCTTCTCGTTGGAGGAGAGCCACAAGTCAGGGCTGAGATAGAGAGCATCAACGCGAAGGGCTTTGAGGCAACGCCCAAAGAAAAGAGTATGGTTACGCAACTAGAAATCGTTTTGGAGGCCCTGGCCCGTGGCGTTTCCTTCTTACCTGTGGATCTGTATCGATCTTCGGACCAGGTGTTCCAGATTGAGGATGGCGCCTTGCGGCCGCCCTTCGCTTCGCTACAAGGAGTGGGGGCAAGTGCAGCTGCTGGTATCGTGGAAGCTCGGAAGGATGGGGAGTTTATCTCCATTGAGGATCTACGGCAGCGTTCCGGGATCACCAAGGCTGTCGTAGAGACACTGCGGCTCCATGGCTGTCTAAAAGACCTACCAGAGACCAACCAATTGACACTTTTTTAGACAATGTGGTATAATATGTTTATGCTAACTGTTTACAGTAGCCGTTAACATGATGAGTTGCGGGGAGAGTGGGGTTTTTACCCACTCTTTTGACGTATGGAGTGGGAAAAGGGGCATAATTTCTGTATAAAGGGGGCGGTTAGAACCATGGGTAGAGTAAATATCGTAGCACTAGTTACAGACTGGGTTGAACAAATTGTCAAAGATAGTGACCTAGAATTGGTCGATGTAGAGTACGTAAAAGAACAAACAGGTTGGATACTCCGCGTATTCTTGGATAAACCCGACGGCATTGATCTCGAGGACTGTCAGAGGGTGAGCGTGATTTTGGATAAGAAACTCGATGAGGAAGATCCAATTTCTGGTGCCTATTCCTTGGAGGTGTCTTCTCCCGGTCTAGAACGACCGCTACGAAAGGCAGCGGACTATGAGAGATTTGTGGGAAGACAGGTGCAGATTCGCACCTATAGTGGTATCCATGGCCGTAAACGCTTTGAAGGTACCTTAGAGGGCTTGCAGGGTGAATATGTTTTACTAAAATGGGAAGGGGAGACCATAGAGATTCCCCTAGAGCTAGTATCCAAGGCCAATTTGGCCATGGAGCTCTAAAACGGGAGGCCAAGACTAATGAATCTGGAATTAATTGGTGCGTTAACAGAGCTAGAAAAGGAGAGGGGTATCTCAAAAGAGCTCCTTCTTGAGGCCATTGAGACTGCGATTATTTCTGCTTATAAGAAAAACTATGGTGCTAATTCTTCTTCAAGCGCCCGCGTGGAGTTGAATGACAAAACAGGGGAGATTCACGTATATTCGCGGCGCATCGTCGTTTCTGAAGTTGAAGATGAAACGACAGAGATATCCCTTGAAGAAGCAATGGCCATCGACGCAAACTACGCTTTGGATGACATTGTCGAACGTGAAGTCACTCCCGCCGATTTTGGTAGGATTGCAGCCCAGACCGCCAAGCAAGTGGTCATTCAGAAAATCCGGGAGGCCGAGCGTTCTATCGTCTACGATGTCTATTCCAATCGTGAGGGAGATGTGGTCCACGGTACGGTACAGCGCGCCGACCATCGCCAGGTTATTGTGGATCTAGGGGATGTAGAGGCTGTTTTGCCAGTGAGCGAACAGATCCCCGGTGAGGAATACCAACACCATATGAAACTTCGCTTCTATATTAATGAGGTGCGCCAAAGCAGTAAAGGGCCCCAGGTCTTCCTGTCGCGGACCCATCCTGGTTTGCTACGGGCTTTGTTCGAGTTTGAGGTACCGGAGATTCAAAGCGGAGAAGTTGAGATCAAATCGGTCGCGAGGGAAGCGGGGAACCGTTCCAAAATCGCTGTATACAGTCGTGACGTCAATATCGACCCTGTAGGCGCCTGTGTTGGAGCCCGTGGTTCGAGAGTACAGGCGGTCGTGGCTGAGCTCGGCAACGAGAGAGTCGATATTGTAGAGTGGCGTAGCGATTTGGAAGAGTATATCAAAAATGCTCTCAGTCCCGCGAAGGTTCTGTACGCAATTATCGATGAGGGTGGAAAAGTGGCCCATACCGTGGTCCCCAATGATCAGCTCTCTCTGGCCATTGGAAAAGAAGGGCAGAATGCTCGTCTCGCAGCCCGCTTGACGGGCTGGCGGATCGACATTAAGAGCGAAGAACAAGCTGCGGAGCTTCCAGATTTTCACCGGGTGGTGGAAGAAAAGCCTGATGAACTTGAATCACAAGCGAATGTGGAAATCGAATTCGAGGAAGAGCTCGAAGCTATAGAAGTAGAGGCAGCTGAGGTAGGAGCGATCGACCCTAAAGGGCATGAGCTCGAACCAGATGTAGAATCCGTTGTCTCCAAGACCAAACCCAAGGCTAAGGTTGAGGTCAAGGAAGAAAAATCGCAACCTGCTGTTCCGGATATTAGTGAAGAAGACTTGGCTAATCTCACCAATGTAATCAAGCGTAAGAGTTGGCAAGAGCGCTTTGGTAGTGTAGAAATTGAGAATGAAGCCAGTACAGGTAAGGAAAAGCAGGAGCCGGAGAAGTCCAAGAAGAAGAAGGATAGGGTTATCACAGATTTATCCCAGTTGGATTCCATTGACTTCAACTTTAATGATAAGAAATAGGTGGTAAGAAATGCGTAAGAAGCATGTCCCCATGCGTACATGCGTGGGATGCCGCTTGACACGTCCCAAACGGGAGCTCGTCCGCGTTGTTCGTGATCCTGAGGGTAAGGTGTCGCTTGATGTAACCGGGAAGCGTTCGGGACGTGGTGTTTATATCTGCCCCACTGAAGAATGTCTAGAGAAGGCCGTTAAGGGTCGGCAATTGGAACGATCCTTAGAGACTAAGATTGGCGAGGATGTCTTCGTTGATCTAAAGAGGGTTTTAGATGAGCAAAGTCTATAGTTACCTTGGCTTAGCTAGACGTGCCGGACAAATCGTTTCGGGAGAGCAGGCCGTGGCGGGGGGAGTTAAGAGGGGCCAAGTATCCTTAGTTCTCATTGCCCGGGATGCATCTTCCAACACCAACCGCAAGTTTAGCGCACTGGCTCAGACCCACAACGTAAGTTGTTTGGTATACGGCGAAAAAGACCTTTACGGTCAAGCCATCGGTCAATCGCCTAGGGCGGTTTTGGGAGTCTTGGATCGCAATTTTGCCAGCGTGATTCGTAACTCTATCAAGGGGTCAGTGTAGGAGAAAATTTAGGAGTGATGCTATGAAAAAAATTAGAATCTATGAGTTGGCGAAAGAGCTCGGGTTAGAGAGTAAGGTAGTGGTAGATTTTCTTCATGATCTAGGAGCAGATGTGTCCAATCATATGAGTACGATAGAACCGGATATTGCCAATATGCTTCGTGAACATTATGCCCCCGAGGATGAGACTCCGCACTTAATTCCTGACAATGACGATGACTCTAGGGTGGTCAAGGTTAAGAAACGATCCCATGAAGAGAAAAAAGAAACGGCACCGATGGGCCGGGGCAAGAAGAAAGGCGGAGAGTCGAGAACTACACAGACTAGACCGTCTTCAAATGAGAAGAAACCCAAAGTGATCACTTTAGGAGAGCAAGCATCGGTAAACGAACTAGCTCAGAAACTCGGCGTGCCGGGCACAGAAGTCATTAAGCAGTTAATGAGGATTGGCATTATGGCGTCCTTAAGTCAGAGCGTTGACTACGATATAGCTGCGATTGTTGCAGCTGAATTTGACGCAACAGCAACCCCAGAACAAGATTTGGCAGAAGAGATCTTTGCAGAGGTCTGCGAAGATCCAAATTTACAGGTAACGCGGCCCCCGGTTGTAACCATTATGGGTCACGTTGACCATGGTAAGACAACGCTCTTAGACTCCATTCGCAAGACCAAGGTTACTGCCACAGAGGCCGGTGGAATCACCCAGCATATTGGCGCTTACCAGGTCGTATACAACGGAAAACCCATCACATTCTTGGATACTCCTGGTCACGAGGCGTTTACTGCGATTCGTGCCCGGGGAGCCAAGGCCACAGATGTGGCAGTGTTGGTTGTGGCGGCTAACGATGGTGTTATGCCCCAAACGGTAGAAGCGTTGAACCATGCAAAAGCAGCTAATGTGCCCATTATTGTGGCGATTAATAAGACGGACCTGCATGCTGCCAATCCTGAACGCGTTAAGCAAGAATTGACAGAACATGGACTTGTAGTTGAGGAGTGGGGTGGCGATACTATAGCTGTCAATGTCTCGGCACTGCACGATGAAGGTATCGATGAGTTACTAGAGATGATTCTTCTCGTGGCTGAGGTCGAGGATCTTAAGGCTAATCCCAGCTGTCCAGCTCGGGGAACAGTCATCGATGCTAAGCTTGATAAGGGCCGCGGTCCCGTGGCCACTGTTTTGATTTCCTCAGGCACCCTACACGTTGGGGACGCTTTTGCCGTTGGCAACGTGTGCGGTAAGGTACGCGCTCTAATTAATGATCAAGGTGAGGCAATTAAAGAGGCCGGCCCATCGACCCCCGTTGAGGTTCTGGGGATTTCTGATGTGCCAGAAGCGGGTGACATTTTTGTTGTAGTGAAAGACGAACAAACCGCAAGGCAAGTTGCATCCATCCAGAAAGAAAAGCAGCGCGATCGAGACTTGAGTCGCTTTACCCGCATTACGTTGGATGATCTGTTCCAGCGCATTCAAGAGGGTGAAGTCAAGGAACTTAATCTAGTGATCAAAGCCGACGTGCAAGGATCAGCAGAAGCGGTTCGGGCTTCACTAGAGAAGCTATCCACGGATGAAGTGCGCGTTAATGTTATCCACCAGGGTGTGGGTGCCATCTCTGAATCCGATGTACTTTTGGCCACTGCCTCCAATGCAGTCATCATTGGTTTTAATGTGCGTCCTGAACCAAATGCCCGAAAAGCCGCCGAGCGCGATGGAGTGGATATCAGGGTATATCGCATCATTTACAATTTGTTGGATGATGTGAAGGCCGCTATGGCTGGCTTGCTCGATCCTGAGTTTAAGGAACAGACTTTGGGTAGAGCCCAGGTACGTCAAACCTTTAAGATTCCAGGTGGGGTCATAGCAGGTAGTTACGTTCTTGAGGGCAAAATCACCCGTTCCTCTGAGGTGCGTGTCCTGCGCGACAATGTCATTATCCATGAAGGAAAAATATCGTCCCTCAAACGTTTCAAGGATGATGTCAGAGAAGTAACCCATGGCTACGAATGTGGAATTGGCGTTGAACGATTTAACGATATTAAAGATGGTGACGTGATTGAAGCCTTCGTCATGGTTAAGGTGGAACGAAGCCTGTAGGAAGGTGATAGAAGATGGCAGATAGACTCGGACGACTAGCCGAAGAGATCAAGCGGGAAATAAGCAGTATCATTGCCAAAGAGGTTAAGGATCCACGCCTAGGTATGATTAGTATTACGGATGTCAACGTTTCACGAGATATGTCCTGGGCTAAGGTCTACTATAGCCAGTTAGGTAGCGAAGAAGAAAGAGAACAAACCCTCGAAGGGCTAAACAGAGCCAAAGGCTTTGTCCGCACTGAATTATCGAAGCGCTTGAGGGTAAGGCACACGCCGGAGATCATTTTTGAATTTGATCCCTCTCTTGAACAGGGTGCCAAAATGGACGCCCTCCTCCGGACACTGCGGTCGTCGAGGGGGGATAAGGGTGATCATGAATAGCCTGCAAGAAGTAGTACAGTATCTAAGAGAGCAAGACGACTTTATTGTAGTAGGGCATGAGAATCCAGATCCTGACTGCCTGGGCTCTATGTTGGGTTTGTATTTTGGCTTGACGGGGCTTGGAAAAACGTGCCGGGTTGTCAGTGCTGACAGGGTTCCCTCTGACCTCAGCTGGCCGGGATTAGATCTTGTGGAACACATTCCCGAAGGCTTCGAACCTGGAGAAAGCTGTGTTATTGTCGTTGATTGTGAACCGGATCGGACAGGGAGCATTAGTGAAGGTGTGAAAAGTGCCAAGCGCCTGGTGAACATTGATCATCACCAGAGGGGCAGAGGGATAGGGGATATTGTATACGTAGAACCTTCTGAAGCAGCTACTTGTATGATTATCTATCGCCTTTTGCTGGACCTTGACGTTGTCTTCGATCAGAGAATTGCCACAGCTCTCTACGGTGGAATTTTGGGTGATACCGGCGGTTTCCGTCATACTAACACAAATAGCGAAGTTCTATACATTGCTGGGAAGCTCCTAGAGTTCGGCTTGAATCCCGCCCTCATTGCCCGGGAGATCTTTTCCAGTCAGCCCCTGGGGTTTTTACGACTTCTTGGTGTTGCACTCTCGAACCTGCAGACATCCCAGGATGGTCAACTAGTATGGATGACAGTGAGTTACGAGCAGTTCTGTGATTTTGGTGTTGATCCAAAAAGTAGTGATCACTTGGTTAGTTTCGCGCGCATGCTAGATACCTCCGAAATTGCCATAGTGTTTAGAGAGACCAGTCCAGGAGAAATAAGGGTTGGTCTGCGGGCAAATCATGCTGACGTGGGAAGTCTCGCACGCCACATCGGCGGTGGAGGTCACAAGCTTGCTTCTGGAGCTACGATTCTAGGGGATTTGCAGGAAGTGTCAACGAAGGTAGTTGAAATCGCAGAGCATTTTTTAACAACGGGTGAAGTGAATGAACGGTGTAGTTAATGTTCTAAAACCTCCGGGTATGAGCTCCCACCAAGTGGTGAGTTTTATGCGTAGACAGCTCCAGCTCAAGAAGATCGGCCATGGGGGCACCCTAGACCCCGGTGCCAGTGGCGTATTACCCATCATGGTGGGCAGTGCGACTCGTCTATCGAGCTACCTGATGAATCACGATAAAACCTATGTGGCCGAGCTGACTTTGGGGATCTCTACCACCAGTCAAGATGCCAGCGGTGCCACATGCGACATTACGACAGATTTCTCCCTGTCACCGAGGGAATTGGCCGATGCCCTCGCCTCGTTGCAGGGGAGCATTATGCAGACTCCCCCCATGGCTTCAGCCGTTCGGGTGGGGGGAAAGAGACTTTATGAACTGGATCGGCAGGGTATTTCCGTTCCGCGGAAAGCACGGCGCGTAGAGATTCATTCAATCAATATTATGGCCATCTGGAGCGAAGAAGAAGACACGATAGGATTTGGGACAAGGGTCTTGTTGCGTATTTCCTGCTCAAAGGGCACATATGTGCGAACTTTGTGCCATGACCTAGGTGAAAAGCTGGGGGTGGGTGCCCATATGTCCTTCCTTACCCGGGTCGCTAGCGGACCTTTTGGGAGTTCTGAGGCTTTTACGCTTGAGGAAATAGCTGACCTTGTGAATCGCGGTGACTATCGCTTTCTCTTACCCATGCAGGTCGCCTTGTCTGACTGGGTTATGGTAAAAGTTCACCCTTTGGTGCATGAGCGAATCCAGCATGGCAACTTCATTTTGCCTGAGCATTTGCTTGATGTTCCCTATACGTTGGCTGTAGGTGATGATGTAGTGCTCTTGAGTATTGAGGGTGATGTTTTGGCTCTGGCCGAGATAAAAATGGCTGACCAATTGATTTGCCAGCCCTTCCGAGTTTTTATGTGAGGTGGGTGGAGTGTGAGTGTAGGAATGAGATTGAACTGGATTAATCGGCAAAACTCCCCCGCTCGCAGTATAGCTCTTGGGACCTTTGATGGTGTGCACCTAGGACACCAGAAGTTGCTGGAAGAAACCATAGCCCGAAAGCCTGCGGGAGGCACGAGTTGTGTCTTCACATTCGACATACCTCCCGAACAGTATTTCCGTGGCCGTTTGCGTTTGGTGAGCTCTTTTGAGCGTAGAGTGGAGTTGTTTCGCTCCTCGGGAATCGACGAGGTGACGTGGCTCACCTTTGGACCTGATCTCACGACCATGGCAGCTGAGGACTTTGTGGGGAGAATCCTCGTACATGAGTTAAAGGCCAAGGCTGTGATTTGCGGTTATAATTATCGCTTTGGGAGCAAACGTGGTGGTGATGTTCAGTACTTGCAGAAGCAAGGAGAGCATCATGGTTTTTCTGTTACGGTAGTGCCCCCCGTCCAAGGTAAAAGTGGACAAACTATCAGCAGTACCGCTATACGTCAACTCTTAAGTGAAGGGGATCTAGCCCAGGCCTCGGCATACTTAGGTTATTATCCTACCTATGAGGCAGCGGTCGGGCAGCTTTCCATAGGATCTTCTCTGTATCTTAGGATTGATCCCAATTTGGTTCTTCCAGGCCAGGGACTGTACCTTATTTGGTGTGCTCTCCCGGGGAGCCAGGGGGTCCCTGCCATAGCCTGGCCCGTTGATGAGGGGATAAAGAGTGTTTTTTTAGACCGAGATTTTGAACTTAGGGCAGAGGCTGTGGACGTGCAGTTTTTGTACAAGCTGAGAGGTTATGGACCATACCAGGTTACAGAATCTGACGTGGTCAAGGCCCGGCAATTGTTGCCCGGATTTTATTTACAAGATGCTAGAGTTGTGCTAAAATAGCATTGTGCTTGACGCATCGGTGTATCAACGCCGGTGCGGGAGGACTTAAACCCTTTTCTAGGAAATGCGTATCTCCGGCGCCTTTCTTGGGAAGCGGTATTTACCCAATTTATGTGGAGGTGACTTTTTTGATTTCGCAAGAATCAAAAACACAAATTATCGAACAGTATAGTCGGCACGAGGGAGACACAGGGTCCCCAGAGGTTCAGGTGGCCATCCTAACTAAGAGGATTCAAGAGCTTACCGAACACTTAAGAGTGCACACGAATGATCATCATTCCAGAAGAGGTCTCTACAAGATGATCGGGCAAAGACGTGGTCTTTTGAACTATCTGATGAAGAAAGACATTGAGCGTTACCGTAGTCTTATTGCGGACCTAGGTTTGCGTCGATAATGAAAAGAGCGGGTAACACCCGCTCTTTTTTGAGCTAACAGCCTTATGCTTCGGCTGTGGCAAAACGGGCTATACTACATATAGCCTAGAAAAATGTAGATGGAGGTCAAATTATGCTAACCGAGTTTTGTTTAGAACTAGGGGGTCGACCCTTGGTTTTAGAGTTTGGTGAGTTGGCGAAACAGGCTAATGGATCTGTCCTTGTTCGATATGGAGAGACCGTTGTTCTAGCCACCGCCACCATGAGTAGACAGCCTAGAGAAGGCATCGATTTTTTCCCGTTACTCGTAGACTATGAAGAACGCATGTACGCGGCAGGCAAGATTCCCGGCGGTTGGGGAAGAAGAGAAGGTCGACCAAGCGAAGATGCTATCCTGTCGGCACGTATGATCGATCGTCCCTTGCGTCCACTATTCCCTAATGGTTTTCGTAATGATGTTCAGGTTGTACTGTCCATTTTGTCTGTCGACAAGAGCAACTCTCCGACCATCGCAGCCTTAATTGGCGCTAGTGCAGCTTTACATGTGTCTGATATTCCCTTTGCCGGGCCAGTAGGCGGTGTGAAGGTTGGTCTGGTCGATGGTGAGTTCGTCATTAACCCAACGCTGGAACAGCAGGCCAATTCTGATTTGGACATAACTGTCGCCGGCACAAAGGATGCCGTCATGATGGTAGAAGCATCTGCTAACGAGGTTCCTGAAGAGGTTGCTTTGGAAGCCATTGAATTTGGACATAAGGTGATCAGAGAACTTTGTGAACTCCAGGAGCAGATTCGTGCGAAAATTGGTCGAGATAAGCTTGAAGTGTCTATTGTCCAACCCGAAGCGAAGACCGACCAATGGGTTAGAGAACACATGACCGCAGACATTTCTGCAGCCGTACTTACAACAGATAAGCTCGAAAGACAGCGCCTTATTGATGAGCTACAGGCCAATGTCCACGATGCGTATCTTGAAGCCCATGGTGACGAGCTGTATGAAGAACATAGCAAGACCCTCGATCGGGTATTTGATAATGTCGTAAAAGAAGAGGTGCGCCGTTCCATCACAAAAGACAAGATAAGGCCTGATGGACGCAAGCCTGATGAAATTCGTCCCATCACTTGTAAGGTGGGCTTGTTGCCCCGCGTGCACGGAACAGGTCTTTTCACTCGGGGACAGACACAGGTTTTGACAGCATTGACTTTAGGTCTAAAGTCAGACGAGCAGATGCTTGACAATCTAACCGACGACGAAAGCAAACGCTACATTCATCACTATAATTTCCCCGCCTTCAGCGTAGGCGAGGTTCGCCCGGTACGGGGCCCAGGTCGCCGTGAAATTGGACACGGAGCATTGGCAGAGCGAGCGCTTTTGCCGGTCATCCCCAAAGAGGAAGAATTCCCCTACACCTTGCGTCTTGTGTCCGAAGTTCTCGAATCCAATGGTTCCTCGTCCATGGCCTCCATTTGTGGAAGTACCTTGTCGCTGATGGATGCTGGAGTTCCCATCAAGAGACCCGTTGCCGGCATTGCCATGGGCTTGATGATGCTAGATGACGATTTCACAATTCTCACAGATATTCAAGGTATGGAGGATGCCCTTGGAGATATGGACTTTAAAGTAGCGGGTACAACTGAAGGAATTACCGCTCTCCAAATGGACATCAAAATTGGCGGTGTCAACAAAGAGATCATGGCCGAGGCGCTAGAACAGGCCCGACAGGGACGTTTGTTCATCCTTGAAAAAATGGCTGAGGCCCTTGCAAAGCCCAGAGAGGATCTGTCTCGCTACGCCCCTAGGATCATTACCATGGAAATTCCTGTGGATAAAATTCGCGACGTGATTGGACCAGGTGGAAAGATTATCCGCGATATTATAGCCAAGACTGGGGTCTCCATTGACATCGAAGACGATGGCCGCGTCTACATTGCTTCAACCGACGGTGAAGGCGGACTCCAGGCACAAAAATTAGTTGAACGTTATGTGAAAGATGTTGAGGTGGGAGCGACCTACCTCGGAGTGGTTAAGCGAATCATGAATTTCGGCGCTTTTGTGGAAATCCTTCCAGGGAAGGAAGGTTTGGTTCATATTTCACAATTAGAACATCGGAGAGTGAATAAAGTCGAAGATGTGGTAGACATTGGAGATGAAGTTATGGTCAAAGTTGTCGAGATTGACCGCCAAGGAAGAATTAATCTTTCCCGTAAAGAAGCGTTGCCTCCAGAGAAGGAATTCGAAGCGTAGTATAGAAATAAATTAATATTAGGGTAAAGAAGCAGGTATAAAAAACAACCTGCTTTTTTAATTTTTAACATTGAGAGGAGTATGTGCATGGCAATCCTTGCTGTCTATCCCCACGCTAGAACCCTCCAGGTGGCCGCATGGGATGAAGCGCTATGTGAGATAGCTATTTTCCCACTTTCCGCATGTAGTGATGGAATCATCGAGCAGCAGCTTTTGCCCTGGTTAAAAACATTCATCAATACCAGTCAAGACCTCCAATTCATCGTAACAAGTGGTGGAACACCAGAATTCACCTCATCCCTAGCGACTCATCTTGGTATTTCCGCCTACACCATTGATCCCGCCACTTCCAGTGAGTGCCCCCCTTTAACCCTTGTTACAGGAACACCAGCGTTAACGAGGAGATGTGCCGCGGATACCTTTATATTTAAGTACCTAGTTCGTCAGGAAGCCAGTGATAAAGGCCTAGAACTAGATGAAGCTAGATTCATCGTAGCCCATCTTGATGAAGAAAATCATCTCGGTGCGCTCTTTGGTACAAGTGTGTTGGAGGCGTTGACTAGTTTTGACGAAGGTCCCTTTGCCCTCAGGCAGAGCGGAGCATTGCCCTTCGATAGCGTTCTCGATCTGTGCATGTCCTCTGATGGTAAGGACGAGGTTCTGAAAATCCTTCATGAAGAGGGCGGTTTGGCTGGGTACCTGGGTCTGCAAAATCTAGAGGATCTGTGGGCCTGTCAAGGGGAGAAGGCTGATGCTATTCGCGAAGCTCTGGTCTATCAAATTAGTAAAGAAATCGGAGCTTTAGCTACCGTTTTGAAGGGGAAGGTCCATTCGATTATTCTTGCCGGGGAGTTAACAAGGCATGAGCCCTTCATAGAGGCCCTTGCAAAGCGGATCGGGTTCGTGGCGCCCATTTCGGTCTATCCCGGAAACCAAGGGTTGTCCGCATTGCTTGCCGGTGCTCAAAGGATTTTGGAACAAAGTCCTACCCAATAGTCAACATAAAGGAGTGTGTTGTTTGTGGGATTTGCCAGTCTAAAGAGGGACCTACAAAATGGTCCAAAACGCAGTCTGACAGTTGCCTGGGGGCTCGATAGCGGGGTTTTACGGGCTTGCCGCGAGGCGCTGGATCAAGGCCTTTTGGCAGAAGTGCTTGTTACGGGACCAGCCGATAAAATCGAAGCTGTTGCAACAGACGCTGGTCTTAACCTCCAGGGATTCTTTATCCATGCGGCTTCAACCCCGGAGGAAGGTGCGGCCGCGGCCGTCCGTTTAATTCGCGAGGGCAAGAGCGATTTGCTCATGAAAGGTCACCTAAATACGAGTGTTATCTTGCGGGCTGTTCTGAATAAAGAGTGGGGAATTCGGGCCCAGGCTTTATTAAGCCACATTGCCACCATTGAATTGCCTACGGGGCGTCTCGCTCTTTTAACGGATGCTGCCATGAACGTGAAGCCAGACTTAATACAAAAGTCGCAGATTCTAGACAATGCCATTCGGTTTGCCTGGTCTATTGGCCTTACGAACCCAAAGGTAGCAGTCTTGGCATCTGTCGAGACGGTAAATCCCCAGATGCAGGACACGATAGATGCAGCCTGTTTAACCCTGATGGGCAAGAGGGGACAATTCAGCCATAAGGCTGTGGTTGATGGGCCCCTGGCCTTTGATAACGCCTACTCCAAAGAAGCAGCCATGCAAAAGGGCATTGAAAGTGATGTTGCGGGAGAGGCTGACATTTTTATGGTTCAGGAACTCACGGCAGGTAATCTACTTTACAAAGCTCTGTCTTATGTGGGTGGGCTCTCCATCGCCGGAGTGATTTACGGGGCAACATGTCCTATTGTTTTGACTTCTCGGGCTGATAGTTCTGAAAGCAAACTTAATGCCATCGCACTTGCTTGTAAGGCCTTACAAGCAAAGTAGAGGGGAGAGTGTCATGGACCAAATCATCTTAGTCATCAACCCCGGCTCCACAAGCACAAAATTGGCTGTTTTTAAGAATGATATTCAGACACATACCACAAGTCTATCCCATTCCAGTCAGGACTTAGCGGGTTTTTCGGATATCGTGGAACAAAAGAGCTTTCGAGAAGAAGTAACCGTCCAGTGGTTGGAACAGGAAGGTATTGCTCTTGAATCCCTTACAGCCATTGTGGCCCGAGGGGGTCTTCTAGCTCCCATTCCTGGCGGTACGTATAACATCAATGATACCATGATCGAACAATTGGCTGAGGGGCGTTACGGGAAGCATGCCTCTAATTTGGCCGCCCTCATTGCCTATGGGCTGAGTACGCCCTTGGGAATTCCCTCTTTTATTGTGGACCCCGTGGTCGTGGACGAAATGCAATCTGTGGCCCGCATCAGTGGTAATCCCAAAGTAGAACGGATCTGCATTTTTCACGCCCTGAACCAGAGGGCTAATGCCAAGAAGGTAGCTACCCAAATGGGCAAACGCTATGATGAACTCAACCTCATTGTGGCACATTTAGGCGGGGGCATCTCCGTTGGAGCGCATCAGCAGGGGAGAGTTGTCGACGTCAATCAGGCTCTGTCCGGGGAAGGACCGCTCTCTCCAGAACGAGTTGGCTCGGTA
Organism: Firmicutes bacterium UBA5493; assembly: GCA_002424045.1. GTDB lineage: Bacteria > Bacillota > Limnochordia > Darwinibacteriales > Darwinibacteriaceae > UBA5420. The sequence goes on along the minus strand of DIPH01000025.1, from coordinate 46,742 downwards.
CCAACAGATGGTCTAGTACACTATTTCTTTGACCATGGCTTTACCAAATCTGAGCTCATGCGGGAATTTGTGGGTCGCTCGGGTTTGGTGGCCCATCTAGGATCGAATGATAGTCGGGAGATTGTCCGGCGTATACATGAGGGCGATCAAGAGGCAGAGTTTCATTACGAGGCAATGTGTTATCAAATTGCTAAGGAAATCGGCAGGATTAGTTCGGTCTTTTGCGGTATAGTTGATCAGATAGTCTTGACAGGTGGTCTCGCCTACTCCACTGAACTCGTGGAACGGGTTAGGGAGAGGGTTGAGTTTATTGCTCCGGTTACAGTGATGCCTGGTGAAAATGAATTGGAGGCTTTAGCCTTCGGCGCCTTACGAGTTTTGACAGGCGATGAAGAGGCCCGAGATTATTGATGGTATTTTGAGCATCTGTAGAGGAGAGGGGAGGTGAACCGATGCCTAGAGGTGAAGTGATTGTGAACAAAGAACTCTGTAAAGAGTGCAGTTTATGTGTGGTCGCCTGTCCCCACGGTGTTTTGGGGATTGGGAAAACCATAAATTCGAAAGGTTATCATTCTGTAGAAGCTGTTGCACCTGAGAAGTGTACGGGATGCACTCTCTGTGCTGTCATGTGTCCTGATGTGGTATTAACCATAAAACGAAAAAGCCCCGAAAGGAAGTGATCGTATGGCAAAGACGTTAATGAAAGGGAACGAAGCCCTATCCGAAGCTGCCATTCGGGCGGGGCTAAAAGCTTTCTATGGCTATCCTATTACCCCTCAAAACGAGGTTCCCGCGTATATGGCTGAGCATCTTCCGCTGCGCGGTGGTGTCTATTTACAGGCAGAAAGTGAAGTATCAGCTATTAATATGGTCTATGGTGCTGCTGGAGCAGGCGTACGAGTGATGACATCATCATCGAGCCCTGGTATCAGTCTGAAGCAAGAGGGGATTTCCTACATTGCTGCCGCCCAATTACCCTGTGTTATTGTGAACGTGGTTCGTAACGGCCCAGGCTTGGGCGGAATCCAACCGGCCCAAGGCGACTATTTCCAAGCTGTGAAAGGGGGAGGACATGGTGATTATCACATGATTGTTCTCGCCCCTGGCAATGTACAAGAAATGGCGGATCTTACCACTTTGGGTTTTGACCTTGCCGACAAATGGCGTAATCCCGTAATGATTCTAGGTGACGGGATTTTGGGACAAATGATGGAGCCAGTAGAGTTTGCTGAAAATCAGGAACCAGTTAATGTAGAGAAGCCCTGGGCCACAACGGGTGCAGTTGATCGCGAACCTAATATCGTGAACTCGTTGGATATTATTCCAGAAAAGGCCGAAAAGAATATGCAAGCATTGCTAGCGAAGTATGAGAAGATTAAAGAGGAAGAAGTGCGTTGGCAGGAAGATGGCACCGAAGACGCTGACGTGATTCTGGTAGGCTATGGAACCTCAGCCAGGGTGGCTCGCTCGGCCATGGAGCTTGCTCGCAAAGAAGGGTTGAAAGTAGGCTTGTTTAGACCTATTACCTTGTGGCCTTTCCCAGAGCAGCGTCTGCGTGAACTGGCGAAGCCGGGAAGAAAATTCTTAGCTGTGGAAATGAGTGCCGGCCAGATGATTGAAGATGTTCGCCTGGCAGTGAATGGAGTCAGCCCAGTCTATTTGAGCAATCGCTTAGGCGGTATGGTCCCCACTCCTGAGGATGTCCTAACGAAAACTCGTGATATCGTTCAAGGGAGGGTCAACTAGTGAAAACAGTTTTTCAGAAACCCGAAGCAATGACTGATGTGCCAATGCACTATTGTCCTGGTTGTACCCATGGCATAATCCATCGCCTGGTAGCCGAAGCCATTGACAGCCTCGGAATCCGTGAACAGACGATTGGGGTGGCCAGTGTAGGCTGTTCGGTTTTTGCCTATGACTATTTTAACTGTGATATGCAACAAGCAGCCCATGGCAGGGCTCCTGCAGTAGCTACCGGTATCAAAAGAGTCCGTCCTGAGGCTATGGTCTTTACCTACCAGGGCGACGGCGATCTGGCTTCTATCGGTATGGCTGAAATTGTGCATGCAGCAGCACGGGGCGAGAACATCACCGTTGTTTTCGTCAATAATGCCATCTACGGCATGACCAGTGGTCAGATGGCTCCAACTTCGTTGCTTGGGCAAAAGACAGCTACATCACCTAGGGGCCGCACTGTGGAGGAAATGGGTTATCCTATCAAAATGTGCGAATTGCTGGCAACTCTCGATGGACCAGCATACTTAAGCCGCGTTTCGACGCATGATTCTCGCCATGTGCTTCAAGCTGGAAAAGCCATCAAGAAGGCCTTTGAAATGCAGCAACAGAAGAAGGGCTTCGCCATGGTAGAAGTACTGTCCACTTGTTCGGTGAACTGGGGTATGACACCAGCTAACGCCCTGAAGTGGATGGCAGAGAACATGGTTCCCTATTACCCTTTAGGTGTGTATAGAGATGTCACCGCAAAGGAGGGTAACTAATGGCTGATATTATTATTGCCGGTTTCGGTGGTCAGGGTGTATTGGTCTTAGGTCAGATGATTACCTATTCAGGAATGATTGAGGACAAGGCTGTTTCCTGGTTTCCGTCCTATGGTCCAGAACAGAGAGGCGGGACTTGCAACTGTTCGGTCGTGATCGCGGATGAGGAAATCGGCTCGCCGCTTGTAACTGTACCTACCGCAGCCATTGTCATGAATGCTCCTTCTTTCGATCGCTTTGAACCAAAGGTGGGCAAAGGCGGACTGTTGATTTACAATTCGTCTTTGATCAACAAGAAGTCCGAACGGGACGATATCCGGGCCATTGCAGTACCGGCCAATGAAATTGCTGATGAGTTAGGTAGTGCCCGGGTGGCCAACATGGTTCTTTTGGGTACCTTCATCGAGGCCACAAATCTTATCAAGCCCGAAAGCGTTGAAAAAGCCCTAAGGGCAGTGCTTTCAGAGCGTCACCACAACCTCATCCCCTTGAACATGCAAGCTTTGGAGAGGGGAAGGGCATACCAATAGCAAATCCCCAGGGGAGGCTAATGGTGTGGAATGTTCTTTAAAGTGGGGCGTTGTTCGCCGAGTTCGCAACTTTTCCGGCAGGCAGGAACTTGTAGTTGAGGTTGGTTCACACGTGGCTAAGGCCATGAACTACCCACAACTTACAGGTCCTTGCCAGCCCGATGATACAGTTTTACTCAATACCACTGCAGACGCACTGCAGCTTGGTACTGGAGGATGGCACTACGTTCTCGCCATATGTGGGCGGGAACGTAGTCTTTCTAAATGTGGACATATTATGAAGCTCCGCTATACACCACTGCAAGGACGAACCTTGTCGGTGGAAGAGGAGGAAAGTCCGTACCATGAAGTCATGAAGGGGGCCCAATCTCTACAGGGCTTGCCAGTTGCTGTGGGCACCCTCCATAGCATGCTGGCACCATTAGCTTGGACAATTCAGCAACACAACAAGGATAAACGCCTTGTTTATCTCATGAGCGATGGCGCGGCATTACCCCTGGGTTTCAGTCAAGTAGTCCATGTACTAAAGACAAGGGGTTTGATTCATAAGACGATCACCTTCGGCCATGCCTTTGGAGGTGACTTGGAGGCTGTGAACATCTACAGCGCTCTATTGGCAGCAAGTCATGTGGCAAGAGCGGATATTGCAGTAGTTTTAATGGGCCCTGGCGTCGTTGGAACAGGTACCACCTTTGGAACAACAGCTATTGAACAGGGTGTTTTCCTCAATGCCGTTCTGCAATTGGGAGGAACAGCCGTTGCCATTCCCCGCCTGAGCGAAAAGGATTCTAGGATACGCCATCTAGGTATGAGCCACCACACCCGAACGGTGCTCTCAAAAGTGGTTCAAGGCAAAGTTTTTGTACCCATGCCAGAGTATTTTCGGAAACTCTTTCCAAAGGGTCAAAAACTCGAAGAGCTAGGGCACAAACTAGTGTGGGAGCAGACGGAAGAAAGCTATGAAAGGCTCTTTGAGGCAAGACTCCCCTTTTCTACAATGGGACGCGGTTTGCGCGACGACCCTTTATTTTTCCACGGTGTCTTAGCGAGCGCCCAATTTTGCACTCGTTTGTAATAAAGTGGGGTGGAAGTACTTGGCAGTCATCTATGGAGACTTGCACATACATATCGGTAGAACAAGCCAGGGGAGAGGTGTAAAGATAACTGCTTCACCGCAGTTGACCCTGGATAATATTCCAAAAACCGCCAGGCAGAAGGGGCTAGGGCTCCTGGGAATTGTTGATGCTGCGACCAGTGGCGTGCTTTGCGATCTGAAACAGCTTCTTAAGGAAGGGGAGCTCAAACCCCTAGCTGGAGGAGGCTACCAGTGGCAGGGTATAACGTTATTCCTCGGTCATGAAGTAGAACTGGCCCACAGCACCGGGAAAGAAGCCCATTTCCTGGCGTATTTCCCTGATCTAGAACGGCTCGAGAACTATGCCACCAAGCTTTCGCCCTGGGTAACCAACCCTTCCCTCTCGACCCAGAGATTGAAGGTGGGACCCGATGCTTGGTTACAAATGGTGGTAGAAAACGGGGGAGTCACTCTTGCAGCCCATGCTTTTACACCGCACAAGGGGGTATATGGTAACTGCGTGCGAAGACTAGGAGAAATGTTCACCGATCCGCATCTGATTAAAGGACTGGAGCTCGGTTTGAGTGCCAATACAGATATGGCCTTGCAGATTAGTGATACCCACCGCTATGCTTATGTATCGAATTCTGACGCGCACTCTCTCGGTACTATCTCACGTGAGTTTACGGCCTATGATTTACCTGCGGTTAATTTCGAGGAATGGATCCATGCGCTGGCCCACAATGGACAGGGTATTGTGGCTACACATGGTTTAGAGCCTTTGTTGGGTAAGTACTATCGCAGTTTCTGCCGGAAGTGTCAGTTCCTGGCAAATGAGGATTATCCTCTCTTGGAGTGCCCAAGATGCAAGCAACCCATGATCATTGGTGTCTGGGACCGTCTCCGGGAAATCAAAGATTCCACGGCGAAGGCCCAGAAGAGACCTCCTTACAGATCCCATGTGCCTCTTCTTATGCTTCCTGGCGTGGGTCCTAAATTCTATGGAGAATTAACGAAAAAGCTGGGAACCGAAAGAGAAATCATGTATACTGTAGCCTTAGAGACCATTGCCGATGTGGCAGGGACTGCACTCGCTCGACAGATTGAAGCGGTCCGATTGGGGAACCTGCCCATGTTGCCCGGTGGAGGAGGAAAATATGGTCGGGTAACGAAGGTAAAATAGGTTAAAGAGGAATGGAGTGAACAGATGACTGCAAATACAATTATCTTTGTCCGGCACGGAGAGACTCTCTGGAACAAAGAAGGACGCTACCAAGGCCAGCAGGATAGCCCCTTATCTCAAGTGGGCTTAATACAGGCGGAGCAGGTTGGAGAGTTTCTGCGAAAGCGTAGTGTTCAAGCGGTGTATTCTAGCGATCTCAAGCGAGCCTGGCTGACGGCTACACATATTGCCAAACATCACCGACTGAGTCCGGTGATGGATCCCCGTTTGCGCGAGATGTCCTTTGGCATTTGGGAAGGCAAGACCCGTGAACGAGTGAGGCAGGAGTATCCCGAGCTATGGGACGAGCGTGGTCGGGATACATTAAGAACCCGAATTCCCGGGGGTGAGCTACCTTCTGAGGTGGTGGAGCGTTTTGGAAATTTCCTTGAGGACGAGGTGGCAGAGGCTCTGGGTCAGACGATTGTCGTTGTCTCTCACGGAGGAGCTTTACGGTTGACGATTGCTTCGCTCTTGCATATTCCACTGGAGAAATCCTATTGTCTCCATCAAAGCAATGCAGGGGTTTCTGAGCTACGATACTCTCAGAAGGGACGCAATTGTTTATGGGAAGCTCTTTGCTTGAATAGCACAGCGCATTTGGACTAACATATTCTCTTTGGGTAAAGCATAAAGTAAGATGATGCTTAAGCTGAAGAGGTGTGTAACATGTTTATTGCAGGGGCCTTCGGTGAACTAGTGGGGAAGTATTTTTTTCGTCATCTACCGCTTTATTTGGCACTCATTTTACTCTTTGTAACGGGTTTGGGATTTGGGGCTGTGGCTACCCAAAAACTCTCACCCGTTCAAAAGGATGATTTGGCGAATTACATATCTGGTGTATATACTTCTTTAGGTGACGATGATGGGCAGGTTTATCCCCGTGGCGAAGTCTTTTACCAGAGTGTGATGGAAAACGTGGTGAAGACTGCAGGTCTCCTCTTCCTCTTGGGACTCACGGTGATTGGCGCTCCTTTAATCTTAGCTATCGTATTTGTGAGGGGTTTTGTCTTAGGGTTCACCGTGGGTTTTCTCGTTCAGGAGACCATGGTACAAGGGTTGATTTTGTCAACAACGTCCATTTTGCCCCACAATCTGGTGGTGGTACCGGCGATCCTGATCGGAGCGGGTGGAGCGCTGTCGTTTTCTGCTACCGCCTTGAAAACCCTTCTTGGTTTTTCCAAGGATGGCATTTATTCCCAATTTGCCAGCACCACATTTTTGTCCCTCTGTAGCGGATTGTTGTTTGTGCTGGCAGCTTTGATCGAAGCGTACTTAACCCCGATTCTCGTTCATTTTGGCAGTGGATTCTTGATTTAAAGGAGGCTCGCACATGACTTTATCGCACATTTTCGATGAGTACTATGCCTTTCTGCGCATAGAAAAAGGACTGTCTGATAATACTGTTGGGGCCTACTCCAATGATCTACGCCAATTTCGGAAGTTTTTGGCAAGGGAAAATCTCTCCCCCCATGAAGTGGAAGCAAGGGATGTGGCCCTTTTTGTGCAGGATCTAGAGGGTCAGGGCATAGCTCCACGCTCAAGGGCTCGCAAAGTGTCAGCATTGCGGAGCTTTTTTGACTACTTAGTGGAGGAGCAAATTGTTCAGAATAACCCTTGCGCCTACATGTCTGCGCCTAAGTTGCCCATACGTTTACCCCAGATCCTCAGTGAACAGGAGGTTCTCGCCCTTTTGGATGCTCCCACATTGGACAAACCTTCTGGTTTCCGTGATCGAGCCATGCTGGAAGTATTGTATGGTTGCGGGCTTAGGGTATCGGAGCTTGTAGGTTTAAATGTTGGTGACATCGATGAACTGGGTTTTGTTCGTTGTCTAGGTAAGGGAAACAAGGAGCGTATTATTCCCTTAGGTACGCATGCCCTCAAGGCTACATCGGACTATCTCACGTATGCTAGAAGGCGTCTTGCCACCAATCACCGGGAGCGGGCTCTCTTTGTGAATACTCGTGGCAACCGCCTCACTAGGCAAGGATTTTGGAAGATACTCAAAGGGTGGGCTAAGGCAGCAGGAATCGAAAAAGAAATCTCCCCCCATATGCTTCGGCATTCCTTTGCTACCCATCTTCTGAGGCATGGTGCTGATCTGCGCTCTGTTCAAGAAATGCTGGGTCATGCCGATCTAACTACGACGCAAATCTATACCCATTTGGATAAAGGACATCTGAGGGATGTCTACGGAAAGACGCATCCTAGGGCGGTAAAGGAGGACGAAAAATGAAACGGATTGTGATTATTGTCTTAGACAGCGTAGGGGTTGGTGCCCTGCCTGATGCTCATCTTTACGGTGATGAAGGGAGCAATACCCTGGCACATGTAGCAGAGGTCGCGGGCGGCCTCCACATGCCTAACGCAGGAGAATTGGGTCTGGGCAATATTATTCCCATTCAGGGAGTGCCTTCCGTGGCAAGACCTCAGGGTGCCTGGGGGAAAATGGCGGAAGTCTCCAAGGGCAAAGATACGACGACGGGACACTGGGAAATTGCAGGCCTAACGCTAGAGGCGCCTTTTCCGACATATCCCAACGGTTTTCCCTTAGAAGTTATCCAGGCCTTTGAAGAGAGGATCGGTCGCAAGACGCTTGGCAATTACCCCGCTTCAGGCACAGCGATTATTGAAGAGTTGGGGGAGGAACACATCAAGACTGGATTTCCCATTGTGTATACGTCTGCAGATAGCGTATTTCAGATCGCAGCCCACGAAGAGATTGTATCCCTGGACCAGCTTTATGCATGGTGTGAGATTGCCCGCGAACTTCTCCAGGGTGAACACGCCGTGGGGCGCGTGATTGCTAGACCCTTTGTAGGTGAAGTCGGTTCTCTGAGGCGTACGGCGCATCGTCAAGACTACAGCCTTCCTCCCTTCGAACCTACTGTGCTGGATATACTCACCAAAAGAGACATTCCCGTTTATGGCGTGGGGAAGATCTCCGATATTTTTGCAGGTCAAGGTATTCGTGCGTCCTTCAGCACAAACAGCAACCAAGCAGCCATGGAACAGGTTGTAGAGCTGATGAAGATCAAAAACGAACCATGCCTCATTTTCGCCAACTTGGTGGATTTTGATATGCTCTGGGGTCATCGAAATGATGTAGCAGGGTATGCCAAGGGTTTAGAGGAATTCGACGCGCGTCTGCCCGAAGTCCTAGATGGCTTGGGCCACGATGATCTCCTATTTATTGTGGCTGATCATGGTTGCGATCCGACCTTCCCAGGAACAGACCATACCCGTGAATACGTGCCACTTTTAGTGGCGGGCCCTCGGGTTCAGAGCGTTGATTTGGGAATTCGCCACAGTTTTGCCGATGTGGCCAAAACGGTCGCGGAGTTTTTTGCCGTGGAATATGATACAATTGGTATCAGTTTTCTAACAGAGGTTACGCCGTTAGGGAGGGAGTAGACTGATGCATGCTGTAGATCTGATCCGAAAAAAACGTGATGGAAAACGGCTATCTCGCTTAGAATTGGAATTCTTGATGGAGGGTTATGTTGGAGGGAGTATTCCAGATTATCAGATGGCCGCTTGGAACATGGCTGTCTATTTTCGGGGAATGGATCCCGAAGAAATCACGGATCTGACTTTGATCATGGCCCATTCAGGAGACACTTTAGATCTAAGTGCTATTGAGGGAGTAAAAGTCGACAAGCACTCCACAGGTGGTGTGGGAGATACCACTACATTGATTGTGGCTCCCCTTGTGGCAAGCCTAGGTGTTCCAGTAGCTAAAATGTCCGGACGAGGGCTAGGACACACGGGGGGCACGGTAGATAAGCTCGAGAGCATCCCGGGCTTTAGGGTGGATCTAAACCCCGAAGAATTTGTGTCCCAGGTCAATCGAATTGGGCTCAGTCTCGTTGGCCAAACAGGTCAGTTGGCTCCAGCTGACAAGTTGCTCTACGCCCTGCGCGACGTGACAGCAACCGTAGAATCTATTCCTCTCATCGCCTCATCGATCATGAGCAAGAAGATTGCCGCTGGAGCCGATGGATTTGTTCTGGATGTGAAGGTGGGATCGGGAGCCTTTATGAAGACTGAAGAACATGCGGTGGAGTTAGCCAAGACCATGGTGCAGATTGGTCAACTAGCTCAGCGCGATACGGTGGCCTTGGTCACAGATATGAACCAGCCCCTAGGACGGGGAATAGGAAACGCCTTGGAGATCAAAGAGGCCATCCTCACTTTACAAGGCGAAGGTCCTTCACGGTTAACAGAGCTTTGTATAGAACTGTCCGTCGAGATGCTGTTGTTAGCGGGGGCAGCAGAGGATCGCTCGGATGCCAAGCGCTCTGTGGAGAAGAGTTTAAGGGACAGACATGCCCTGCGGAGATTTAGAGAGTTGATTTCTGCCCAAGGCGGAGATTCAAACGTCGTAGATGACGTGAGCCTGTTGCCGCAAGCGCGCTATACAAGGGATATCCTGGCTCCAGATACTGGCTATGTGCAAGCCATTGATCCCATGGCGATTGGTATAACGGCTATGGAACTTGGTGCAGGACGGGAGACTAAAGACACAATCATTGATCTTGCGGTGGGGATTGAACTGCACACAGAGATTGGAGATTATACTCCCAAAAACGCGGTTATGGCCAAGCTTTTTGCCAACGATTCTAAGAAACTTGAAGATGCGGCGGTACATGCCTTGCAGGCCTTCCAAATTGGCGAAGGGAAACCCACTGTACCACCTACGATTTATAGGAAAATCACGGCAAAAGAGTTATAAAGGCTGGCCCGGCCCCATAATTATTGTAGTGGGGAAGGGGGAGGGACTGTGAGGATGTGTTGGTTATCTTGGACCAGGTGGTTGATTGCCATCACTCTATGTTTAAGCATAGGAAACGGTTATGTGGCAGCTTTGGACGTAGGCGGTAAAGCCTATTACTTAATGGATCCCTACAGCGGACGTGTATTTCTAGAACAGAGTGGTGATGAGGCATTCCCGGTGGCCAGCATTTCAAAATTGATGACCCTGGTGTTGGTCCTGGAAGCTGTAGAACGGGGTGAAATTCGCCTAGACGATCTAGTTATAGCAAGTCCTTTTGCAGCTAGTAAGAGAGGATCCCGAATTTGGCTTGAGGCTGGTGAACAGCTGGCTTTGGGGGAGTTGATCTACGCCATCGCAGTAGGTTCCGCCAATGACGCAGCTGTGGCAGTGGCAGAATTCATGGCGGGCAGCGAAACCAATTTCGTGGATCGTATGAATGCCCGCGCCAGTGAGCTCGGTTTGGACGGGACTTTCTTCAAAAACAGTACCGGACTCCCAGAGGAAGACGGTTCGAATACGATGAGCGCCCAGAATGTTGCTGCCCTAGTCCAGCATGCTATGGGCGTTCCACATCTTATGGAGTATGTATCCACCTACGAATACACCATGCGGCCTAACACAACAAAGATTCCGGTGCTTTGGAACGGAAACAAGCTGTTGCGCCGTTATTACGGGGTCGATGGCATGAAGACCGGTTTTACCACCGAGGCCGGTTACTGTATTGCTGCTACAGCAGAGCGAGAGAACTTTCGCCTGATCGCGGTAACCCTCGGGCATAAAAGCGAAGAAGAACGGGAAAGTGCTGCCAGAGCTCTACTGGACTATGGCTTCCGCAAGTATCAAAGTCTGCAGCTTTACTCTGAAAAAGACGTGGTAGGCACCTTCGAGTGCCCAACGGGTACGCCGCGCATGGTGGATGTCGTCCTGCCTAGTGATTTTTTGGTCACGGTGGAACGCGGGAAGGAGCTCGACTTAACAACCGTGATCCATTTGGACAGTGAATTCGTACTTCCAATCAGAGAGGGCCAAATTGTCGGCACGATAACGGCCTTTTATGGTGAGGAAGTCGTAGGCGCAAGTCCTTTAACAGTGAGTCAAACGGTACAGAAGCTCGGTTTTCCGACGTTAGTGTTACGTCTTTGGGAGGCCATGGCCCAGGCTATTTTTTGATCTCCTCCGTTAGAAGGTAAACGGATATTTCCCTCGAAGAACTAACTAAACTCAGGAAAAGGAGGGAAGCCTGTGCAGTATCATTTCCAACTGGAGGGACAATCACTCATAGCTACTTTACGAGGTGAGCTGGACTTACATACATCGCCCAGATTCAAAGAAGAACTCACAAGACTCTTTGAGACCCACTCGAACGTTACGCACTTGATCATGGATGTCAAGGGCCTGTCCTTTGTTGACAGCTCAGGTTTGGGAGTCATTCTCGGCCGATATCGGGAGTTACAAGAACGTGGAGGTCGACTTTTTTTTGTACAAGCTAATCCTCAAGTTAAACGCATTCTCCAGATGTCGGGCTTTCAGAAGATAGCAGAATTTTCCAATTCGACTTCAGATGTTTTAGAGCGGATCTAAGGAGGCGACTTTGATGACAAGTACAAACTGGATCAAGCTAGAGATCCCCAGTGATACCCGTAATGTAGCCTTTGCCCGTACGGCCGTGGCGTTGTTTGCCAGCCAGTTAGACTGGACACTAGATGAACTAGAAGACATTAAAGTAGCCGTCTCCGAAGCCGTGTCTAATTCGGTCATCCATGGTTATGGTCTCCAAGAAGGCCTAGTGAAAATTGGAGCTTCATACACGGGACCGGAATTACGCATCGTGATTGAAGACTTTGGCCGCGGCATTGCAGACATTGAGCAGGCTCAGGAGGTAGGGTTTACGAGTATTCCTGAGGAACGGATGGGTCTTGGTTTCACCTTTATGCATGAATATATGGACGAGGTTCTAGTTGCTTCCCAAGTTGATACGGGAACTACGATAACCATGATCAAACGGGTCAGAGATTTAGAGAGTTAGGGATAGCCATGGAAACGGAACAGATTCGGCACTTGATTTCCCAATCCCACCAAGGCGATCAAAAAGCCCGCGACGAGTTGGTAGAAGCCAATCTTCCCCTAGTCCATAGTATAGCTCGAAGGTTTTTGGACCGTGGTTTAGAGTATGAAGACCTTTTACAGATCGGCTCTTTGGGCCTGCTTAAGGCCATCAATGGCTTTGACCTTACATACGATGTGCGATTCTCCACTTATGCTGTCCCTAAGATCATGGGAGAGATTAAGCAACACCTACGGCAGACGTCCACCCTACAAGTGGGACGTTCGACAAAAAGACTTGCCTCCGACGCCCTCCATGCTAAGGATATGCTTGCGCAAACCCTGGGTAGAAACCCGACCATTTCGGAGATTGCAGCCCATTTGGAAGTGGAACCGGAAGATGTGGTGTGTGCGTTCGATGCCGTTTCTCCAGTCTATTCCTTACAAGCCCGCATTACCCAGGGTGATGAAGAGGCTCCTGAGTTTCAGGACTTTGTGGCCACAAGTGGGGGCCATGAACGTTTCATGTTGAAACATGCCCTCCAAAATTTGGCACCGGACGAACGCCAGATCATCTTGCTTCGTTATTTTGCAGAAAAGAGCCAAAGCGAAGTCGCCAGAGAGCTGGGCGTATCGCAGGCCCAAGTCTCCCGTAAAGAAGCTCGAATTATCCGCCAATTGCGGCACGAGCTGTAGAAAAGAGGATTAGTTTGTTTGCCGACTTACACTTACATACAACTGAATCCGACGGCACTTGGACGCCGGAACAATTAGTGAATCAGGCAAGCCACATTGGGCTCTCTGCCATTGCTATCACGGACCATGACACAACCGCCGCCATTGACGCTGCTATTGGATGTGCCCCGGCGAGCATAGATGTGATTCCCGGTATTGAGCTGAGCTCCGCAGCGGAAAATGGAGAGGAAGTACATATTGTGGGACTTTGGATCGACCCCCATTATGAGCCTCTGCAGAGCAGACTTACCATTTTGAGAAAGGAACGCATCGCCCGTGTGGACAAGATGTTAGAGAGACTCTGTAATCTAGGCATTGTTTTGAAACATGCAGATGTACGCAAATTTGCCCATAAGGATGTACTAAGTCGTAGCCACATAGCTTCTGCTCTGGTGGAAAAGGGGATTGTAGGGTCTAAGCAGGAAGCATTCGATACCTATATTGGGCAAGGGGCCCCTGCTTATGTGGAGCGACCCAAACTCGCCCCTGAGGAGGCGGTGGAGTTAATACTCCAAGCTGGTGGTGTGCCGGTTTTGGCCCATCCCGGTTTGCTCAAGAACCTTAACATTTTGCCTACATTGATTGGCGTGGGGCTCGTGGGTCTTGAGGTAGTTCATCATAGTCATAACGGTGAGCAAACGCGGCATTTCATGCAGGTGGCTAGAGAACAAGGGCTCCTTCCAAGTGGTGGTTCAGACTGCCATGGACCAGGCGGCAAGGACCAGGTGTACATCGGAAAGCACACAATTCCCTGGAATTGGCTTCAGAATCTGAAAGCGGAGCGTAAGAAACGGCACTGAAGGCTCCACCGCCTTGCTTCCGATTTTTTCCTGCAGGGCATTGGCCTTTTTGCCCGAATACGTTGAAGAGAATCTCCGAAACCGTAAAATTAGAAGTCGCAAAGCTAATTCGGAACTTGAGGAGTTGGGCAGATGTCGCAATTATTGGGGGGCAAGATTTCTTTAGAATTAGTGAGGCCACATCGTTACCGGGTGCACTATCACATTCTCTTGGATGAGCAGATTATTGGAGAGATTGAGCTGGATCACATTGCTTGGCGAAGTGGTGAAGCTGAATTGAAGATTGACATTTACGACGGTGAGATGCAGAACCACGGTTATGGAACCGACGCGGTTACTACCCTTTTAGGACAGGCTTTTCTCAAAATGAACTTGAACCGAGTGTATTTACGCGTTCAAGCCAGCAACACATGTGCTCTGCGGTGTTATGAAAAGGCCGGTTTTAGAAAAAAAGGCCGGTTGCATCGTCTAACGGAGTGGGACACCGAAGAAGAGATCTTTCTGATGGGTGTTACCAAAGCTCAGTTTTTAAAGCACACTCACCCATGGGCTGTATAGTATTTAGAACCGCGATTTCGCGGTTCTTTTTTTTACCCCCCCATAAGCTGAGGGTTTTGGCGAATGTTGTAGGCGGAAACTGTAATGGAGCAAGGAATCTCCACCGCAGTGTCGAACATTAAAGAATGCATTTCTTTTTAGAAAGTAAACGGAGGGGTATGTATGCTCAGAATTTTCGTACTTGGTGGTCCAGTTATGATTCCATTGCTTCTATGCTCGATTTTTGCCTTGGCTATTGGGATCGAGAGATTGTGGTATTTGTTGCGCTCAAGAATTGACACCGATGACCTCTTAGAAGATATTAAACTTTCGCTAGGCCAGGGAAAAGTTCTGGAAGCTATGCAAATTGCGAAAAAATCAAGAGGACCTGTGGCTGCGGTGCTGGCTGCGGGAATAGCCCACTATGACCAAGGGCGCGAAGAGATAAAAGAGCATATGTCAGTGACAGGTCACGAAGAGATTCACAAAATGGAGCGGCGTCTAGGTGCTTTGGATCTCATTGTGACAATCTCTCCTTTGTTAGGGATCCTCGGTACTGTAACCGGTATTATCGGCAGTTTTAATGTGATGGGCGCTATGGAAGGCGTTACACAGGCTTCGGCCTTAAGCATTGGTATAGCTGAAGCGCTGATAACTACTGCGACGGGCTTGATTATCGCGGTTCCAACGATGGCCTTAACTGCCTACCTCAATAGCATTGTAACCAACCAGGTAGCGGATATGAACAAGAAATCCACGGAGCTCCTGAATGTCTTAGATGCAGGGAGTGAGCTTTAATGAACTTTGAGCGCACCAAAAGGCAGCGTCGCAGTCCAGATATCACACCCATGATTGATGTGATCTTTTTCTTACTGGTCTTTTTTATGGTTTTTTCGACCATTAAGACAGAGCCTATGGGATTAGATGTGGAGTTACCTAGGGCGGTAACGGGAAGTGCCCAAACCAGCACTAGTTTTGAGGTACTTGTGGACAAGTCTGGCGGCTTTTACGTTTCCGGCCGTCAGGTTTCTGGCATAGAGTTGGAACAACACCTTGCCGAAAGATTGCGGGTTAATCCTGACATTTTCGTTATTGTCAAAGCAGACAAGGAAGTACGATACGACCATGTAGTGAGGGCTCTAGATCATATTCGCGGTGTTGGTGGTTATAGATTAGGTTTGGCAGTTGACCAAGGAATGTAAGGGAAGGAGGGAGAGATGTGCAAAACCCTTATGGTGAAGGGTCACGACTAAATCGTTTTTTATTGATTTCTGTCGTCCTCCACGCTATTTTATTTTTCGCGATACCCGATTTGAGTTCCCTCCTAGAAGTTGATACTCCTGGATTGGCCGGGGGAGGGGTTATTCAGGTTATGCATGTAGAGACATCTGTTAATCCAAGGCCATCTCCTGTTACTGATCGTCTCTCCCAGACAACGGTTCCGAGAGTAACAGAGCCCAGACCCCAGGTGGAAGAACCTCCTCAGGAACAAGCGAGCGCCCAACCCGAGGAGCCCCAAGTCCCAGCACCCCAGGTTGAGCAAGCGAGTCCAGCAATTCCAGAACCCGAAATTGTGCCCGAACCTGAAGCCCGGCCCGAGCTAGCTGTGCCTGAAGCTCCTGAGGTGCCCGTGGCTCCTGACACGTCAAGTCAAGGCGAACTGCTCACTAGCCCCGATGGACCGGAGGTCATTGTGGAAGCCGTGCCTCGAGAAGTGGTAGAACCACCCGCGGAAGCCCGTCCAGAGCCAGAGGCAAGGCCGACACCTGCGCAGACCAGTGGCTCAGGAACAGCCTCACAGGGCGCAAGTGACGAGCCCGGGATTATAGAATCTGGCTCAGGAACAGCCGAAACCGCTCCGCCTCCACCTCCACCACCTGCAAGCGGCCGGGAACTTCACGGCGGTGGTGGCGTGCCCATGTACCCGAAAAATGCGGAGCATGACGGGGTTGAAGGTGTGGTGTTCATCGCCATTGAGGTGTCTGCCTCTGGAATTCTGCAGAATGTGGTTTTGGAGAAATCCTCAGGGGATGAACGGTTAGACTTTCAGGCTGTCCGATATATTGAACGTCTATGGACGTTTGCAAGTCAACCTTATGATTACAGTATGCAGGTGGCTGTTGTCTTTAGTAGAGAGGATAATAGGTTTGTTTCCAACGTTGAATACGGAGAGGTTAATTGGTTGAACGCACCATAGAGGGGGGAAGAGCGCGGATGCCCAGAAAGTTTTTACTTACTTTAGTCGGAGTACTCACTCTCACGCTTTCTGTTTCCTTCATCGCGACTGCCTTAGATGCAGTACCGAATGTGCAGATTGATAATGAGTATATCCGCATTGTCGTGAATGCCGGAGAGACAAATACCGGACGTTTTTCGGTAGGTACGACTGGAGGAGATCCTGATCGAATTACGGATAATAACAAGCATTTAATCTACGGCGGTGACGACCCTTGGACGTCATATACAACAATTCGCGTCGGTAATCAAAATTGGGTCTATGGTGGCGAAACTGATAGACGGGCCGGTTCTAGCGCCCTTTATGGTGAGATGATTCAGCCTCCCACCATTGTGGATGGCAAAATAGAGAGTAGCTGGAGAATGGGTCCTGTCCAGGTGTGGCAAGTTTTGAGTCTGACCAGAAGCAGCACCACGGGTCTTTTAGATACTGCCCAGATTGAATATCATGTAGAGAACATAGATTCTGAACCTCATATGGTTGGTGTACGTCTGATGCTCGATACCATGCTCGGTGCCAATGACGGTGCCCCATTTCGGGTTGATGATCGGGGTATAACCACCGATAGTGTGTACTATGCCCAAAGTATGCCCCAGTTTTGGCAGGCCTTTGACTCCTTGGCTAACCCCCAGGTTATGTCCCAGGGGACACTAACGGGACCAGGTGTCACAACCCCCGACCGCGTCTACTTCACCAATTGGGGTAGTTTAGCTGATAGTCCTTGGAATTTTGACTTTACCCCCGGTCGAGATTTCCAGCGCACGGGCGAGTTTGAGCTGGACAGTGCCATTGCTCTCTTCTGGGATCAGGTATCCTTGGCACCGGGAGAGGCAAGAAGTTTTGTGTCCTATTACGGTCTGGGCGGTGTTACGATTGCTCCAGGTGAATTGATCGTAGGTGTTACCTCACCTGCGGAAATCACCTCTGATCCTGAAGGGTTTCAGACATTTTCCATCATCGCCTATGTACAAAATGATGGACAAGGGGATGCCCGGAATGTGGTTGCCGAGCTGAAATTGCCCCCAGGCTTACAAGTCGTGGGCTCACCTGCTAAGGTTAGGCTCAATGATCTGCAGGTAGGTGAAACGAAGCAGACGGGTTGGCAAGTAGGAGTCCACTCAATCGCAGATGGAGTGTTTACCTACGAAGTAGAGGTGACGGCGGAGAATAGTGAACCAAACAGGGTAAGGCGGAACGTGCAGGTCTTAAGCCCCGCCAAGCTACAAGTTCAGTTTAGCGGTCCTGTTGCCCTAGGCATCAAAGATGAACGTTACGAACCGGCTACCTTTGAAGCAAAAGCAGTAATTCGTAATGTTGGCGGTACACCATATTATGGAGGAATATTCGAGATTAAGCTTCTCATGGGACTCGAATTGGTGACAGGGCAAAGTACCAAACGATTCCCAAGCACCATCGAACCGGGTCAAGAAGTGTCGTTTAAATGGTTGTTGAAGCCAGAAGCTGGCGACTTTGGTAGTCGCTTCTTGCCCTATTCTCTCACCTATGTCGACGAACGAGGCGAGACTAAGGGTGCGAACATGTATATTACGATTCCGGAGTTGATACCTAAAGTATGGGTTGGAGAACCGGAGGTGGTCCATGGAGGTCCGGTACAGACCGGTGATTACTTCTCGCTTCCCATTTGGGCCACAAACTTTGAGGGTTTCCTAGGAGCAGACTTGGATCTTTCCTTTGACCCTGATCATCTGGAAATTGTTGGTAGGACACTTGATATCTCTAGAGGAACGCTATTTGTAGATGGCGGTACCTGGCAAATGCCTACTGTCTCCAATAAAGCAGGCGAAGTTCTTGGACTCAAGGGAGATCGAGGAGCTGATAATGAACTGGGATTGTCCTATGGCACCCTTGTAACAATTCACTTTAGGGCCAAAAAAGAGGGCCTTGGAAACGTCACGTTGGATGACGTTCGGATATTCACGAAGCAGGGGATCCGAGAGGCTCCGTCTCTAGTGATTGAACATAAGGATATCATCATTCAACCATCAAGGTGAGGAGGCTGATTTTATGAAAAGGAACAAAATTGTCTATGGGTTGGTGGCCGTACTGTTTCTTAATATGATTTTGCCCATAACTGCGTGGGCCAACGTTACGGATGTTCCCATTGACCACTGGGCTTACCACGCAGTGAACAGTGCGGTCACGAGAGGGTACTTGACGGTGTTTGAAGATGGCACATTTCAGGGCTCTCGGGCAGTCGACCGCTACGCCTTGGCCAATGTGATCAATCGCCTGTTAGAGGACATTGAAGTTTCCCGTGTTAGGGGCACTTCCGGTGATTTGACCGAAATCAGCGAATTTCGGATCCGCTTTGAAGAAGACTTGGCGACCTGGTATGCTGATCAGCAGAGTCTCCGTGACCAAGTAAAAATGATCGATGACAAATCCAAGGTCGCTGATGATCGAGTGAACAGAATAGTAAGTGCCCAAGTAGATCTGGAAGAACAGGTGTTAGGCATTGAGAATGACCTAGCCGGACTCCAAAATGGCTTAACCGAGGTTCAAGCGGGTATTGTAAGCCTCCAACTGGCTATGGAAGAGACGATGGATAAGTCTGAAAACGAGCTACGCATGGCTGAAAATGAGCTACGCCTAAACGAATTGATCAATGCGGTAATTCAGTTAGAAAAAGAGCTCTTGCTCCAAGCTGAAGCCATCAATGATTTAGAAAACTGGGCAGGAGAAAAAGGTGCAGTTTTTGCCAGTCTACAAGCAACTGACAGCCAAGTAACGTCTGAATTGGAGACACTTAGACGCACCAACCAGCAACTCGAAAAAGATCTGCAAAATGTGGCTGTCTTGCTCCAGCGGGAAACCCAAAATCGAGAGGAGTTAGCAGCAACGCTAGAACAGGCTAAAGCAGATATCACCCTCTTGCGTGAAGATACCTCTGGGCTGGACACGGTCAAGACAGAACTAGCCACAGATGTCAATGCCCAAATCAACGCAGCTTTGATTCGCGAACAACGTCTTGAGCGGCAGATTAAGACCTTGGAAGAGGATTTTGAGGCCTACCGGGCGACTGCAGATCAAGATGTGAAGTCTGCCAAGACATTGGCGACCGTCGGCATTGCTTTGGGTGCCATTGGTGCTATTATCGGTGCCATCAGCATGAGCATGTCTGTTGGTGGCAACTAAAAATTGAAGACTGAAACAAGGAACGGAGTGCTGCCATTGGCGGTACTCCGTTTTTTGCATAGTTTGGGAAAGGTTCAGCATACTAAGAATGGTTAACGGAAGGAGCGACTAGGGTGAAACCACAGGAATACCAAAAGCTGGTGCAAGACAACAGTCCACCCCGTCCCATCTTTAAGAATATGCTGTGGGCTTTTTTTGTAGGAGGAGTTATCTGTACAGTGGGACAAGTGGTCTTGAACATTGCTAGCAAAGTCGAAAATACCAAAGCCGAAGCTTCTGCTGTTACATTAGCGGTGATGATCCTGATAGGAACCGTCTTGACGGCCTTTGGAGTCTATGATGAACTGGCAGAAAAGGGTGGTGCAGGAGCGGCAGTTCCCATTACGGGTTTTGCCAATACAATGACGTCTGCTGCTATGGAGTTCCGTAGGGAAGGTGTTTTGCTGGGGATGGCGGCAAAAATGTTTGTGATCGCTGGTCCCGTCATTGTCTTTGGTATTTTATCGGGTTTTATTGTGACCTTGATCAAGGTTTTGATCCTGAAACTGCTTTAAAAAAACCCATGGGAGGTGTCTGTGCTTTGAGTAATCGTCTTGGATCCCAAACCTTGACCTTTAGTAAAGTCCCTAGACTACTTAGCTCTTATACCATAGTGGGACCCCTCGAGGGCAAAGGTCCCCATGCATTGGATTTTGATGAGATTCTTCCAGATGATGTACTTGATCAGAAGACGCCCGAGAAAACCGAACGGCTTATACTGGAAATGGCCATAGAGAAGACGCTACAACAAAGCAATACCAAGATCGAAGACGTGCATTTTCTGATCGCTGGCGATCTGCTTAACCAGATCACTTCCTCGACCCTTGCTGCGAGCACATATGCTGCGCCCTTTTTAGGCATTTATGGGGCCTGCTCCACTTTCGCTCAGGCCATGGGGCTTGGAGCCACCCTGCTACAAGGGGACTTTGCCGAAAAAGTCCTCATCGGCACCGCCAGTCACTACCAGACCGCGGAACGGCAATTCCGCTACCCTATTGAACTGAATATCCAGCATATCAGCAGTAACCACCATACGGTGACAGGGGCAGGAGTAGCCCTTTTAGGTTTTGCCAATCAAGGACCGCAAGTTACTCATGCAACCTTTGGGACTATCGTGGATATGGGGCTAAAGGATTCCCAAGATATGGGTAGTGCTATGGCCCCTGCGGCTTTTTCCACGATCAAACAGCATCTAAAGGACACAAGCCGTGGTCTGGAAGACTATGACATGGTCTTAACCGGAGATTTAGGGAAACACGGTAGAAAAATGCTGCGACTACTTTTATCAAAAGAGGGGTTTTCAGGCCTGGAACGTTTACAGGATGGCGGCAGTCAAATCTACGGCGATCATCAAAAAACGGGGGCTGGGGGAAGTGGAGCAGCCTGTATAGCCGTAATGGGCCTTGGTTACGCACTAAACATGCTAAAATCCGGTAAGGCGCGACGTATTTTAGTTGTGGCCACAGGCGCTTTACTAAGCGCATTAACGGTGTTACAGGGAGAATCGATTCCTTGCATTGCCCATGCCGTAGCTCTGGAGGCTTAAGGGGGAGATATCGTTTGGAGTACATCATCGCATTTCTAGTTGGTGGTGCCATTTGTGCAATAGGGCAGTTGATTATCGACACCACAAAGTGTAGCAATGCTCATCTATTAGTGGGACTGGTTTGCCTGGGTGCAGTCTTAAGTGGACTTGGTATCTATGAACCATTCCAGGAATTTGCCGGAGCTGGAGCGCTGGTTCCAGTCATGGGATTTGGCAGTTCGATCACTAAGGGGATGCTCTCCGAGCTAGAGCGGCTAGGCTGGGAGGGCTTGTTCACTGGAGCCTTTGAAATTACAGGCCTAGGTCTAGCAGCGGGAATTGTCTTCAGCAGTATATGGGCTTTACTACGAAAACCACAAAAGTAGACCGAAACCCCGGGTATTCCGGGGTTTCATTATTCTTGGCGTTTGGGGAAGGAAAAGTCTTCATAACGGCGAAATAGGTTAAGCAATGGGATTTGCGAGGTATATAATATCTTGCCTAGAGCGGGCTTCTATGGAGGGGATCTTTGTGAAAGAGAGACAACTGGTCGTATTCAAGCTTCATAACGAAGAATTTGGTGTAGAGATTACCGATGTGCGAGAGATTGTAAAAGTGAGCCATATCACGCGCCTTCCGCATGTTGCCAGTTATATTGAAGGTGTAACGAATTTACGTGGAGAGGTTATCCCCGTTATCTCTTTGCGTAAACGTTTTGGCCTCGCGGCTCAGGAGAATACGCAAGACACCCGCATTATCATGCTGGAGGTTAACGATAACATGGTAGGTTTCATCGTGGATTCGGTGACCGAAACGTTGCGTCTGCCTGAAGACGCCATTGAACCTCCTCCAAGTAATATTGCTGGATTGAAGGCTGAATACTTAGCTGGAGTCGGTAAACTGGACAATCGGTTGCTCATTCTTCTAGAGGTGGACAAGATCCTAACCAGCGAAGAACACATCCAGTTGCAGACTGTCTCCGACCATGATTTGCCCGAAGCCGAATAGCAACTTACTCAAGGGTTGGGCTCTGCATGCCGATAGATAGTAAAAGGGTGGTTTGTGTTTCGAGGCGGAGTTAGGTGAAGAGGAGGTGGATTCATTGCATGATATTTTGTCACAAGAAGAAATTGATCTGCTAATTCGGGCAGCCTCCCAACCCGATCTCGAGCTTGAGACGACGGACCCTAAGGAAGAAGACCCCGTTTATGATTTTAGTAGACCCAACAAATTCTCTAAGGAACACCTTAGAGCCCTACATAGAATCCACGAACAGTTTTCCCGAACCTATTCGGGATATATGTCGGCCAAGCTTCGCAACAAAGTGGAAGTAAGAGTTCACTCCATTGAGCAAATTCTCTTTGGAGATTTTGTCCGTTCTTTACCGAATCCCTCTGTTCTAAGCGTATTTCGCGTCCAACCACTAGAGGGTTACTCTGTTATGCAGTTGACACCTGACATTGCTTTTTTATTACATGATCGTCTGTGTGGTGGCGATGGAGTACCGATGGGGCGCTCTCGGGGACTGACTGATATAGAGACAGCTGTGTTGAAGCGTCAAGTATTAAGTGTGTTTTCCTCACACCTTAGCGATGCCTGGAAAGACGTTGCCAACTTGCAGTTTGACTTGGAGTATATGGAGAGTAACCCTCAGTTTTTGCAGGTTTCCTCTGAAAGAGATGCTGTGGCCCTTGTGACCATGCGGTTTTCTCT
The DNA here is from genome assembly GCA_002424045.1 of Firmicutes bacterium UBA5493. Lineage (GTDB taxonomy): Bacteria > Bacillota > Limnochordia > Darwinibacteriales > Darwinibacteriaceae > UBA5420. The sequence goes on along the minus strand of DIPH01000025.1, from coordinate 23,853 downwards.
CAACGATACCAGTGACATGATCAGTATTTGTCTGCCGCATCGCACATTGGAACCGATTATGAAGAACTTGACTCATATTCGTATGTTTGAGTCACTCCAACAACCCGATCCCAAGCGCATTGAACTACTCAAAGCCAAAGTACGCTCTGCTATCGTTCCAGTAGAGGTGGAACTGGGAAAAGCGACGGTGACGGTTCAGGATTTGCTGGATTTGGCCCCAGGCGATGTGATTCCTCTCAACACAAAGAAGAACGAGACCTTAGACATTAAAATTGGTTCCATGACGAAATTCAAAGGCACACCTGGTCGACTAGGAGAGCGGTTAGGTGTGGTCGTCACAGCTGTCTGTGAGACAGACGACGATGAAGGGGGGCTAGACGATGAGTGATGGAGTCATGACGCAAGAGGAGCTCGATGCCCTATTGGCCGAGCATACCTCCCAGGAGACTTCTAGCGATTTAGACATTAATGCTCATCTAACCGCTGTAGAGCAAGATGCCTTAGCCGAGATCGGCAATATTTCCATGGGGTCAGCGGCAACGGCCTTGAGTACCTTAGTAAATCGTAAAGTGCGCATTACAGTTCCCAAGGTTTATTTAAGTACTCCCGCCAAGATCACAGAATCGTACCCGGTACCGTGTATCGTCGTCAATGTTGGATATATAGTGGGATTAGAGGGTGTTAATTTACTTGTAATCCACGAACATGACGCCCTAGTCATCGGGAATCTGATGATGGGTGAAGATGGAACCAACTTGCCGGCTGAACTCGATGAATTGTACCTTAGTGCTGTTACAGAAGCAATGAATATGATGATGGGATCGGCTTCAACTGCCATGTCTGAGCTTTTTGTGCGCCAGATTGACATTTCTCCCCCTAGTACCGCCAGGCGCAATTTGGCCCATGATCCTCTAACAGATGACAACTTGCCTGACGACGAAGCGGTCGTCACCATTGCGTTTCGCATGGAAATTGAAGATTTAGTGGATAGTACGATTTTGCAGATTGTTAAGATCGATTTTGCCAAAGACATGGTTAAAAGTCTCATGCCTCCTGAACCAGAGCCAAAGGTGGAGATGGAAGAATTGAGTGCTGCTGCCGAGTGGGTCGATCTCAGAAGCCATCCGGTGCAAACGCAAATTCAGCCATTTGCCCCTACCGCGAGCTCCAGGCCTGAGGTGTCCCATGACTTAGGGAACATTAATGTTGATTTGATCCGAGATATTCCAGTACAGGTGCGGGCGATACTAGGACGCACAAAAATGGCTATTGATAATATTCTGCGCCTAGGTCCCGGTCATATCATGGAGCTAGAGTCACTACACGGCGAGCCTATCGAACTATTTGCCAACGAGAGGCTGATAGCTCGAGGCGAAGTTGTAGTGGTGGGGGAGCAGTTTGGGGTACGTATTACAGAAATTGCGACACCCAAAGACCGTATAGGGAGCATACGATAGAGATAGGTAGGTCGCTGGTAAAGGGGGAAGTTCATGGACATTAGTTCATTCAAGGACGTGTTTGCAGCAGAAGCCCGTGATTACCTTCAGTCACTGAACGAGGATCTTCTGAGTTTTGAAAAGAATCCGGGCGATAAAGAAACCGTGGATGATATGTTTAGGGCAGCTCACAGCCTCAAGGGTATGGCAGGGACTATGGGCTTTGACGAGCTCGCGGAATTTACCCACGAGATGGAAAGCGTATTGGATTTGCTCAGAAATCAGGAACTAGAGCCCACAATTGACGTTATCAACATTTTATTTCGGTCCGTTGATACACTGGAGATCCTGCTCGAGCAGACGATTAGCGAAGAACCCATTACGCCTGTCCGCGAACAGATTGTGGCCTTAGAAGCTTTAGTGCGGAAGACATCGGTGTCTGAAAGACCCGACCAACAACAAGACACAGCGCCTTTATCTGTTGAACTCGATGAGTTTAACCGTGAGACCATTAAACAGGCTGTTGCCCAAGGTTACGTAGCCTTAGCCGTAAAGGTGGTTTTGAGAGCCAACACGATTTTGAAATCGGTTCGCGTCTACACCGTGTTTCAAGCAGTGGAGAAAGTGGCCACTGTAATTCAAAGCAACCCTTCGGTGCAGGAATTGGAAGAAGAAAAATTCGACAATAGCTTTATTCTGACCATCCTGACCAAAGAGCCACCTGAGAGTATACAAAACATTGTTGAGAACATCTCAGAAATTGATCGCGTGGAGGTTGCGGTTCTTTCCAACGAGAATGGAAAGCAACGTATGGCAGATGAGGTTGAGACCGCCCCACTAGAAACGGCAGCCACAAAAAAACAGGGGCTGACGCAAACTGGCCCTCTAGCACCTGCTCCAGTAGTTCGTCAACACCGGCCAGAAGCCCTTGTTCGCGTGGAAACGGAGCGATTAGACAAACTCATTAATCTGGTTGGCGAATTGGTCACGAGTCGCACCCAGGTTGTGGAAATGGCCAAGGGCGATGATAGCATAGGTGCTCTAGATCAACTTGATAGGGTCACAACGGAATTGCAGTATGCAGCCATGAGTCTGCGGATGGTGGCCATCAAACAAGTTTTTGATCGTTTCCCTCGCATGGTTAGGGACTTGGCCCAGGCCAGCGGTAAGGATATTGACCTGAAGATTTTCGGAGAAATGACGGAATTGGACCGTTCGATTGTTAATCAAATTGGCGATCCCTTAGTGCATTTAATTCGAAACTCTATTGATCATGGTCTTGAACCCAAGGACGAACGAGTCGCTAAGAGCAAACCTGCAACTGGAACCATTACCTTAGGCGCTAGACATGAGGGTAGCCATATCCTAATTGAGATCAGTGACGACGGTCAGGGACTGAATCTCGAGAAGATAAGAGAAAAAGCTATCGAACGGGGCCTATTGAATCCAGGTCATGGAGAGCTCTCAGTGGAAGAGGCCGGAGACCTTCTATTTAGCCCCGGGTTTTCTACTGCCCAGGCAGTTACAGACCTTTCTGGTAGAGGCGTGGGACTCGATGCAGTCAAGTCTACTGTTGAGTCCCTGAGTGGAACCATTGAGATCGAATCCGAACCAGGGCAATTCTTGCGCACCATCATCAAGCTTCCTTTAACCCTAGCTATCATTAAGGCTTTACTGGTGGTAGCCGACGGAGAGACCCTCGCCATACCTATTCAGGCGGTACGAGAGAACATTCAAGTAGAGCACAGCCAGATCAAGACTGTGCAGCAACACAGTGTCATCATGTTACGTAATGAAGTATTGCCGCTCTATGACCTGGCCGAGTGCCTAGGCTTTGAGCCCCTCAAGGTAGATGGTCCGTTACCTGTGATTGTTGTGGAGATAAGGGGTCAGAAGGTGGGTTTCGTCGTTGAAGATCTCATTGGTCAACAAGAGATCGTAATTAAGTCCATCAGGGGAATTCTCAACGACATTCGAGGAATTGCCGGAGCTACCGTGTTGGGCAATGGTACTATTGCCCTTATTATTGACAATAGTACTTTAATCGGATAGGGAGTTGAGCTGCTAATGGCAAAAACTGTGTTAATTACTGATGATACGGCATTTATGCGTATGACATTGAGGAATGTAATTGAAAAAAACGGTTATGATGTTGTGGGTGAAGCGGGAGACGGTGAGGAGGCTGTGTCCCTTTATCAAGAGTTAAAACCTGACATGGTCACGATGGATATCACTATGCCTAAAATGGATGGAATTACTGCTATTAAGGAAATTATGAAGATTGATCCTCAGGCCAAGATCATTGTCTGTAGTGCCATGGGGCAAAAACCTATGGTGATTGAAGCTCTTAGCGCGGGCGCTAAAGACTTTCTTGTAAAACCATTTGACGCTGAACGTGTTGTGGAATCACTTCGCAAAATTGGTTCCTAGGGGGTGGTGGCGTGATGAATGAGGTAAAGTTGGATTTCCTTAAGGAACTCGCCAATATTGGGACGGGACATGCCACCACAGCTTTGTCCCAGATGTTGAGCGGTCGCCTTTTTCAACTGGTTGTTCCCGATGCTCAGATGTTGCCCTTTTCGCAGGCCGCTGAATATGTCGGAGGCTCGGAGCAGGTAGTAGTCGGTATTTTTGTAGTTGTGTCCGGCGATGTGAAGGGGCACATGGCCTTTCTTCTTCCCCTAGATAGTGCTTTGGTGCTACTACGGTTACTGATTGGCGATGATAGTGGGGAGATTGATGATTTGGCCCGTTCGGCCTTGCAAGAATTGGGCAATATTATGATTACCTCTTACCTTAACGCTCTCTCCAAAATGACCGATCTCCTCATGGCTCCTAGCGTTCCCGGAGTCGCGGTGGATATGGCCGGTGCGGTATGGGAGAGTGTCTTGGCCGGTGCTCAAGTGACCAATGAGGTTACGGTGATTCGTACAGAGTTCTTTGCCGATGGCGAATCCATTGAGGGAAATATCATCTTTCTTCCCGATGACGATGACTTTGAGAAGATCGCTCGGTTGTTGGGTCTGGAGGACGTATGATGACAGAAGTCTTTGTCAATATGGGGCAGATCAGCTCCTTTAAGACACAGGGCATTTTGACCACTGTGGGTCTTGGCTCGTGTATTGGTGTTACAATGTATGATGCTGTTGCCAAAGTCGGCGTCATGGGTCACATTTTTCTTCCTAAAAGCAGGGCCAAGGATTCTAGCGCGCCACCCGGTAAGTATGCTGATACAGGTATCCCAGCCATGATTGACGAAGCGGTGAAGTTGGGCGCTAGAAAGTCCCGTCTTCAAGCCAAAATGGCAGGAGGGGCCAACCTCTTCCCAAATTTAAGTGCTAATAGTACAAGTATTGGACAGCAGAACATTGAAGCCGTCACAGGGCACCTTGACAAACATGGTATTGCGATCATTGGTAAGGATGTTGCGGGTGGTCATGGGCGCAAAATGCGCTTTTTTGTTGATAGTGGAATTGTAACCGTTACTGCAATAGGCAAAGAGGCTGTTGAGATTTGAGGGTGATGATCATGCCTATTAGGGTTTTTGTAGTAGATGATAGTGCTTTTATGCGCAAGTTGATTACAGAGATCATTAATGAGGATCCAGAGCTCGAGGTTGCGGGCTACGCGCGAAATGGCCAAGATGCCCTAAGAAAACTAGCGAAGCTAGACGTGGATGTAGTTACGTTAGATGTGGAGATGCCTATCATGGATGGGCTAGAAACGCTGAAACACATCATGGAGACAAAACCGCTTCCAGTGGTTATGCTCAGCAGTGAGACGCGCAAGGGATCCGAAACCACGATTCAAGCCTTGTCCCTTGGTGCAGTTGATTTTATCGCTAAACCTAGTGGGCACCCCGGAGGGCACCCCTCTGGCACCGGTTCGCCCGCTTTGGATGGAATTGCCACGGAGATAAAAGAGAAGGTACGCTTGGCTGCCGTAGCTCAGCTGCAACCTTCCGAACCAGCGAAACGTCCTCGTATTATTAAGTCTCCTTCGCTACCGGTTTTTGATCGTCCTGCTACAGGAGTGGCCGAGAAGCTTGTGATCATCGGCTCATCCACAGGCGGTCCTAAGGCACTTGAAGGGGTTTTTGCTTCCATACCAGCCAATCTTCCAGCAGCAATGGTTGTGGTACAGCATATGCCCAAGGACTTTACCAGGAGTTTTGCCGAGCGCTTGAACAGTCTGTGCCCATTTCCAATAAAAGAGGCCACTGATGGTGACCTTGTGGAAAATGGTAAGGTGCTCATTGCCCCTGGAGATTATCATCTTACGATTACACATGAGCGGCGCATCAAGCTAAACCAAGATGAGCGGGTCATGTTTCTCAGGCCGGCTATTGACGTTACGATGGAAAGACTTCCTGCGGTCTATGGTAAGAGGATCCTAGGCGTGATTCTAACGGGAATGGGTAGAGACGGGGCAAAAGGCATGGCCGAAATCAAGAAGGCTGGTGGCATTACGATTGCTCAGGATAAGAGTACCTCGACGATTTACAGTATGCCACGAGTAGTGGCAGAAGAAGGCAATGCTGACTACATTTTGCCCCTGGATCAAATTGGTAGGGTGATCACGGAACTAATATCTGCTATGAGGTAAAACGAGGTGTCACATGGTAGACTATGAGAAACTAAAGCGAGATATCAATCAGATACTCGGAATTGATCTCACTGCGTATAAGGATCAACAAATGCGAAGACGTATCAACCAGTGGGTGGAGCGTCATCAACTTAATTCCTATAATCAGCTCGTGGAGACCCTTGACAAGGATCTTGAGCATCGAGAAAAATTCACAGGCTACCTAACGATTAATACCTCCAACTTTTTCCGAGACACTAAGGTGTTTGATGTCATTGAAGAAAAGGTATTGCCCGAAATCAGCCGTGGCAATCGCCCCCGGATTTGGAGTGCCGGTGCCTCCATTGGCGCTGAGATCTACTCTATCACCATCCTCATGAATGAGGCAAGGTTCACACCCAGTCTTCTTCTGGCTACAGACTTAGATGAGACGGCTCTAGAGAAGGCTAAAGCCGGCGTGTACCTTCCAAACCAAATTGCCGGTACGCCACAGAAATATTTGGACAAGTACTTCACCAAGAAGAGTAACGGAGACTGGATAATCGACGAGAGTATTAAGAAACAAGTGATCTTTAAGAAACACGATCTACTGAGAAGCGTCTACGAACGCGATTTTGATCTCATTTTGTGTCGCAATGTATTCATCTACTTTACCAGTGAAACCCAAAAGAGGTTGATCAACAGTTTTGTTCAATCCTTGAAACCCTCAGGATTTTTCATTGTAGGATCGGCAGAACAGATTATGGACCCGGCGAGCTACGGATTACAACGAGTTAGTTATTGTATTTACAAGAAGACTCTGTAGAGGGGGTTATCGCTCTGGCACATACACAGGTGCTCGGTGAAGGGAAGACGATAGAAGAAGCAATTAATAACGGATTAGCCAAGTTGCAAGTGGAGAGAGAGCATGTTAACATCGAAATTGTGGAAGAACCTTCGAAGGGTTTCTTCGGTAGAAAAAGCGGCCGAGCGGCGGTCCGACTTACTCTTAAGCAGACCAGAAACGTGCAGGAACAGACTTCTTCATTTGGTTTGGTGAGCGTGAAACATGGAAAGCTAGAATATGTCCCTCCGCAGGAAACAAGTGGCGTAGTACCTACAATCCGGTTTGGAAGTGAGTTACAGGTTTTGTACACGGGCGAACTGGTGGAAAAAGAAGTCAAGCTTACAAAAGGGCTAGAACCTTTAGAGATCATTCTTCCCGCAAGTAGCGAACCTGAATTGCACTACGAGATCGTGGTGGATGCGAAGAAGACAAAGGCACAGCTTGTGTGGAAACGAACTCCGGGTGTGAATCATAGCCTTGCTGATCATTCACCCACCAATCAATTGCAACTATCCATTATTAAGCATGTACTGGATGCTCCCGCATTGGAACTCAAGGATGTGCAGCATCTGATCCAAATAGAGGGGTTGAAATATGGTCTGCAGATCGATGGGCTCACTAAAGAAACTCTCAGTACATCACAGGGATCCTGCATTGTAGCCCTTGGTGAAGAACCGACAGGCACACGCCATCCTTCCATTACGTATGTTTTTCAAGAAGATGCCGCAGTTGTTGATGACGATGCACTTCGTATCGATCACTATGCGGTCCATGGCACCGAAGGAGTTCATGAGGGGGCCATTCTTGCTGTGAAAGATCCGGGAGAACCGGGAAAACCAGGCATGGATGTCTATGGGGATCCCATCCCTGGGGAGCCACTCAGGAAGGTTGAGCTTGCTGTAGGTGAAGGCGTTAGACTCAGTGATGACGGTCTCCAAGCAATTGCTACAACATCGGGTTTACCCTCTGTGCAAAGTGGGGTCCTCCGAGTAACAAACGTTTTTGAGTTGCCAGGTGATGCCGACGTGTCCACGGGCAATATTACCATGGATGGAGATATCATCATTAAAGGCAATGTCATGGAGAACGTGAAAGTTCAGAGTAACACAGGGGTTATTGTCGTAAACGGTCTCGTTAGTGGCGGTACCGTGAGGACAGGTGGTTCCATCACGGTTCTCAAAAATGTGCTACGTTCTCAGCTTTATGCTGGTGGTATATCCGTAACGCAGATTCGGGTCCTTAACTTGTTGAAAAAAATCGCAAATCAACTCGAAGCCCTGGAGGTCGCTTACGATGCTATTGTGAGCCAGGCGGATAACATTCCCTTTGAGAATCTCATTCGACATCTCATTGAACTTAAGTTCAGTGGTTTGCCCAAGGATATCAAGGAGTTATCAGATGAACTTGATCAAATCGCGCAGGGCTCTGCAAACGAGGCCCAGGAATTTGCAGGCTTGTCCGAAACGCTGGAGCATTGCCTACTCATTCGTGGCCCCGGTCCTTTGAAGATCACCGATGTCAAGGAACTAAGAGAACTGCGGCAAAGCGTCGGGGAGCGCATCAAAGAGTTTGAGAGCCAGACAACGGTTGAGTCCGATGTCAAGCTCGGCTATCTTCAAAACTCTCGGGTAGAGGCGTCAGGGTCCGTTGAAGTCAGCGGGAAAGGCTGCTTTTATTCTACGGTTCTAGCTGGGAACGGCTTTAAGATCGCTAATGGGGTTTTTCGCGGCGGTCAGGTAACTGTTAATGCAGGAGCTATCACGGCTAAGGAGTTAGGTGGGCCGAAGGGTATTGCCACTACAGCCCAAGTTCTTACCACTGGTCGAATTACATCCTCTCTCGTTCATCCCAATGTCACGGTAATCATTGGTTCTCAAAGCTACAAATTCGATGAAACCACATCCCTGGTTAAGGTGTTTCTTCAGGATAATCTACTCACTGTCTATAGTGGTTCAAACAAAATTCACGGATAAAGGGGCAACACGTAAGTGGCCTATTCTCATACTCGTCGCGTCGTTTATCTAGGATTGGCTACTGGTCTTGCCCTAGGTCTGCACATCTTTGAGGCTATGATTCCTATGCCAACCGACGTAATGATTCCAGGCGTCAAACTAGGCTTGGCCAACATTGTAACGCTTTATGTCATCATGAACTTCGGCACGAAAGATGGAGTCGTCGTCTCCATTTTGCGTACTCTGCTAGGTTCTCTAATGTCGGGTACGTTTATGACTCCGACGTTCTACTTTAGCTTCTCGGGTGGGCTAATAAGTGCCGTCGTCATGGGCCTTTTGTACAGGTACGCTTCAAAGTACTTCAGCATGATAGGAATCAGCCTTGTTGGCGCCCTTACCCATAACCTCGCTCAACTTGGGGTGGCGGCCTTGATGATTGAACAAAACTTAATGCTCATGTACCTACCAGTGATGCTATTTGCAGCCCTTCCTACAGGAGCTTTTGTTGGTCTGGTGACGGGAAAGGTGAACAGGTATTTTTCCTTTGATGAGGGCTAGAAGACATTTTTCAGCGTCAACACTTCTTGTTTGTGCAATTGAACGAGTTGAATTTCCATCTCGGCAAGTTCCGCTAAGGCCGACGCCTTTTCTTCACTTTCGAGGAAACTCTTCAATCGGGCTAAGTGGACTGTAACAGCGTCCAAGTCATGATTGTGTATGAAGGGGCTCCAACTTGCTTGTTGACGAAACCACTTTTCATCGACTTGGTCCCACAGTCTTAGGGCCTCTTGCCACTGGTTGTCTCTTATCGCATCTTTGACCAAGTCCAAAGTGTGAGAGAGGCGGTCGGTGGCTTTTAGGATCGATTGCTCCAGGAACAAACCGGCAAGCACAATTATGATCATGAGTACGAACATTACGATCCAAAGTTTCATAGGCAGCTCCTTAGGATTCTTTTGGTTGGAAAAACAGCTCGCCAGAAGTGTCAAGAGAGGCAACAAGGATCTCTTTAGGACTCTTTATGCCGTGTTTTTCTAGTTCCGTTCGTAGCCAGGCTTCGCTGAGCTGACTCTTGTTCAGTTCCGAAGTCATGACCTGACCATCCACAATTAGCACGAGGGGTAACCCTTCGTAATTGGTTTCAATCCTTAAGTCTTTTGGGGTCACAGTCCTTTTTTGTGATTTGAGAAGGACGCTTAGTTCGCCACTTGTCTCCAAAATGGCAAATTCCACATCCCCAAGATTAAAGATGGACTTTAGACGGAGCTGCTCAAAGAGCTCATCAAGGTTATAGCGGGCTTTGCGCATTTCTCTTTCTTGAATGACCCCGTTGGCTATGATTACACTGTACCGTCCGTCCAAGAAAGACCGAAAACCGAAAAAGCGCAGGCTGGCAACGCTAAAGGTGACCTGAATGAACAGTAAAGTGGTGATTGCAATGATCCCATTGATTAGAGGGATATTGCGGTCCTGCATGGGAATGACGCCTAATTCCGCTATCATAATGGCTATGACGAGCTCAAAAGGTTCTAACTGAGCAATCTGTCGCTTACCCATAAGTCGCATGGTGACGACAACTAATATGTATAACAAGACGGTACGACCTAAGGTGATGAGCATGAGCAACCCCCCTGCTATAATTATGTCCTTTGTCTCTTTCTAGGATACCTAGGATTCGCCGGAGATTCGTAGTATAATAGGGGAGTGCTTATCTAATTTTTACGAAGGAGTACCTGTTCATGAAAGGATTTTTTCTAAAAACCATGGGTTGTCAGATGAATGACCATGATTCAGAAGTGATTACCGGCATTTTGCTCTCTTTGGGTTATGAGCCTACAGAGACAGTCGAAGAAGCCGATTTGATTCTCTATAACACCTGTTGCGTGCGGGAGAACCCTGAGCGCAAAGTCTATGGACATATTGCCGCGTTCCGCCGCTTGAAGGAAAAGAATCCGGGGCTGATCATCGGCATCTGCGGCTGTATGCCTCAGCAAAAGCAAGAACTACAGCAGATGCTCAAAAGGCTTCCCCATGTTGATCTGATTTTTGGTACCCATAATATCCATCGCCTTCCAGAACTTCTAGACCGTGCAGCAAGTGGGGAGAAGGTAGTTGAGATCTGGGATGAAGGACAGTATGATGAGGGCCAAGATTTTCGAGAGGATTTGCCCGTGCAACGGAGCGATGGTTTGAAGGCTTTTGTCAACGTTATTTACGGATGCACAAATTTCTGCACCTACTGCATTGTTCCCTATGTGAGAGGCAAGGAGCATAGTCGTACACCGGAAAAGATCAAAGAAGATGTGCTTGGTCTTGCGGCCGATGGATACAAAGAGATCACCCTTCTTGGACAAAACGTTAATGCCTATGGCAAGGACTTGAGCGAAGAGACCTCCTTTAGTTCTCTCTTGACAGACCTAAACTCCATTGAAGGATTGGCCCGGATACGTTTCACCACGAGCCACCCCAGGGATATGGGGCCAGATCTCATTAGGGCACTTGCAGAGCTGGATAAGGTATGTGAACATCTGCACTTGCCGGTACAGGCGGGAAGCACCCGTCTCCTCAAGCGGATGAATCGGGGATATACGCGTGAGTATTATCTGGATCTTGTGGAGCAAGTCCGAAAGGCCGTGCCCGGTATTAGTCTCACTACCGATCTCATTGTTGGCTTCCCAGGGGAAACAGACCAGGATTTCCAGGATACCCTGAGCCTTGTGAAGGAGGTAGGCTTCGATTCGGCCTTCACCTTCATTTATTCACCTCGGGAGGGGACGCCCGCGGCTAGGTTGCCTGATCAAATTCCTGAAGAGCTGAAAAAAGAAAGGATCTATGAGCTGATTGAAGTGCAAAATGCAATCAGTGATGCCCATATGCAACGCCTTGTGGCCACACAACAAGAACTGCTCATTGAAGGACGCTCTAAAGACGGACTCATCGGACGTACCCGGACGAACCGTCAGGTTCACGTAGAGGGACCAGACCATCTCGTTGGTTCCCTCGTGTGGGCTGAGATCATTGAAGCCAGTACTTGGAGTCTGCATGGGCGAATTCGGTAAGGGAGTAAAGAAGCCATGAAACTTACACCCATGATGCAACAGTATTACGAACTCAAAGAGCAATATCCCGACAGCATTTTGTTTTTCAGGTTGGGTGATTTTTATGAGATGTTTGGGGACGATGCAAAAGTAGCATCTAAGGTGTTGGAGATTGCCTTAACCTCCAGAGAAGCTGGTCCCCAGGGACGTGTGCCTATGTGCGGAGTACCGCACCATGCCGCAGAAAGTTATTTAGAGAAGTTGGTTCGTAGCGGCTATCGCGTCGCCCTGTGCAAACAGCTCGAAGATCCCAAACAGGCCAAAGGGGTGGTCAAACGGGATGTAGTGCGGGTGATCACCCCCGGGACATTCATCGAAGGAAATCTGGACGCTGAAGAGAACCAATTCCTTGTGGCATTGGGATGGGAAACAAAGTCCCTCGGTTTGGCATCCCTCGATATGTCCACTGGTGAGTTTATGACAGTTTCCCTTCCTACCTGGGCTGGCTTGGTCAATGAACTGACAAGGCTCAGGCCCGCAGAAATCCTCGTAACATCCGATTGGAAGGAGAAGGATGCCCTTAAGTCCTTCGCCAGTGATCTAGGAACCGTTGTTACCGAAGCAAGAGACAAGCAAGAGAGCCTAGCTAGTGCTAGCCAGAATCTCCTAAAACACTTTGAAGTAGTGACTCTAACTCCCTTTGGGCTTACTAGTTCAGCGGAGATTTTGGCTGCATCTCTCGCGCTTGAGTATGTGCAGGACACACAGCGCGGCGTGTTAAGCCACATAAGGGTCATTAAGAGCTACAAGCTTGATCAGTATCTTCAAATCGACGGTCACAGCCGCGATAATCTGGAATTAACGAAGACAATCCGGGACGGGAAGAAGGCAGGTTCGCTCTTGGGCATCCTAGACTACACAGCAACTGGCATGGGCGCTAGACTCTTGCGTTCCTACCTGGAAAAACCGTTATTGGATCGAAAAATGATCGAAAGTCGACATGATGCGGTGGGAGCTCTCCTCGAGAAAACAGCCCTGCGTCTGGACTTGCGTGATTTGCTAGGTGAGATCTACGATCTGGAGCGACTCCTCGGTCGCTTAGTGACAGGCAATGGAAATGCCCGCGATCTAAAGGCCTTGGCAGGATCTTTGGCCAAGATTCCCGAGATTAAGGGTCTTTTTGTCCAGGAGACGACCCCCCTTTTGGCTGCTCTCGCTGAAGACCTTGATCCCCTCACTGACTTTACCCAACTTGTGGCTCAGGCCATTGTGGACGAGCCAGCCATCACCCTACGGGATGGCAATTTGATAAGGGACGGCTACAATTCGGAATTGGACAAGCTACGCCAAGCGAGTAGCGGAGGGAAGAACTGGATACGTGACCTGGAAGTGGCAGAGCGAGAACGGACAGGAATAAAGTCTCTTAAGGTCGGCTTTAATCGGGTTTTTGGTTATTACATCGAAGTCACTAATGCCAATGCCCACCTAGTTCCCGAAACATACCAACGTAAACAGACCCTAGCGAATGCGGAACGTTATATAACTCCTGAGCTTAAGGAACAAGAAGTATTGGTCTTAGGGGCCGATGAACGCATTAAAGAGCTAGAGTATGAGCTGTTTATCGAGATCAGAAGGCGAGTTGAGGACCATGTGGGGTCAATTCAGGAAAACGCCCACATTCTTGGCTCCCTCGATGTGTTCCAAAGCCTAGCCACGGCAGCTGTCAAATATCATTTTGTGCGGCCACAGATGTCTGAGGATGTGTCCTTAAGTATCAAACAAGGCCGCCACCCTGTTGTCGAGGCGTTAGATGGTCGATTTGTGCCTAACGACGTCTTCTTTGATGAAGACCAACAGATTATTCTGCTCACTGGACCCAATATGGCCGGTAAGAGCACCTATTTGCGGCAAGTGGCTTTGCTTGTGATCATGGCTCAAATGGGTAGCTTTATTCCTGCCCAAGAAGCCAAAATTGGTTTGGTGGACCGCATCTTCACGCGTATTGGTGCCAGTGACGACTTAAGCACAGGTCAGAGTACATTTATGGTGGAGTGTTCTGAGACCGCGGAGCTTCTGCTCCATGCCACGGAGCGTTCCCTGATCATCCTTGATGAACTCGGGCGCGGTACGAGCACCTTTGACGGGATGGCCATTGCTCAAGCCGTCATCGAACACATTCACGCTAGAGTCAGAGCCCGGACCCTATTTTCCACCCACTTTCACGAATTGACCAAGCTGGAATACAGTCTCAAGAGACTTGTGAGCTACCGAGTAGAGGTAGAGGAGAAGGATGGAGACATATATTTCTTGCATCGTGTTTCCAGGGGTAGCACAGATCGCAGTTATGGAATCAATGTCGCTCGTATGGCAGGTATGCCGCACCCTGTGATCAAACGGTCCTTGAGTTTACTCGAGGAGCTTGAGACCAGCGGAAACGGTCCTAAGCAATTGGACTTGTTCAAAACCCTAGACTATGATACCACCCAGATCGAAAGTACCGTTGAGATTGCGGCAACAAGCGAACTTGAGAAAGAGCTCTTGAATTTGGACCTGAATAATGTCACCCCCTTAGAAGCATTGCAGATATTGGCCCTATGGCAACAGAAAGCCTCAAAGGAGGTTGGTAGCCATGACGCAGATTAGGGTATTGCCTCCAGAGGTTGCGCACAAAATAGCTGCAGGTGAAGTCATTGAGCGCCCAGCTTCATGTGTAAAAGAACTGGTTGAAAACTCCATTGACGCCGGGGCGACGCAGATCATCATTGAGATTCGAAATGGGGGAATAGACTATATTCGAGTTCAGGATAATGGCGGGGGCATCGCCCGGGAAGATCTCGAATTGGCCTTTCAACCCCACGCCACGAGCAAGATTGAGAGTGCAGAAGACCTCTTTGCCCTCTACACTTTAGGGTTTCGTGGAGAAGCCCTTCCGAGCATGGCCAGCATTGCCAGATTGACGCTGTTTTCTCGTCCCGCAGAACAGAAAAGCGGATATAAGATCTGGCAAGATAAGGGTGAATGGGTTGTCGAGCCTGTGGGGACGCCTCCTGGGACGACTGTCGAGGTCAGGGAGCTTTTTTACAACGTTCCCGCCCGGTTGAAGTTCCTAAAGTCGCCCTCCTCGGAAAGGCGGCAGGTCGTAGAGCTTAGTACCAGATTAGCCTTAGCCCATCCCCATATCGCCTTTCGGGTTATTGCAGAGGGGAAGAATGTGTTAGCAACTCCTGGTAATGGTCGCCTCTTGGACGCTATCTTGATCGTTCAAGGTAATAATGTAGAGGCTGAGCTTGTGAAGTTTCAAGGGAGTTTTGCCTGGGGTCAAGTTCAGGGATATCTTGGGTCACCGCGTTTAGCGAAGGGCAATCGTAGCGGGCAAGTCTTTGTAATGAATGGACGGATCATCCAGAACCAAACGATGCGCGTTGCCTTGGAGAAGGGCTATGATGGACGCTTGCCAAGTCGCACCTTTCCCTGGGCTGTTCTTGCCCTTGAGCTCAATCCTGAGCTCGTGGACTGTAATGTACATCCAGCCAAATCAGAGGTCCGCTTCGCCCAAGAACAGGCCATTTTTACAGATCTACTCCACGCCGTTCGTTCTGCTCTCTCCAGGCAGAACTTAGCACCTACGCTTAAGCCAAACGCAAGTCAAAGTAGCGGGGTTTCCCACAGTAAACCACAAGCCTTCCAAGGGCAGCTTACATGGAAACCAGAGACTTGGGAGCACATGGACGAGATCCTCAAAGGCTATCGTGCAAAGCGGAAAGGGTCCCAGAAACCCCAGCAGGATCTAGTGATTAGCGAGATTCCACCAGCCTTTGTATCACCGGCCCCTTCTGCCAACGATGATGTACGGCCTTCTTTGCGGACTGGTCGAATTATCGGGCAGCTACATCAAAGCTACATTTTACTAGAGGTGCCACAGGGACTATGGATTTTGGATCAACATATTGTTCATGAACGCATACTGCTTGAGCAACTTGAAGCGTCGTGGGAGACATCGACCATCCAAGTCCAGGAGATTCTTCCTCAGCATCTGGAATTCACACCGAGTGAAGCCATTTTAGTGGAGGAGGCCCTAAGCCTTTTACCCGGGTTTGGCCTCGAGCTCGAGCCATTCGGTAATAATAGCTTTCTTCTCAGGGCAGTACCGAGTTCGTTAGCCCACAGCGGAGGCAATTGGAAAGAGGAAATTTTGGAAATCGCCACTACTTCGAAGAAGACTACCACACAGAAGCAAGAGGCTCTAATCACCTTAGCTTGTAAAGGGGCTATTAAAGCAGGGGATTACCTAGATGAGAAGGAAATGCGGGCGCTATTAGATGGTCTTGCGACGACGAACAATCCCTTTACCTGTCCCCATGGCAGGCCCATCATTATCCGCCTCGAGAATCAGGAACTATTGCGGCGCTTCGGTCGCACGTAGGAGTGAAGTCTTGTGGTCAAACAGAAGATTCTGGTCATTCTTGGTCCTACAGCGGTAGGAAAAACTGCCCTAAGCCTAGATCTTGCCCAGTCCTTACAGGGAGAGATTATTTCTGCCGATTCCATGCAAGTCTATCGGGGCATGGATATTGGAACGGCGAAACCAAGCCCGAAGGAACGACAAAGGGTGGTGCATCATCTGTTGGACGTTGTATACCCCGACCAACCCTTTAATGTGGCCGACTATGTGAGTTTGGCCGAAGAAACGCTCGAGAGTTTGAGGACCCAGGAAGTGCTTCCTCTCTTGTCAGGGGGAACGGGACTTTACATTGACGCTCTGCTCAAAGGCTTCTTGTTTCCTGATGCCTCTGCCGATTTAGACATTCGAGCCCAGCTTGAGGCCCAGGCCGAGGAGGATCCCCGCAGCCTGTACAAAAGACTAGAAGAAGTAGATCACCCCAGTGCTAAGAAACTTCATCCAAACGACCTGCGTCGAATAGTTAGGGCCTTAGAGGTCTACTACCGCACAGGCGAGCCCATCAGTGCTCTCCAACGCAAAAAAGAGGCAAGCGAACGCCCTTACCAACCACTTTATGTTGGTCTTTTCCGCGATCGCAAGGAACTCTATGAAAGGGTGGACCTACGGGTCGACCAGATGATCCAGGAAGGTCTAGTTGAGGAAGTTCAGAAATTATTGAAGGCGTACCCCGATCAACCAACGGCCTTGCAGGCCCTCGGATACAAAGAAATGGCCTCCTTTTTGCAGGGCAAGATGACTCTAACCGAGGCCACCCAACGTTTGAAACGGGATACACGTCGCTATGCCAAACGTCAGTTGTCTTGGTTTAAGCGCAATGAAGAGATCCATTGGTTCAATTGCACCGAAATGTCAGATCGAACAATTCGAGAAGCCGTTTGTTCCCTGTGGGAATCCTTCCGGTAGGAGCCTTTCCTACAGGAACCTTCCTAGCCTACTTCGCGTATAGATATTGAGGAGGGCAGGAGGTGTATGTCTATGAAGTCCCAGTCAATATTGGGCGGACTAGAAGCCAGCCAGAAGATGCAGCTTCGTAAACTACAGGAACAACTGGACTCTTTAATAGGATTGCAGTCGGTCAAAAAGGTCATCGATGAAATCCAAGCATTTGCCCTAATTCAAAAATATAGAGAACTCATGCAGCTCACATGTGAGCCCATGGTTCTACATGCAGTCTTTACAGGAAATCCAGGTACAGGTAAGACAACGGTGGCGCGGATATTTAGCCAAATGCTCAAGGAGCTTGGTATTATTCAAAAGGGACATACAGTAGAAGTGGAGCGGGCTGATTTAGTGGCGCAGTACATTGGTCAAACTGCTCAAAAGACAAGAGAGGTCCTGAAGCAGGCGTCTGGGGGTTTGCTCTTTATCGACGAAGCCTACTCATTAGCTCGAGGCGGAGAGCGGGATTTTGGCAAAGAGGCCATTGATACGTTGGTTAAGGCTATGGAAGATCAGCGGGACAGCCTTGTGGTTATTCTGGCGGGGTATCCAAAGCCCATGGAGGAGTTTCTTGCCACAAACCCCGGTCTACGATCCCGTTTCCCTGTAACGATAACGTTTCCCGACTACTCCGATATAGAACTCTACAAAATTGCTCTGGCCATGTTTGAACAGAGAGAATATACCCTCACCACCCACGCCCAGCAGGAGTTGGTTAGGGAGATAAGGCGACTACGCAATGGCGATCCTGCGGCCTTTGGTAACGCGCGAACCGTCCGTAATTTGGTGGAGCAATTAGTCCGCCGGCAAGCGGTGCGCTTAGCCCGGAAGCGCAATATAACAAAAGGAGAGCTCACCGTCATTACGCCCGTTGATTTCAGGTGAATCTCATACTTGGGGCAGGATTTCTGTCCATCCGTACCGAAACCTAAGAAACTACAACTCGAGGAGGATTATCCCAGTGTATTCCATCGCTTATGAATTCGAAACCGAAGAACAAATGCAGGCCGTGGCAGATCAACTCTGGAACAAACACGGAATTACAGGCGAATTTGAAATGTACCAGACCGGAAACGGTCGTTTTCGTTTGCATATCTATTCAGAGAAACAAATCAAAGACAGTGTTATAGAGAAGTTGCCCGGGAAGAATGTTCAGGTTAAGGGGAACTTCGGGGTTCCAGCTCCTAAAGAGGTCCTAAGTGAAGATAATTAAAGACGCCAAAGAAACAATCAAGCCTTATTACACTCCTGTAGAAGAGGTTGTCTTGGCGAACCAGGAAAAGGTGCTTAAAGCGTTTCATTCTGTAAGAGTTGGTAGTCACTGCTTCAATGATTCCACGGGATATGCCTATTCTGATCAAGGCCGCGAGGCCCTTGAAGAAGTCTATTCCCGCGTATTTCGGGCTGAAGCCGCTCTGGTCCGTCCCCAGATCGCTTCTGGCACGCACGCCATTTCGATCTGCCTGTCTCTTCTCGAGCCAGGGGAGGAGCTTGTTTCTGCCAGCGGTGCACCCTACGATACATTACAAGCGGTCATTGGCGTACGTGGGGATTCTCCAAGGAGCCTCTTGAAGCGGGGTATTGTGTACAAAGAGGTGCCTTTATCTGAGGATGGCTCCTTTGACCTAGAAGCAATCTCTGAAACCGTCACGATGCAAACAAAGATGGTCATGATGCAGCGCTCCCGTGGCTATAGTTGGCGTCCAGCTTTGACCATCACCGAGCTTGCCAAAGCCGTAAACGCCATTACCAAAAAAAATCCCGAGTGTATCATTTTTGTGGACAATTGTTACGGAGAATTTGTTGAATTCTTTGAGCCCCTTGAAGTAGGAGCTCATCTTATAGCAGGATCTCTAATTAAGAACCCAGGGGGAACACTAGCGGTCAGTGGAGGATACATTGCCGGCCGCCAAGACCTTGTGGACCTCTGTGGAGAGATACTCACGGCTCCAAGTCTTGGGAACAAGATTGGTCCAACCTTTGGATTAACCCGACAGCTCATGCATGGTCTTTTCCTCGCACCCCATGTAGTGGGAGAGGCTCTCTACGGAGCCATTTTGGCCGCCGAGCTCTTTGAGTCCCTGGGGTACATGGTATCACCCTTAGCCGCCGATACCCGTACAGATATTGTACAAGCCATCAGATTTAAGTCCCAAGAAGAACTTCTGGATTTCTGCCATGGAATCCAGAAAGCGGCACCTATAGATGCCCACTATTTACCTGTTCCGAGCTTAATGCCAGGATACGTTGACGAAGTTGTCATGGCCGGTGGCACGTTTATCCAAGGTTCATCCATAGAACTCAGCGCAGATGCACCATTGCGTGAACCCTATATTGGATATCTTCAAGGTGGTATGTCCAGACAACATGTGGAAATTGGGTTGAAATACGCTTTGCTGGAACTTGGTCTGGGGTTAGATTGAGTTTTCTGCACGTTTTTTGCCCTTCTACACCTATTTTGGAAAGGGTAAACCCCTTAAATGGCGAATAGCATTGAAAAATCACCGCATCGGGGGAGAATTTCTTGCAAATCACGAATGTTGAGATTGCAGTTAGACTTGTATTGGCTTTGGTCCTTGGAGGCCTCATTGGATTAGAGAGAGAGAGCATGGGACGACCTGCGGGTTTTCGAACCCACATTTTGGTTAGCGTGGGCTCTGCCCTCATTATGATCATGTCCGCCTACGCTTTTGCAGATGGCATGCTAGGGTCCTATGATCCAGGCCGCATTGCGGCCCAAGTGGTGAGCGGTATCGGTTTTCTAGGAGCTGGCACAATCATGCGAGAGGGCGCTAATGTACGCGGATTGACCACAGCGGCTAGCCTCTGGACCGTAGCAGGGATCGGCCTTGCGGTTGGCTCAGGCTTTTATTTTGCAGCTGTTATAGCCACGTTCTTGGTGGTTTTGACTTTGGTTGTTTTAAATCAACTGGAATGGAATTATCTTAGTACAAAGCACGAGATCATGACCCTTCTTATTCAAGATACCCCTGGACAATTGGCCCGAGTCTTTGCTGTATTGGCCAAGTACGATGTAGATGTCTTTAATGTGGAACTGTCCTCTGATGATACGGGTGAGGCTAAGCTCGACTTAGAAGTGGAGATTTCCCAGAAGTTTAGTCGGGTGAAGATTATTGAAGACCTTGTGTCCACCCCAGGTGTCAAACGGGCGAGTTATAAGTAGGAGCGGATGATTATGAACAAGTTGCTGCTGGTCAATGATGATGGAGTATTTGCACCTGGTTTAACCGCTTTAGCCAATAGTGTTCAGGACCTTAGCGAAGTTACCATACTTGCTCCACACCAAGAGAGAAGCGGAATGAGCCAGGCCATTACGGTCAACGCGCCGCTTCGCCTAACGAAGGTCGAGGGGGGATACATGCTCGATGGTACTCCAGCTGATTGCGTCAAAATGGCCTTGCAGGGTTTGAAGCTTACTCCAGATTTCATTCTCTCGGGCATCAACTATGGCTCTAATCTTGGCTGGGATGTATTGTATTCTGGTACAGTAGCTGCTGCCTTAGAAGGGGTACTCCAGGGAGTGCCCAGTGTGGCTTTTTCCCTATGTGGTTCTGCGGAGTTTTTCGAGACCGCTTCCCTCATTGTACGGAAGCTTCTCTTTGAAGAACCGGGGCTCTTGGTTCGTCCTGGACTTATCCCCGCTGACGGGGTTCTTAACATCAATATTCCCGCTTTGCCGTTGGAGGAAATTAAAGGGCTCCGCATTACCAGGCTAGGGGTTCGCAATTATCACGGTGTGATGCAGCGTAGGGAAGACCCTAGAGGCAACGAGTACTACTGGATGGGGGGAGAACCCATTCCTCAAGATTCTGAGGAGTTAGATATTGACTTAGTCGCAGTCGAACAGGGATATGTTTCCATTACGCCATTGAAGTTTGATACGACGTTTCATGAAATTATACCAGAGCTAAAAACGAAGTTCGAATAGGATTAGCTGAGATGGGGAAACCCATCTTTTTTGTATAACAAAACTGTGGGGGAGTGATACTATAAACAGAAAAGAGGGGGGAACCGATGATGGAGGATCCACGGAAATTCGCCGGCCAGGCACGCTATATTGGCTCTTTACCAAAAAACGATCAAATGTGCGATTTCTATGAAGTGGAGGTTGATGGGAACATAAGCTACGTGTACGTCCCAATCGGTCCTGACCAAAATGCTGACTAGTCTGAGGTTGGAAGGAGAACGGCGGATGATTGCTTTAAAAAAGTCCGATGTACTGCTGGCTCTAAAACGTTGCCTGTGCCTCACAGAGCAAGACCTTGTCTTCTGTGAGTACCTGAGCGACTCCGACTATTGGAAAGACTATGCTCTAGCTAGGAACGCTGTATATCGCTGGCTGCAACAGAAAACTGAAGAATATGGGGTAAATCAAACCTATCTCTTAGCAACGGAGAGATATGCTGATTTACCCCTATTTGTTTCTGATAGCCAGGAGAGGGGCGAACAGGAAGCCTTGGAGGTGTTTTTTCAATTTGTGGCAGGAGAAAGTCCCGTCGATGCCAAAATTAATGCCTAACACTACTTTACAGTTGGAGGCAATGCTATGGGCTTTCTATCGAACCTTTTTCCGAACATCGGGAAGCGCCAGACCAAGGGTAAAACCGGTTATACCACCACTGATGGACCGCACGGGTTATGGTTTTACGTTCAGTGTGATAAGTGCGGTGAAAAGATCGCAGTAAGGCTTAGGACAACGAGCGAAGTACAGAGGCGAGAGGGTCCCGATGCGGACCTTGGGTCAGGACAATACTTTGTTCAGAAAACGATTGTAGGCTCCAGGTGTTATCAGCGCATTGAAGCAACGGTGGACTTTGACGCCAGATATAATGTGGTTGAGGCCACAATTGTCCACGGCAAACTAATCACCCATAAGGACTTTAACGAAAAAGACGAGCTGTAAGGAGAGCGCTCGTCTTTTTGCATGTTTTCTCTAGTGGATCCGCCTAAAGACTCCGATTACCTTACCTAAAATAGCCACATCGTCGGAGTAAATGGGCTCCATTGTGGAGTTCTCCGGCTGTAAACGAATGCGGTTACCCTCGTGATAAAAACGTTTTACTGTCGATTCTTCGCCGTCTATGAGTGCCACAACAATTTCCCCATTAGCTGCCGTTTCCTGTTGGCTTACCAGCACATAGTCTCCATTGAGAATGCCAGCTTCAACCATGCTATCGCCCTTGATCCGCAAAATGAAGACATCTTCATGGTCGACAAAATCCTTTGGGACAGGGAAGTACTCTTCGATGTTTTCTACAGCCAAAATAGGTGCCCCGGCGGTCACTCTGCCGAGTACTGGCACATCAAAGGCTCGGATTTTCGGAGCATTTACATCGTCTAAGACCTCTATGGCCCGAGGCTTGGAAGGATCTCTCCTGATGTATCCCAATTCTTCGAGCCGAATGAGATGGCCATGAACGGTGGAGCTGCTTTTTAGGCCCACAGCCTCCCCTATTTCACGAACCGACGGGGGATACCCCTTTGCATTGACCTCATCTTTGATAAATTCCAAGATTTTTCGGCGTCGTTCAGAGATTTTGCTCATATAATGACCTCCCGGGGCTGATTTAAACTTTATTATCCCAATTATAGCATACCGAACAAAGAATGGTCAAACAATTGTTCGAAAAACGCTTGACAAAACACTTGTTCTGATATAAAGTGAAGACAGGCAAGAAACAGAACAATTGTTCTCGGGGGGGTATAATCATGAAAAACAAGGCGCTAGATGTCATGATCACAATTTCAGCAGTGGGCTTGCTGATTGTGCTGGCTGTAGGAGCAGTGGCCGTTGCAGGCAAGCTTATTGTCACTAAAAATCCTGTTTTCATGGCCGGCGAAGAATACGCCTATACAGAAGTCGTAGTTCAACCCGGCGATACCTTGTGGTCAATTGCTAGAACGCAGGTACCTAGCGAAGATCCCAGAGATATTGTTGGTTCGTTGCGGGATCTAAACCAGTTAGAATCCGCGGATATTTTCCCTGGACAAGTCTTAACAGTCTTAGTAAAACAAGATGTTCAGCCGCTACAATTCGCGGAAGGCCTTTAGACTCTAGACTAACAAAGCAGATATTCAAGTGTGGCATACGAAGACACCAAGGTGACAGACCGTGGTGTCTTTTACGGCTTGTGTGGGTTATTGGTTTTGGTTGCAGGAGTCCGCTTTGAACCGACAGCCTGAAAAGAGGAGTTGAGTGTCTATCGCAGAAGCTTAAAAAGAGGCGATCCAAATAAAGGAGGAATCAAGTTGGTATCTCGTTCTGGTCATGGGTTCTTGAAGTTTGTCTTCTTCATCTTTCGTTTCATTCTCGTACTAACGATGATGAGTGCAATGTTTGATATTGAGCATGGTCTTAGTCAGGGCACTATCGTAGAATTCTTCTACGGGATATTCGTTTTGACGAGCCGTGTCCTAGCTTTTTACTTGGTGACGCTCTTTAAGCAGTTTTTTGACTCAGTTCAGAACCAAATTTTTACGCTGGACAATGCTTCACGCTTACGTAGGATATCGCACATCGTACTTGGCTTGGGATTCTTCTATGCAATCGAAACGTATCCGCACCGGATGGCGGTGCAAAGCATCACTTTAATAT
>DIPH01000020.1:144434-167621 GCA_002424045.1 Firmicutes bacterium UBA5493 | reverse complement strand
GACTTAATGTGCAAGTCTACAATAAACTTCGCTTTCTTAGACACAATACGATCCCCTTTCGATTATTTGTTTTCCAGAAACCACATACTGATATGGCGAAGTGCTAGTCGGCTGGATGAACTTTCGTAGGAGCTTGTCCATAACAAACTTAAAGGAACAAGCACGATCATGATCCTACGGAAATCGATCAGCCCGGGAGTATATCAATGGAGAAATGTAAATAACATATGTGTTGTTGGATTTAACTAAGCGAAGACTATCGTAGAGGTTATTCTGAAACGCCTTTTAAGTGTTTATGATGAATGTTTATTCGGTCATTAGAGGTACAGGTGAGGCGTGGTATGGTGTGTAGTACAGATCCTGCGGTGCTAAGGCGAAAACAATGTGCTAAATGTCGCCTGCAGACATCGAGATTCTCCCGTACATAGCCACCAGACCATAAGCTAGGCCATAGCAGATACACCTCCCCCCGCTAGACAAAACACACTTTTCATCTATTATGTGATTATCCCGGTGCTATACCCTTGTCTGCAGATTCAAGACACCTGAGGTTTAAATCGTTTTAGTATCAATGTTGTGTATGATTATCAAAACGAATGGTTGAGTGGGAAAACAGCAGTTTCTAGCTGTACGTGGCATTTGTGCTGTAGAAAGAGAAAGATGTGAAGAAGCATTGTCTTCGTTCAGAGGCGATTATGTGGTATAAGAAAATAGGAATTCGAATCACATGTCGATTTGTCTATTTTTTTGATATTTCTCCATCCAATTTGGCAATCCTTCACCAAGGGTGTGTTTTAACAAAATTATTACATACTAAAAATAATCATTGCTTTATATCCCAGCCTCCCGAAGTAAAGGTGATTATGTTTAACTGGATAGGATCGATATCATAAAGTATAAGAACAGATAACAAAACTGGTTAGAATGTCTTTCGGTTAGTGGTCTCCAATAATTCCCGCGTCACATACATTTTGGAACGTTCCGATAGGAAGGAACTGGATCGATTTTGTAGAAGTAACCATATAAACTACACGGATTGGATGTGATAGAGTTGTTAAGGGTGTTGTCACGGAGTGTATTGCTGAGCATTTTGTTTTATCTACTCATCGCCACATCTATTGCTGCTTCCGTATTTGCGTCAGACATGACTAACCCTATCGTTCGAAAAGTCACTATAGAAGGACATCATTATGTTGACGAAGATGTTATAAGAGGTCTAATCCTTAAGACGCAGGTGGGAGAACCACTTATCGAACAGAGAATCCTAGACGATCTTTACACTTTAGACAGTGCCGGATTGTTTCAATACGTTGAGGCTAAGTTCGAGCCCTATCTCGGTGGTGTTGAGGTAGTCTATATAGTTCTAGAAAACCCAATTGTAAACGACATAATCTTTAAGGATGATGAAAAGTTTCCTCTAACTAAGTTCTGCTCAGGGCTTCGCGTGCAATCTGGATCAATTTTGAATATCCTAGATTTACATGCTGATATTGAAGAACTCGTTGAGTTGGCCAAGGACCATTACGGTTACGTTCTATTTCCATCCCATATTGAAATAGATGAGCTCAACAACATTCATATTGGCTTCAATCCAGCTAGACTGAGCCAGATACTTATTTCCGGTAATCAGAAAACCAAGGATTTTGTTATCCATAGGGAATTACTTCTACAACCGGCGGAATTATTTAATTTGAAGGATGTTGAAAGAGGTTTGCGTCGTGTGCTGATGCTGGGATTTTTTGATGAAATCACTACGGAGCTTACAACCTGCGACGTTGACCCTAGTTCCATAGAACTGAACATCCACGTCGAAGAACGCAAGACAGGATCAGCCACCTTTGGTGTATCCTATAGCACTCAAGATCGCTTGGTTGGGTTTGTGGAAGCTGCTGATGAGAACTTCCTTGGCCGTGGTCAAAGGGTGAATGCCACAGCTCGCTTCGGCAAAAGACTTCAAGAGTATGAGTTTGGCTTTTCTGAGCCCTATATCGACAAAACAGGTACTTCTTTGGGTATCAATCTCTATCGTCGAAGTAGGCCTGTCAATACAACGAATGCTGAGACAGATGAACTGTTGGAAGTGAAGCGCACGACAAATGGCGGCGACCTCACCTTAGGGCGTCCCTTTAGTGAATTTACCCGCGGACGGTTGACTTTCAAGTTAGAGAACAATTTTTACGATCTTCCGTCAGAACCTATCAAAGACGATCTGAACGACTACAAAAATCGCACGATCGGCTTTGGGGTGAACACCAACACTGCGGATCATCCCTTTAATCCTACACAGGGTTACAGGAATGATGCCTATCTCGAACTAGGCACAAGACTCCTCGGCGGCGACATGCAATATGCGAAATTGCGCCTGGAGCACAGCCGTTATTTCGAAGTTAAAGATGGTGGCTATGTCTTAGCTGTACGTGGTCTCGGTGGACGCCTCCTAGGCGGTGACCTAGGACGGGAGAACTTCAAGATCGGTGGAGCCGATACCTTGAGGGGCTATGCCTATGGCGGCTATCCCGACGAAGACGGTCGTCTTTCGTTAGAAGGCGATCACATGCTGGTAATGAATGCTGAATTCCGGTTTCCCATCGTGGAGAAAGTGACCGGTGTGGTCTTTACCGATTGGGGCACAACCTGGAACCAAGGTGAGTCTATGGGCCTAGCGGATCTGGCCAACAGCTATGGTCTTGGTGTGCGCTTAGATACACCACTTGGACTTCTGCGCCTCGACTATGGTTGGGGTAAGAATGCAAAAGACGAGCGCAAGGGGCAGTTCTACTTTGGCTTTGGTCAAATGTTCTAGAACAGACAAGGTAGTCTTTTCAGACAAAGTCTCCCTGGCGTGTGGGAGGTTGGCTACTCAGCTAATGAGTAGCCATCTACCCGATCCGCCTATTTTACCTTCACCTTAGACCAGGTATCCCTCAAGGGCACCGTCTGGTTAAAGACTAGCTTCTCTCGTGTTGAATCTTGATCTACACAAAAGTAGCCTTGGCGCTCAAACTGGAACTTATCTTCGGGTTTTGCATTCTTAAGATTGAGTTCAACCCTGGCACCGGTTAGAATTTCTAAGGAATTAGGATTCAAGTTGTCTTCTAGTTCTCCTACGCTGGGATTCTCCACTTTAAAGAGATGATCGTAAATACGCACCTCCGCGGGTAAAGAATGCTCAGCTGCTACCCAATGCAGAGTAGCTTTAACCTTACGTCCATCAGGAGCCGATCCACCCTTCGTTTCTGGGTCATAGGTGGCTCGAATTTCTACAATATTGCCCTCTTCGTCTTTAATGACATCGGTGCAAGTTATGAAATAAGCAAAACGCAAGCGCACCTCGCGGCCGGGGGCGAGCCGGAAGAATTTTTTCGGCGGATCCATCATGAAATCCTCTTCCTCGATATAAATCTCCCTAGCAAAAGGAATCTGGCGTGTTCCGGCATCTGGATCCTGCGGATTATTCACACCTTCCAAGTACTCCACTTGACCTTCTGGGTAATTCTCAATAACTACCTTTAAGGGACGTAAGACACCCATAGTTCGAGGTGAGGTCTGGTTTAGATCTTCCCGTAAGCAATGCTCTAGAAAAGCATAGTCAACCATGCTATTGGCTTTCGATACACCAATACGATCACAGAAGTCTCGAATCGCGGCAGGCGTATAGCCTCGTCTGCGCAGTCCCGAAAGGGTTGGCATGCGCGGATCATCCCAGCCACTTACAATGCCTTCGTTCACCAACTCCAAAAGTTTGCGCTTACTCATCATGGTGTAGCTTAAGTTTAGCCTGGCAAACTCAATTTGCCTCGGATGAGGTTCGGGAAAAACCTGCTCCAAAATCCACTCATACAGAGCTCGATTATTCTCAAACTCCAACGTACAAATGGAATGAGTGATACTTTCAATGGCATCGGAAAGACAATGGGTAAAATCATACATGGGATAAATGCACCATGCATCTCCTGTGCGATGGTGGTCAACTTTACGGATCCGATACAGAGTCGGATCGCGCATCACAATGTTTGCTGCTGCCATGTCGATTTTTGCCCGCAGAACGTGGCTTCCTTCCTCAAACTCACCCTGCTTCATTCGTTCGAACAAATCCAAGTTTTCTTCTACAGAGCGATTACGATAGGGGCTGTCTTTTCCGGGCTCGGTCAGCGTACCGCGGTATTGGCGAATCTCTTCGGCACTCAACTCGCAAACATAGGCCTTACCTTGCTTAATCAACTCTACTGCAAAATTGTAGAGTTGTTCAAAGTAATCTGAGGCATAATACAAGTGCTGATCCCAGTCGAAGCCAAGCCAATGCACGTCACGCATAATGCTTTCAATGTACTCTGTCTCTTCTTTTTCTGGGTTCGTATCATCAAAACGCAGATGACAAGTACCTTTGTAATCTCTGGCTATACCGAAATTTAGACAAATGGACTTAGCATGCCCTATATGCAAGTAGCCATTGGGTTCAGGTGGAAAACGCGTGACAATGGCCTGGTGTTTGCCGCTGGCCAAATCTTCGTCGATAATAGTCCGAATAAAGTTAGATGGGGTATTAATATTCGTATCCATCAGTATATCCTCTCCTATAGCTTCCTTCTTATCCACTTTAGCACAACCACGGCAACTGTCAAGCAATGGGCTTCGGTACTTAACCGTAGATGCTAAGCGTCCTTGGTTAACAGAGACTCTAGCGTGGGGGCGATTCCCCAGAATCGTTTGAAGTGGGCAAAGTCTCTGTGAACTTGATACGCTGGTGATTTGTGCTCTTTGAAGGCACGGATCAGTAAGTTTTTTGGCGTATGCTCTAAGTCAATAAACTCCATAACGCGCACCGCATAGCCCTCTATCTCCAACAATTTTGCTCTGGCCGCATCGGTAATCAAAGCTGCCACCCGCTCTTTAACGATCCCATGCTCCAAGAGCACCGGATCGGCCCTTTGCTCGAGCTGTGTGAACACTTCGTGCTGACAACACGGGACAGCAAGAATCACCTGTGCTCCCCATTTCACCGCTTGGGCCAAAGCATAGTCCGTTGCCACATCGCAGGCATGGAGGGACACAACCATATCTACCTGTCCCTGCGCCCGAAAGTCCCGGATGTCTTGGTGGGTAAACCTTAGGTGCTCAAACCCGAGTTTCGCTGCCATTGCGTTGCAAAAGGCAACTACATCCTCCTTTAAGTCTAGACCAATGATGCGGACATCCCGTTTGAGGTGCTCCACCAAGTAATGGTATAGGGCGAAAGTTAGATAGGCCTTCCCGCTCCCAAAATCCACAATCGTTAAGGGACCATCTGCCCCGTGCCCCTGCAGATAAGGCATGCAGTCTTCTACCACTTCGAGGTACTTGTTCAGTTGTCTAAACTTGTGATAACGCTTGGCAAGGACTTTCCCTGACGCATTCATCACGCCAAGCTCAACTAAAAAAGGGTAGACCCTACCCTCCTGCAATAAATACTGTTTGGGTCTATTGTGCTTCAAATCCACCTCTTGCGCTTTGCGTGATGGTGGATGCCGCAGTATCTTGACGGAGCCCTTCTTGCTCACTAAAACCTGCCAATCGGCTGCAGGCGTAAAGAAATGACCTTGGCGAAACACTTGGTCCATGAGCTCACAAATACGTTCTTCAATCTGCTTGGGCGTAAGATTCTCGTGGAGCTCTTTTTGCGCATAATGATAGGTCACTTGATAGACCAGGCCACTCTTCAGCTCAAGGGGGCGTATAGAAACCTTATCAAAGGGGGTTGCCTTCAGGCGCAGTTTGCTCAAGGAACATGCTAATAGTTGCCGCCCATACAATAGGTCCCTGAGAAAGACCCCAAATTCGTCGCTTCTTTTCACCTCACCACATCCCGACTGCCATCCATCACCGTTTTCTCAATGAGCGGCTCTAAGTAGTCATGCTGTTCATAAATCCACAACAATATACCTAAGTTTAAGTCGGCCAACTTGGTATTGCCCTCATCGAGATGGTAAGCAATGAAGAGGAGTTGAATCAAGTAAATAATATACAGAAAAACATGTCCTTCTGTTTTTTGAAGGGGTTCTACGGTGCCGTAGCCTCCAATGAGGTCCAGAACGAAGCTAAGCCATCCTTCTCGCTTCTTTGGATCACTGAATCCATCGCTCAAGACAGCGGTAGACAAATAACATAGATCAAAGAGTCGAATGCCAATGCGCACACGATCAAAGTCTAAGATTCCTCCCAGCTGCCCATCGGTGAACACCAGATTCCCAGGGTGAAAATCCCTGTGGATCAACTGTCTAGGCAGAGCCTCGTACGGATTCACCAATTGTGTGCTAATCGCCTGCCCGAGGCCTTGCAAGCGATCATGAAACTTCATGGACGAATACCCCTGTACCGTCGGCCAGGCATAGCTGGATACTTCCTGAAAAAGACCAAATCCAGGAAATTCCGCACTCGCGCCATAGGTCTCAAGTGCCTGGTGCAGTCTTGCCAGAGCAGACCCCACTTCCATGGCCAAGGGCTGATCAAGCAAATCTAGTTCATTGCCTGGTATTCCATGCAGATAAGGATAGAGCACGTAAAACGATCCTTGGTACTCTGCCCATGGGATACCCTCTGTGGTACATAGAAGAAGAGAAATGGGCTGAGCGTGTTCTCGGAGCCACTTCAGCAAATCGTACTCTTCCCAGGCACGGGTGCGGTCTGCTCTACGTTTGAGAATATAGGCATCATCACCGAGTTCCAAGCGCCACACTCCGTCCACCAAAGCATGAGCTTCAGCTGACGCAAACTTTGAACCCCACTGTTCAAGAAGGTTATTCACCCCTACTCCCCCTGTTCATTTAAATGTCGCGGAGACTCACCCGTTCTGTTTTTCAGTACCCACTCACGATTTTTCACAATGGCCTCCCCGATCTCATCCACCGCATTCATAATCCACATGTAGGTTTGGGTATTCGGTTCGTAATTGGCTTCGCCAAAGGAATGAACTCTACCCTGTTTTTGCAGCTCATTGACTTGGGCAAACTCATCCCTCGAACCTCTAGTATAAACACCGAAGGTTCTCCCTCCATTTTGATTCACCAAGGAGAAGACGGGAACATCACTAGGACCATCGGCTACATAAATCATGTTTTGGAAGGGAATACGGCGATCTTCTTTAGGAATATTGGTGTTGACATCAATGGCTCTGATCTTGTTAACACCTTTGTTGATCTCAAAGATTGCCCTGGTCTTGGTAGTGTTATCAATGATAAAGCTTATGTCCTGGATCGTAACGTCCGCATCATCGACTTTGGGCACGCCTTGCTTAAGATAGCCAGGTGGGAATCGATGTTCCACAAACTCACAAGCCCAGATCCCCTCAGTGTACTCTGCAATCTTGCTTCCTAGAATCATCTGCCGAAGCCCTGTGCTGACAATATAGTGTTCCACTTTGATATCATATTTACTAAAGAGAGGATTCTTCGCTACATGTTCTTTCACTGCAGGGAAAAAATCTGGCAATCCAGGGTAAAACTCCAGTTCTGCACCTAGTTCCCGCAAAAGCCGATTATTCAGTCCCTTGAATATTCCAGCCCGTACATAAGTCAAGATATGGTTTAGGTAAATGCTATCTTCGGCCACCATTTCTTGCCCTTCCCGCGTCAGATGCTTAGGCAGCGCATTAACCTCGCGCCAAAATGTACGCCCGTCAACATTGTAGTGCATAAACAGTGGGTCCTGCATATAACCGGGAATCAGGGTTTTGTCAAAATCCCAGATTACGGCTATATTTGTCTGCGTAAAGATATTAGAAACCATTTGATCAACCTCCTAAGAAAGGGTGATACCGAGCCTTCTTCCCCATGTAATTCCAGTTGCATCCACCAGACAATTGTATGCCATGAGCTTGACTCCGCGATCATGGGCTATCACTAAGGCGTTAGCAAAGGCAGGATCAATATGCTTGGCCGGTCTAAACTCCTTGCCGTCCCTGCGCTGCACAACAAAGAGTACTCCCGTCTCAAAGTCTCCGTTGGCCTTAAGCCGTGTTAGTTCCTGGACGTGACGCCTTCCCCGTTCCGTAACGGCATCGGGAAACATGGCAATCCAGTCTTGCACTAAGGTACAACTCTTCACCTCTAAGAGAAGCCTCTTACCTTGTGGGTGTTCCAGATAAAAATCCCAGCGGGATCTGCCTAGCGTATACTCTGCACGTTTGAGCTCCCAATCTGCCAAATCTGGTATGGCACGCTGTTCGAGGGCCTTTGCCACCATGCGATTGGCCATGGTGGATTGCAGAGATACTAAAGTAACACCATCGGGGGCCAAAACGAGGCTCGCGGACCACCTTGTTTTGCGGCTAGGATTGTCCGCAGGGCTCAGGTAGAGTACCGCACCTGGAAGCAAGAGCTCTTTTAAACGGCCAGGGTCCGCCAGATGAGCTTCTACCTCTTCGCCGCCATCATCGATACGGCATCGTACGATAAAACGATTGGGGCGCTCGAGAAAGCTCCCTTTGTGTAAATCACCAAATTTGATGGAAACAGGTTTCTGCACCTAGGCTCCCCCTTTGCATTCAATGTACGTACAAAGAATGTACTCATACAATTCCCCACAAATTGTGACATTCCTTCGCATTATAGGAAAAGGGCATGTGAATGGCGAAACAAGAATCGAATGATGAAGGAGGAACCAAGATGCGCCTTGTTATACCCCCAACAGTCCTTAGAGCCTGTGAAATTTTGACTCGACACGGTTACCAAGCTTACCTGGTAGGAGGAGCGGTGCGCGATAGCTACCTTGGTCTCAAACCAACAGATTGGGATATTACAACAGACGCTATACCCGAAGATGTAGAGCTTCTTTTTGATCGCACGATCCCCACTGGGAAACTTTTTGGAACGGTTACTGTGCTCTTGGAGGACACGCCTTTGGAGATCACAACCATGCGCAGTGATGGCCCCTATAGCGACGGCCGTCATCCGGATTACATTGCATTCACTAAGCGGCTCGAAGATGACCTCGGCCGCCGAGACTTTACCATTAATGCCCTAGCTTATGACCCTTTGCTGCATCGAACAATCGATCCCTTCTCAGGAGCCAAACACCTCCGAAAAGAACTCTTGGTCACAGTGGGCAACCCCGCTGATCGTTTCCAGGAAGACCCCCTTCGCATGCTACGCCTAGTACGTTTCCAGTCTACCTTAGGGTTTAAGATCGAAAAGAAAACCAGACTAACCCTTCCAGAATTAGCCCGGCTGATTATACACGTAAGTCCAGAAAGGATTCTCAGCGAGTTAAATAAAATGCTTCTAGGCAAAGAACTCTTCTTAAGCTTAGAAACATTATACACAAGTGGTTTGATGGAGCAAATCATCCCAGAATTGGCCGCGGGTTACAAGGTCTCAGCAGGGGGAAGACACCCCTACGACCTTCTCGGCCATGCCATGGCTACTGCCCATTTCGCTGCACCCATTTTGACATTAAAATGGGCCGCCCTCCTTCACGATGTGGGTAAACTCGAGACGCTAAAACGCGACCATGCACAAATCAGCGCCAGGTGGGCAGAGAAAATCCTAAGGCGTCTTCGGGCCAGTAGTGTCCTTACCGAAAAGGTGTCAATCCTCATCGCCCACCATATGTTTGCGGTCCATCCCCATTCTTCAGACAGAGAAATTCGCCGTTTTCTTGCTCAGGTAGGTTTTGAGACTGCCTTCGAACTGGTGAAACTGCGCCAGGCCGATATGGCCGGCCTGCATGTGAATCCTCGCCAAATCCTCTCCTTTGGTGAAGCCCTTGAGGCAAGACTCAATGAAGTATTTGCTCAGGAACATGCCTTGTCCGTTAAAGATTTGTGCATCGATGGGCACGAACTCATGAAAGCATTTGACTTAAAGCCCGGGCCGCTGGTGGGCAAAATTCTACAGCACCTGTTGGAACAGGTGTGGGATGACCCCTCCCTTAACCAGCCTACGCAGCTTAAGGAGCTGGCCCAAGGGTACCTAGAGTCATTACCACAAAATCGTGGGTAAGCGCTGCATTCCACGGAATCCGTCCCGTTTCTTGAAAGCCCAGACGAGAGTAGACTTTGCGG
Source organism: Firmicutes bacterium UBA5493 (assembly GCA_002424045.1). Classification (GTDB taxonomy): domain Bacteria; phylum Bacillota; class Limnochordia; order Darwinibacteriales; family Darwinibacteriaceae; genus UBA5420. The sequence continues at coordinate 157,585 of DIPH01000020.1, read as the reverse complement.
GCCCTTGTGTTATTCGATGCAACCGTAAGCCTAAATCCCTTCAGCCAGCCTTGACTTCGTGCAAAGAGGAGGCCGGAACGGACGAAACTAAATCCCCGGCCCCTACCGCACCAGTCGGGGTGCATACCTAAACCTACATCCAGATAGTCTCTGGCCCGATACAGCGCATGATCTTTTTTGTCGGTGAGCTGTGCAGAGGCCCCATAGCAAAAAAAACCCATGAGTTGCTCACCTGACAAAACTGCAAAATAGGGACCGTCCACAAACCTAGCCACCGTCAAGGCCGAACGATGTACGTTGTAGACATGATAAGGCGCAGGATAGTCCCAAGCGACAATCTTCAGCGCCACCCCAAGGTCTACTTTCTGAAATGTGAAATCCATACCTTAACCCCCGTTATAGGGTAGATATCCATGGGTTTCCAACCAAAACAAGGAGTCCACCAAGTTCTCCGGGCCCACTTCTAACGCCCAAATGGCCCCGGGAGCTGACTGCTCAAGGGTGTAACAGATTTGATCGAGAGGCAAACGTCCTTGCCCTAAAGATAAGTGGGCATCCTGATCCCCTAGATTATCGTGAAAGTGCACATACCCAATGAGCTCTCCAAGTTCCTCCACCCACTCATGAACAGGAGGTTTTCCGTGGCAAAAAGCATGGCCAAGATCTAGACAGGCTTTAAGGTTGGGATGATTTACAGTCCTCAATACCTCACCGATCAACTTAGCGTCTGCCTCCAGGAGGTTTTCCAGATAAAATGTGACGCCTGGGTCCTTAGACGCTAAGAACTCCCGCCAGAAATCCCCACTACGCCGAAGCCAACCTCCAAATGTGTTGGTATTGGGAATATATCCATGATGAAGAACCACATGTTCTGCCCCTAGTTGTCGGGCATAGTCATAGGCAAATTCAAAGCGCTCCTTAGTCACTTGGCGAATGAGCCTATCGCAACTACCTGGGCTGAGATCTCCAAATGGACCGTGGAGGGCTTTAGTACTTATTGACCCATAGTGTTCTTGATGAACCTTGATACCATCTGGATGCAAATGGGGGTACTCAGGATTAGAGAAAGACTGTATCTCTACGCCCAAGCCTGTTTTGCGGCAAATCGTAGCCACCTTCTGAGGCTGAGAAGCATCACATAGTACGACAAAACGCATGATTTCCCCTCACTTCAACTAACTTGCCACCACTACACTTCGGGCTCGCCCGTTTTTCTCTGCGGACGTCTCGCCACTTGGATCAGGGGCTTTTATCTCCACAAACTCCACCATCGTTCCAGGCTTGAGGTGCATATTCCGTTGCTCGGCTGGAAGATTGGCTTTTGTGAAGAAGTAGTCGCCCTTGTCGGAACGGATAAAACCATAGTTGGTCATAAAACGTTTAATCACGCCTGTTAGTTTGTTAGAATCTTCCCGTTCAGGGATCAAGCGCATCCAATACACGGGTGGCGTCTTCCCATTGCTCCTCACCTCAAACATCTCCGGGTAGGAGCGTAAGATGTCCAATAGGTTGGTGTAATTATAACTGCGCGGGTCAAAGTCAGAGTTTTCCCTGCGGATAGCCTGACCCAGGTGTGCTAAGAGCAACCACCCATCGCTATCTTCATCACTCGCTTCATACGCGTTTCGTACGATATTTTCCACCGGAACCCGCCCTAGGGAGGTAGACTGTTCTTCCTCCCCTTGATCCGTTTTAGAAGTTGTGGAAAAACCGAGATTTTCCAAATAAATAAAGCGATTACAAGAACGCACCAAAATGTTCTTCGTCCCCTGCCTTCCAATTCCCACCACATACATACCATGCTCTCGGAGGCGTAAGGCGAGACTATAAAAATCACTATCACTGGATACAATGCAAAAGGCATTTACTGGATTACGGTTCGTAGACACAATTTCTATGGCATCCATGATCAAAGCTCCGTCGCTGGCGTTTTCACCATAACGAAATTGTTGGATGGGTCTTACAGGATAACTCTGTAGAAGATCCTTCCACCCTCCCATATGAGGTTCCGTCCAATCCCCGTATACTCTAGTTAAGATAATTTCACCGGAACGATTAATCTCCGCCAAAATTGGCCCTAAAAATCGCGGCGAAATATTCTCACCATCTACCAAGACGGCAAAATGGTGTTCTGACATAAAAATCCTCCTTATGATTTACGCATATCATTGTTATTGGCACCAGCATGGTTGCTGGCACGTTCAACGAGCTTTAAAAAGCTGTCTTCAAATCTGTGATCGTCCTCATTCGTACGAGCAGAAGGCCCTTTCGTGCGTCCACCGGCCCTGCGGTGCTTGGCCTTAAGACAACGCTCTTCCAGCAAAAAATCAATGTTCTTTTCGGAGTAGATGCGCCCAGAAGGCGAAACGGCAAAGGCCCCTTTACCCAAAACGAGTGCAGCCAGACCCCAATCTTGGGTTACCACGATATCACCCCTGGTAGCATGATTCATTACAGCCAAATCTGCCGCATCAGACCCTTTGCCTACGATAATATGATCGGTATTATCAATATGATGATCCACAGAGGCAACAGTAAGCAGGCGATACTTCCAGGCTTTTTTGTGCTTTTGCAGTACCTGAAGGCACACCCTCGGGCAAGCATCCGCATCTACTACTACCTTAAACACTATCTCCACCCCAATGAAACTGTTTTAGCGAGCAATGGGCCCGGTTCTGCGAACTTCAGGTGCTAAGTCCGCGTACTTGAGCCTAAAATTGTCCTGAAACGCTCTGGCTAGTTCGTTCGCTTTGCCATCATACGCCTCTGGGTCTGTCCAAGTTTGTCTAGGGTCTAGAATCTCTTCTGGAACTCCTGGGCATGTGGTAGGCACCTTGAAGCCAAAAATGGGATCGATGCGGGTTCCCACGTCATCAAGCTTTCCAGACAAGGCCATCGTCACCATTTGTCTGGTATACTTCAAAGAAATTCTCTCGCCAACCCCGTAAGGTCCACCAGACCAACCAGTGTTAATCAGATAAACCTTAGCACCGTACTTGTTAACCCTACTTTTAAGCATCGTTGCGTAGGCCAAGGGGCTCAGAGGCAAGAAGGGTTCACCAAAACAGGCAGAAAACGTTGCCTCAGGTTGTTTGATACCCCGTTCGGTACCAGCTAGTTTGCTCGTATACCCAGAAATAAAGTGATACATGATCTGCTCATCTTCTAATATGCTGATGGGTGGCAATACTCCGAAGGCATCGGCAGTCAAAAAGATAACGGCTGTAGGATGACCAGCCATGCTAGGATCAACTCGCCCAGGGATATAATCCAGCGGATAAGCACACCTGGTATTTTCGGTTAGAGAACCGTCGTCATAGTCGGCTATGTGATCGAAGGGATCCAAGACCACATTCTCTAAGACCGATCCAAACTGAATTGCATTCCAGATTTGCGGTTCATGCTCCCTGGAGAGATTGATACATTTCGCGTAACAACCACCTTCGAGGTTAAAGATGCCTCGCGTGGACCAACCATGTTCGTCATCGCCAACTAATTGTCTCTTGGGATCAGCCGAAAGGGTCGTCTTGCCTGTTCCAGAAAGACCGAAAAAGAGTGCTGTCCTACCATCTTGTCCCACATTTGCCGAACAGTGCATTGGCAAAACACCTTCCGAGGGGAGCAAGTAGTTCATTACCGAGAAAATCGATTTCTTGATCTCCCCGGCATATGCACTACCACCGATGAGTACAACCCTTTCTTTGAAGGAGACAATTACAAAGGCCTCTGAATTTGTGCCATCACGTTCTGGCACTGCTGTCAGGCCTGGCACGGCGATGACAGTAAACTGTGGCTTGTGGGATTTGAGCGCATCACGCGAAGGACGTATGAAAAGCTGACGCGCAAAAAGGTTTTGCCACGCATACTGATTGATCACTCGCAACGACATTTGATGCTCGGGATCTGCCCCCACATAGCCATCAAATACAAATAGCTCATCAAGCTCTTCGAGATAATCCAAGGCCATCTGAAAGATCTCCCTAAATCGTTCCTCACTGAATGGAACGTTTACGGATCCCCATGCTACTGTATCACGGGAGACGTCGTCTTCCACAATGAACTTGTCCTTTGGTGATCGACCGGTGTACTTCCCCGTTGATGTTGAAAAAGCGCCGGTAGAGGAAAACCTTCCTTCCCCTCTCCGTATAGCCGCCTCTGCCAATTGGGCTGCAGATAGATTAAAACGAGTACTAGGTCGATTTAGCACTACTTCCAATCTCAACGATGCTTTCTCTGCCATTTACGAATGTACCTCCTTAAGGTATTAGTCTGTTTGATAGACAACGAACCCTAAAGTCCCAGGCCCTGTGTGTACGCCAATCACAGGACTAACATGACCCATAAGCACTTCGCCAACGTTACCATGTCTTTTGATGCGCTCCATAAGCTCTTGCGCTTCCTCAAAAGCTGCACCATGACAAACGGCCACGTTATGCATGGGCCTAGCTAAATGCCCTTTAATCGTCTCAAAAAGTCGATCAACAGACTTTTTGCGTCCCCTCACCTTTGCATGAGTCGTGTAAACCCCTTCTTCATTAACAGTGATTATTGGTTTGAGGTTAAGCATCTGCCCCAGCGTACCCGCGACCTTACCGATTCTCCCCCCCTTTGTGAGATATTCGAGGGTCTCCAAGACAAAATAAACTTTCATCTTAGCTAGAATCTCCTGCACATGATTACATACCGACTCAAAGCTCGCATTCCGAGCCAACTCCCGTGCAGCCTCAATCACTGTATATCCTAATCCCATAGAAATGTTCTTAGAGTCGATGACTTTGATCACTAGATCGTCCACCTGCTGTGACAGGTTCTGAATCAGCTGCCCCGTTCCACTTAATCCTGAAGATATGTGGATGGCCAATACATGGGTGAAGCCTTCCTTTTTCAACCGTTCAAACAAGTCAAGCACATCACTAGGCGATGGCAATGATGTGCTCGGCACTTCAATGGGTAATCGCCGGTACACTTCTTCTGCCGTTATGTCCACCTGGTCCCTGTATTCGTGTTCTTTATACAAAATCCTAAGCGGAACAACTTGAATATGGTATTGTTCGGCGATGTGCTTTGGAATATCACTCGTACTATCCGTCATTATGGCAATTTTCTCGTTCATCCTCGACCTCCGATCTAACATCTACGTACCAATTTCCTCATAAAAACGATAAACCCTTTAATTCCAATCCAGATGCACCTGGGTTACCTCCCAGCGTGGCTCGGCATCCAGAAAATTAAGCAAAAGCTGCAACTGCCTCTCTATATGGTCCTGGTTATCACCAACCATAGCTATACCTATGGTAGCCCTCTGCCACAGATCCCCACTATTTAACTCCACAATGGAAACGTTGAAGCGATTTTGCACCTTGGCGATCATACCCTTCACAATCCTTCGCTTATCCTTCAGCGAGGTGGCACCAGGAATATGGACTTGTACAACAAAGGTACCAACAAGCATCTTCCTTACCCCCAAGTCTCTTCAATTGTGCCCCCGCCTAGGCAGATAGGCCCGTCATAAAAGACCACGGCTTGCCCTGGAGTGATCGCCCTTTGCTTTTTGTGAAATTCAACTTCTGCACCTGTATCTACAAGCTGCACTGTTACACTTTGGTCAGGCTGGCGATACCGGAATTTGGCTGTACATTCAAAGCTAGAAGCAGGCTGTTCACCTGAAACCCAGCTCAGATCCAGGGCCCTGAGCCCTTCCGTATATAAAGCGGGGTGTTCGCCTCCTTGTGCCACCAAGAGAGTGTTCGTAGCTAGGTCTTTGCCCACCACAAACCACGGTTCACCGGCGCCACCAATGCCTAAACCTTTGCGCTGGCCCAAGGTGTGATACATTAACCCATCATGATATCCTTTGAGCTCGCCTTCAAGGGTGCGCATCTCACCGGGCTGGGCCGGCAGATACTGCGACAAAAACGCTTTAAAGTCCTTCTCGCCAATAAAGCAAATTCCAGTACTATCCTTCTTACGAGCCGTGGCCAAATCGGCTCTTACAGCCTTCTGCCTCACTTCCTTCTTCGTCATGTGACCTATGGGGAAAAGTGTCTTGGCAAGCTGCTTCTGGCCCAAAGTGTAAAGAAAGTAGGATTGATCCTTACTTTGATCCAGTCCCCTGTACAGGGTAAACATACCCGATTCCTGTCCGATCTGGGCATAGTGACCGGTGGCTAAAAAGTCTGCTTCTAGCTGCATCGCCTTCTCCAGAAATGCTTTAAACTTGATTTCCTTATTGCACATCACATCTGGATTGGGAGTTCGACCTTTTTTGTATTCCTCGAGAAAGTACACAAAGACCCGATCCCAGTATTCCTGTTCAAAATTTACAGTATAATAAGGAATACCAATCTGATCGCAGACACGTCTCACATCATCATAATCAGCATCTGCTGTACAAGCGCCGGTTTCATCCTGGTCGTCCCAGTTCTTCATGAATACACCGATCACTTCATAACCTGCTTCTTTGAGTACTAATGCTGCTACAGAGGAATCAACCCCGCCTGACATTCCAATAACGACTCGTTGCACAACCACACCCCGTCTCTAAGCCAACGCCGCCACAAACTGACTGTTATACAGTTCGGCATAAAAACCCTTCTGCTCAAGCAACTCTTGATGGGTTCCCTGTTCTATAATTTCACCATGGTTCATGACCAAGATCTGATCCGCGTCCAAAATTGTGGACAGGCGGTGGGCTATCACAAAACTTGTTCGCCCTTCCATTAGTCGAGCCATGGCCTCTTGAATCAAGCGCTCGGTACGGGTGTCCACAGAACTTGTAGCTTCGTCAAGGATGAGCACAACAGGGTCAGCCAAAATCGCCCTGGCAATCGTCAACAGCTGCCGTTGACCCTGAGAGATGCTGGAAGCATCTTCCGTCAGAACAGTATCATATCCCTGAGGTAAGGTGCGGATAAAATGATCGACATGGGCGGCTTTAGCTGCCTCGAAGATTTCCTCGTCCGAAGCGCCCTCCCGGCCGTAGGCAATATTCTCTTTGATACTTCCTTCAAACAACCAGGTATCCTGCAACACCATTCCAAACATGGTGCGCAGATTACTCCGCGTGAGGTCGAGGATATTGTGATCGTCAAAGGTAATGGTACCCTGTTTCACATCGTAAAACCGCATCAACAAATTCACCAGAGTCGTTTTACCGGCACCTGTTGGTCCCACAATGGCAATCAGCTGATCAGGATGCACATCAAGATTTAGGTCCTTGAGTACAGGTTTGTCTGCATCATAACCAAAGCTCACGCCATGAAGGCCGATTTTGCCCTTGGGTTCATGCAAGGCTTTGGCGTCAGGTGCATCCGCTGCTTCTTCTTCTTCATCCAAGAGCTCAAAAACGCGCTCAGCCGCTGCCACTGTCGATTGGAGGATGTTGGCGATACTGGCAAGCTGCGTAATGGGCATGCCAAACTGCCGCGAATACTGCATGAATGCCTGCACGTTACCTATCGTTATCGTTCCCTGGGTAACAAAAACGCCGCCCACAACTGCAATCACTACATAACCGATATTGCCCACAAAGCGAATTAGGGGCATGATGGTTCCCGATACAAATTGGGCTTTCCATCCATTGGCATAGAGTTCTTCGTTGACTTCTTTGAAGGCTTCCTCCGCTTCATGCTCCAAACCATAGGCCTTAACAATAGTGTGCCCTGTGAAGGTTTCTTCCACATGTCCATTGAGCTGTCCGAGAATATTCTGTTGCCTGACAAAGAACTTCTGCGAACGTGAGGCAATAAACGCGCTGATCCCTGCGCTTAAGGGCAGCATTCCCGCAGTAAGGAGTGTAAGGATAGGACTAATGGTCAACATCATAATTGTAACACCAATAATGCTAATTAGCGAGGACATCATCTCAATGACACTTTGTTGTAGACTCTGGCTGATGACATCTACATCGTTTGTAAACCGGCTCAGTGTATCGCCATGGGATGTCGTGTCATAGTACTTCAAGGGTAACCGAGCCAACTTTTGGTTGATGTCCTTTCTCATATTGTACACAGTCTTCTGGGCCACATTTACCATGACGGTCTGCTGAATATAGCTAAAAATCGCGCTAAGCACATACACACTGCTCAAGACAAGGAGAATTCGCCCTATGGCGGCAAGATCCACGCCTGCGTTAGGCAAACCCTCTAGCTTACTGAGCATCCCGTCAAACAAAACGGTAGTGGCTTGGCCCAGAATCTTCGGGCTTAGGATGCTAAAGAGGGTACTGAGGAGTGTTGCCATAAAGACGATGACCAAACTCCATCTATACTGTCCCATATAGCGTGCAAGGCGTTTCAGCGTTCCCTTGAAATCTTTAGCCTTGTCTACGGGTCGCCCTATACCACGGGGTCCAAATCCGCCGCCCCCACCCTTGGGTCCTCTTTTTTCGGTCTCTTTACTCATGAAACAGCCTCCTCTCCAAATTGGGAAGCCACAATTTCTTGATAAACTGCACAGTCTCTTGAAAGGGTTTCGTGGGTTCCCTGCCCCACAATTTTGCCCTCATCAAGGACGATGATTTGATCAGCATGGAAAATTGTACTCACACGTTGAGCGACCACAATAATGGTGGCATTTTCTGCAGACTTGGCTAAATCCGTGCGTAAACGAGCATCAGTCTTGTAGTCCAATGCCGAAAAGGTGTCATCGAGTAGGTATACTTTGGGCTTTCTAACCACAGCTCTAGCAATCGACAGTCTTTGCTTTTGCCCTCCGGAGACATTGGTTCCCCCTTGGGAAATATAACTTTCATAGCCATCGTCCCGTTCTTTAATGAACTCCGTCGCTTGAGCTACACGGGCCGCCTCCATGACCTCTTCGTCGGTGGCATCCTGCTTACCGCCTCGAATATTCGAGGCCACAGTACCTGAGAATAGCACAGCCTTCTGCGGCACATAGCCCAGCCGCGAACGCAATTCTCGTTGTGTTAGACTCCTAATATCCACCCCATCCAAAGTAATCTGGCCTTCCTCTGGATCATGGAATCTCGGAATTAGGTCCAGAATTGTAGATTTGCCTGATCCCGTTCCTCCGATGATGGCAGTGGTTTGCCCAGGATGGGCAGTAAAGGTAATATTACTCAAGACAGGTTTAGCAGCGCCTGGATAACTGAAGGTCACATCTTCAAACCGAACGATGCCGAGATTGGATTCTATGGTTTCTGGCTCTTTAGGATCGGTAATGGAAACTTCGGTGTCCAACACCTCTATAATTCGCTCCGCGGAGGCCGATGCCCTGGGAAGCATCACAAAGATCATCGACAGCATCATCACCGCCATGAAAACTTGCATCGTATACTGCAAAAAGGCCATCAAATCGCCTACTTGCATGGCACCCAGATCGATCCGTCTAGCTGCAAACCAGATAATCACGATGTTGGTGAAGTTAACGATCAAACCCAAAAGGGGTAGCAAAGTTACCATCAGACGATTCACCTTTAGGGCCGTTTCGGTGAGGTCGCGGTTGGAATCATCAAAGCGCTCTTGTTCGCGGGATCCCCTATCAAAGGCCCTGATGACGCGAACTCCCATGAGTTGTTCGCGCAAGACCAAATTAAGTCGATCGAGTTTCTTCTGTAAACTCTTGAAAAGTGGCACACCTTTGACAATGACATAGGTAATGACCAGACCGATGACAGGAATCAAACCAAGCAGAATCAACGCCAGGTTGGAATCCTTCCTCACAACCATTAACACACCACCAACAGCCATTAAAGGTGCTCGCATAGCCATCCTCATGCTCATATGGAAGATCTGTTGCACCTGTTGCACATCGTTGGTTGTACGAGTGATTAAGGATGCCGTTCCGAACTTGTTAAACTCCCGAGGAGCAAATTTGCCTACTTTGCTGAAGATATCAAAGCGCAGGTCCCGCCCGAACCTGGTTGAAGCTCTCGACGCTAGAAAATTCCCCGCTACGGCGCATAATACTCCTGCGAGGGCCACAGCGAGCATGATCCCGCCAGTGCTCCAAATTAGAGGGATATTACCCCTAGCGATACCCTGATCCACAATATCACTCATCAAGTCGGGAAGCTTCAGCGTAGCCATGACCTCCAGAAATACCAAGGCCATGACTGTGACGATTGTGGCAAGGTAAGGCTTAACGTATGTTCTCAGTCTCCACATGTGGGCCCGCCCCCATCTCGGTCGTTCTGCCTGCTTTCCAAAAACGTACGTACCCTTCGGGTAATGCGTACCAACTCTTTTCCGTCTTCGGGCCCCAAATGATCCATGATCTCCTCAATGCTCCTGGCGAACTCTTGCTTGGCTTGTTGCACCAAGGCCAGCCCCTGCTCTGTTGGTCTCACGAACACGACTCGACGGTCCTCCTCGTCATTGATTCGTTCTACGAGACTATGTTCTTCAAGGGAGTTAACCAAAGTCGTTACCGTTGGGCGCGTCAATTTCAAGAGCTCGCCCAGCTCCGAAGGCTGAAGTCCCGGGCTGTCCTTGGGAAGATGATGATGGAGAAACATTAAGAGCACCATAGCATTCTTTCGAACGGGCAAGGGATGCCCACGGTACCACCCTTTATAATGTCTAAGTCCGTGTAGCATTTCCACAAACTCCATAACTAGATCTGAATTGGCCAATCCATTCACCTCATTTTATTTACCAAGCAAATAATTACAAACACAAAACTATTTTACACGAAAACTATTTTTTGGTCAAGAAAAAAAGCTAGGGGTAGCCTAGCTTTTTCGTCCGTTTTTCTATTGTTCTAACACCACTCGGTGGTAGACTTTTTTCCCCTTGCGGATGATTAATTCATCACCTGAAAAATCCTGCATGGTCACCAAGTAGTCAATGTCCTCCATTCGCCCATCTCCTAAGGCTACGCCTCCTTGTTGCACCAAGCGACGCCCCTCACTGCGACTTGAAGCCAAACCGGTTTCTGTGAGCAAACTCAAAATGTCCATCCCATCGTCAAAGTTTGCTCTAGGCAGAGTAGTCGATGGCATATTTTCATCGACGCCACCACCACCGAAGAGTGCTTTAGCGGTAGCTTCAGCCTTGTTAGCTTCCTCCTCACCGTGTACGAATTTCGTGACTTCAAAGGCCAGAACCTCTTTGGCCTGGTTGATTTCGGAACCTTCAAGAGCACCTAAGCGGCACACTTCTTTCATGGGCAAAAACGTCAGGAGAGCGAGCATGCGCTCTACGTCAGCATCATCCACGTTTCGCAGGTATTGGTAAAAGTCATAAGCACTGGTTCGTTCACTATCAAGCCATATGGTACCGGCCTCCGTCTTGCCCATTTTCGTTCCAGCACTTGTGGTGAGGAGCTTTAACGTAAGGCCATACACAGGCTCTCCTTCTACTTTACGGACCAGTTCGTACCCGCCAATAATGTTGGACCATTGGTCATTGCCTCCCATTTGTAACCGGCAGTTGTGACGGCGGAACAGCTCAAGGTAGTCGTAGGATTGAATGAGCAGGTAGCTAAACTCTAGGAAGGTGAGGCCCGATTCCAGTCGTGACTTGTACGCCTCCATGGTGAGCATGCGATTAACAGAGAAGTGTCTACCCACCTCCCGCATAAATTCCATGAAATTCAAGTCCAACAGCCAATTAGCGTTGTTTTCGAGAATAGCGGAGCCGTCATCAAAGTTTACGAACTTAGAGAATTGTCTCCGAAAACTCTCCACATTGTTATTGATGGTGTCGATGGTGAGCATTTGGCGCATGTCAGACTTACCCGAAGGGTCACCAATCATGGTGGTGCCTCCGCCCAAAAGAAATATGGGGCGATGTCCGGCCCTGTAGAGGTGTAGCATGCTCATGAGTGGAATCAAATGGCCCATGGTTAGACTTGATGCGGTGGCATCGAAACCAATATAAAACGTGACCGACTCCTTACCCAAAAGCTCCCTAAGCTCTTCGGGATGTGTTCCCTGTTCAATGAAACCTCGCTCTTCCAACACATCAAATGCATTTGCCATGAGAATTCCCCCTTAAAATAAGAATTCTCCCTATCCCTAAAGGACGAGAGAACCCGTGGTACCACCTTAATTCGCGAGCTCTTGGTTTAAAAAGAGCTGCCTTCGCCATGATAACGGATGGTGTCCGAAGCAGCTTGCATCTCGAAACAGTTCAGGCCAGTCGCGATGTCTGCTCAAGCTCCAGAGTGTAATTCGCTTAGGATGGTCGAAACCTTCCAAACCATGTTCTACAGACTTTGCACCAACCAGCCTGCTCTCTAAATACCCATGGCTCGCTACTTATTCCTTCATTGCCCAGTGAGAGTGAACGTTTATTGGATCAAATTCTACCACAGTACGCGCCATGCTGTCAAGCATGGCACTCCCCTGACAGCCTGTTGCGAGCCTAACTTTTTGTTCATTTGGAAGGGGATTTGCCACTTTGAGCCCGATAATTCCGATAGATCATTCCGTAGGATTTGATCATCCCCAGCTGGACATAATAAGACTGCAGTTCTTGATCACAGCATAAGTCAATCATGTACAGATCTTGCAGTTCGTCTAACAGGGTTCGAACCAGATTGGCTCCAATCCCCTGATTGCGATAAACCGGCAACACCTCCAAAAGAGGAATGTAAGCTGAAAGGACACCATCGCTAATAGCGTTAACGAAACCCACAACTTGGTTCGTTTCAGTGTCAACTGCAACCAGTGCCAAATAGCTCTCCTTCAAAATCCGCCTATGCATTTCTTCGCTCGGTGGATTAGGCCACCCCTCAAAAAAACCACTGCCTAGTTCCAGTTCATCGAGTTCGTGTGTGTAGTGCTTTAGGACAATCACTGTATCCCACTCCCCAACATTGATCAAAGAGGGTGCGGACCCCTTGCGGAATCGCACCCATTCCGATGGAAACCTCAGGCAATTTTCCGGTCTTTAGCTCAGAGCTCCTCGAACATGCTCGCCAATTGTCTGTTCGAGATCGTCGACCTCGTTCAGCAGCTCCCCGAGGCGTTTCTTGGTGGAGGATACAAACTCTTCATCCTTCAAGCCCGGAAGATTTATAAGTACATTATAAGATGCTCCCCTGCATGCAGCTACACCCAAAAGACCTGCAACTCCAGCATCACTTAGGGCGTTTTTGTTACCATGGAATGCCATTTCTTTGGCTAGAGTCAAAACTTCTAAAGAGACTTCCATGATTCTCAAGGGTACTTCTGTGGCCAGGCG
>DIPH01000020.1:37261-144336 GCA_002424045.1 Firmicutes bacterium UBA5493 | reverse complement strand
GGTACTTCTGTGGCCAGGCGAGTTGCAGCCTGGATAGCCTGGCGGCGCTCCTTCTTCTCTTCGTCGGTTTCCTTGGGAAGCTTGAACGATGCCATCACTTGATTAAACGCATCTGTATCCCGATTGACAAGATCAAGCAGTTCATTGGCGAGCACCCGTGAACAGGAAATAGTCTCTTCTTGACCTTCGCCACTTAGGTGAGCCACCATTTTCACCAACGAACCAGCGAGGGCACCAGCCAATCCCGAGGCGCTACCTCCCCCAGGTGCAGGCTTTTCTGAGCCCAAATTTTTAGCAAACTCTTGAATCGTCAATTCAGTTAACAAAACACCACCACTTTCTACATGTTTCAACCTCAGATCACCTGGCCTGCTTTAACCACAGTTGTCACCAAGTTCACTCCAAAGAAGTAAGGTATCTTTTTAAAGTTGTCCACATCAAAGATCGCGAGATCGGCCTGCTTTCCAACTTCAATGCTACCTAAGCGGTCACTGCGTCCCAGAGAATAGGCTGCATTAATCGTTACTGCATGGAAAACTTCTTCAGGAGTCATGGCCATGTATAGACAGGCGATAGACATGACCAGTCCCAAGCTTGCTGTGGGGCACGATCCGGGATTAAAGTCCGTAGCTAGCGCCAGGGGCAAACCAGCATCCAGCATTTTGCGGGCCGGTGCATAGGGCTTGCGAAGTGTAAAGGCAGTGCCTGGTAATAAAACAGGGATGACATCACTCTTGCTTAGAGCTTCAATTCCGTCGTTTGAAATCATGAGCAGATGATCAGCACTGGACGTCCCCAGTTCCGCAGCGAGCTCCGCGCCACCTAAGGTGTTCATCTCATCGGCATGGATGCGAAGCTTGAAACCTAGCTCCTTGGCCTTTTGGAAGATCCGGCGACTCTGATCCACAGAAAAAACACCTTTCTCGGTGAACACATCCACATACTCTGCCAAATCTTCGTCCTTAATCCTAGGGAGGACCGTATTTATTAAGAAATCCACATACCCTTCCTGGTCATCCTTAAATTCGTCGGGCCAGGCATGGGCACCTAGAAAGGTGGATACAAGCTCGACCGGCTGCTCTCGCTGGAGAATGCGCACTGCTTCTAGCTGCTTTAGTTCAGTATCCAAGTCCAGACCATAACCACTTTTGCACTCAACTGTAGTCACACCCATTTTGAGCATCCAATCTAGACGCTGCCTACCTAGAGCAACCAATTCATCTAGGGATGCCTTCCTTGTGGACCGAACAGAGCTGGCGATACCTCCACCAGCCTCCATAATATCCATATAATCTGCACCTTGGGCCCTGAGATAGAATTCGTCTTCTCTACTTCCCCCAAAGATTAAATGGGTGTGGGGATCAACAAGCCCAGGAGTTACAACCTGGCCGGTAGCATCAACCACCTGAGTCTTTTCGGTGATTTCTAGTTGGCCTTCCAAGGTCTCCCTTGTCCCCACCGCTACGATCGTATTCCCTGTACAAGCCACCCAGCCCTCGTCGATGACCTTTAGTTGCTTCATCTGTTTTCCACGCACTGGATACCCTTTGTGAGCAGCAGTTACCACCTGCCCATTCTTAATCAAAAGGTCGATCACGACCCTGTTCCCCACTTTCATCCCTCCTACCGCAGGCGATTCTCTAAGACCTGATTGGAGTCAAAGTCTTCGAGTTGCAAATACCAATTGGCCACATCTAGCAGGGCTTGTTGAGGTACCAAGCCAATGAGCTCTGTGCCTACAACCGGTACGCCGTAGCGCGCAGCTTCGCGGCGGATTGTCTCAAGCACTCTGTAAATGGGCGTGGCTTGATAGTTTTCAAGGTTCATAGAAACCTGTACTTCTCCACGCTCTTCTAGGGCGACGCCCATACCTTTCACGTTCCTGAAGCCACCATTGCGTTCTCTAATGTTTCTGGCTATGGTGTCTGCAATTTCCTTCTTATTGGTCCCCAAATTCACGTTAAAGGCTACCAGGGGCATACGAGCACCCACAACTGTAGCCCCTGCCGTTTCATGCATTTTGGGCTCACCGAAGTCTGGATGCCTCTCTTCCTCGCGAATCGATTCTTTAAGACCTTCATAGTTGCCCTTACGAATATTGCTAAGATTCTTCCTCGCCACCTTGGTTGCTGCCTCTCCATATAGATAGGTGGGAACACTAAGCTCCTTGTTGATGCGCTCTGCAAGGGCATTGGCGCCTTCTACACATTCCTCCATTGTTATTCCTTCAATGGGAATAAAGGGAATCACGTCAACCGCACCAATCCTGGGATGGGCACCTTGGTGCTCTTCCATGTTGATCAAGCGGACGGCCTCTTTCGTCAAACGGAAGCTCGCCTCCCGAACACTTGCCAAATCGCCCACATACGTAATGACCGAGCGGTTGTGATCATGGTCTGACGAATAGTCCAGTAATTTCACACCTTCGGTTTGGCGAACTTGATCAATGATCGATTCTACCACATCTAAGCGGCGGCCTTCACTAATGTTGGGAACACATTGTACAATTTGCGTTTGAGTCATGAAGTATCCCTCCTATTTCTCTAACATAGGTACTCGAATCCCTTTTTCCCGAGCTGTTTTGATGGCCAAATCATAACCCGCGTCAACATGGCGCACAACACCCATTCCCGGATCTGATGTTAGAACCCTTTCTAGACGTTTAGCACCTTCGTCGGTACCGTCAGCCACTACAACCATGCCGGCGTGAATGGAATAACCAATTCCAACTCCCCCGCCGTGGTGCAAAGAGATCCAGCTAGCACCGGCACAGGCGTTCACCAAAGCATTTAGGATTGGCCAATCTGCCACAGCATCACTACCGTCTCGCATACCTTCCGTCTCCCGGTGTGGTGAGGCCACAGAACCAGCATCCAGGTGATCTCGCCCAATGACAATTGGTGCCGATAGTTCGCCAGATTGCACCATTTCATTGATCAAAAGGCCGAAGCGAGCACGCTCACCATAGCCAAGCCAGCAAATACGTGAGGGTAACCCCTGAAAGGCCACCTGTTCTTTCGCCATCTTAATCCAGCGTACGAGACGCTCATTGTCTGCAAATTCCTCACAAAGCTTATCGTCGATTTTGTGAATGTCAGCTGGATCGCCAGATAATGCTACCCAGCGGAAAGGACCCTTGCCCTCACAGAAAAGGGGCCTAATATAGGCTGGGACAAAACCAGGAAAGTCGAAGGCGTTTTCCACACCTACATCCTTAGCTTGCTGTCTAATATTGTTACCATAATCAAAGGTGACTGCCCCCCGCTCCTTCAAATCAAGCATCGCTTGGACATGGGCACCCATGGATTCCTTGGACAGCCTTATATAACGGTCGGGATCCTCTGCACGAAGCATAGCTGCATCTTCGACGCTATAACCTAAAGGAATATAACCATTTAAGGGATCGTGGGCCGACGTCTGATCTGTGACCACATCGGGCGTGATGCCTCGCTTGACAAACTCGGGCAAGACTTCTGCGGCATTGCCCAGAAGGCCTATGGATAGTGCTTCACCCTTTTCTTGGGCTTCTTTGGCCAGGCGCAAAGCTTCATCGATACTATCTGTGGACACCTGGCAGTACCTCGTGGCAATCCTCTTTTCAATACGCTTCGGATCAATTTCAACCACGATAGCCACACCGCCATTCATGGTCACAGCTAGTGGCTGGGCGCCACCCATTCCCCCTAGTCCGCCAGTCAAAACCAAACGACCTTTCAGGGACCCTCCGAAGTGTTGGTGGGCAAGTTCTGCCAAGGTCTCGTAGGTCCCCTGCAAAATTCCCTGGGTACCTATGTATATCCAGCTTCCAGCAGTCATCTGTCCATACATCATCAGACCCTTTTTCTCCAGCTCGTTAAAATGTTCCCAAGTGCCCCAGGCTGGAACCAGATTAGAGTTGGCTATAAGTACTCGAGGCGACTGCGGAGTGGTCCGAAAGACACCCACTGGCTTCCCTGATTGAACCAATAGTGTCTGATCTTCTTCCAAGGTCTTCAGGGTACGCACGATAGCCTCGTAGCTTTCCCAATTACGGGCTGCTCTACCGCTACCTCCATACACAACAAGATCCTCTGGCCGTTCAGCCACCTCAGGATCCAAGTTGTTCATCAACATGCGCAGAGCCGCCTCTTGATGCCAACCTTTACAATTCAGTTTTGCTCCTCGTGGTGCTCGGATCATTACATTACCTCCTATTTTGCGCTTCCAATGATTTCTGCCACTGCCTCTAATACTTTGCCAGAGACAACCAAATTCCTTGCTACTTTGATCTCAGGCTCTAAGAAACGATCATTTTTTAGCGGCGGAACATGAGCCCTCACCAAATCATAGACTGCCCTGGTTGCCGGGGCTAGTTTCCTTCTATCCCTGAACTCTAAACCTTGGCAGGCACATAAAATCTCGATGGCTACAATGTTCTGTACGTTAGCAAGAATGCTGAGCACTTTGCGGGCGGAAATAGATCCCATGCTTACATGATCCTCTTGGTTAGCAGAAGTAGGTATGGAATCAACGGACGCTGGATGAGAAAGCACCTTGTTCTCGGACACAAGGGCAGCAGCTGTGTATTGGATAATCATATAACCCGAATTGAGCCCGCTGGCTTCCGATAAGAATGGCGGCAATCCACTCAGCTGAGGATTGACTAAGCGTTCAATACGCCGTTCTGCTATATTACCAATTTCAGCAAGGGCTATGCCCAAGAAGTCCAAAGCTAATGCCACCGGTTGCCCATGGAAATTCCCTGCAGAGATCACATCACCATCTTCCGGGAACAAAATGGGATTATCTGTTACCGAGTTAATTTCTGTATGTAGCACCCCTTCAACATAACCATAGGCATCCTTCGATGCGCCATGAACTTGTGGAATACAGCGCAGAGAGTAAGCGTCTTGAACTTTCTCGTGCTCTGTGCCGTAGACAAGTTCGCTGCCTGCCAAAAGTCTTCTTAAATTAGCAGCCGTGGCAACTTGGCCCCGGTGGGATCGTACTGTGTGGACCCGTTCATCAAAAGCAGCGGGAATGCCGCAAAGCGCTTCTAATGTCAAACTACTGGACACATCGGCCGTCTTCAATAGGATGTCACTATCGTAAAGTGCCAAAACTCCCTGGGCGGTCATGGCTTGTGTTCCATTAATCAAGGCTAGCCCCTCTTTTGCCTCCAAAGTAACTGGAGTCAATCCAGCGCGCTTTAAAGCCTCGGCACCAGGATAAAGCCGGCCCTCATAATACGCCTCTCCTTCACCCAATAGAACCGCTGACATGTGCGCCAGGGGAACCAAATCGCCGCTTGCACCAACAGAGCCTTGGCTAGGTATCAGTGGCGTCACATTCTTGTTAACAAGCTCCACTAAGAGCTCTATGACCTCGGGGCGAACACCTGAGTGACCCTTCATGAGTGCATTGGCCCGCAAAATCATCATGGCTCTGACAACGTCACAAGAAAAGGATTCACCCACACCACAGCTGTGGCTCAAAATCAAATTGCGTTGTAGTTCAGCCACTTTATGTGCAGATATGGACGTATCAGCCAACATACCAAAGCCCGTATTAATCCCGTAAACCGGTCGTCCTTGGCGGATCAACTGTACAACGAGATCTCGAGCCTTGGAGACCTTTTCAAGTTGGGCCTGATCTAAAGCCACCGACCAGCCTTGCCTAATGCACTTCACCACATCATGACCACTCAAATTGGAACCACTTAGTCTCAGCATAAATCTACCCCTTCAACAATCCTATAATTGCGGTTTTGTATCCTATTCCACATTCGTATAACAGAGTCCTTGCAAAACTTTCTCAATCTCTTCTCCAAAAGAGAGAGTGCGAAAGAAAGTGTTGCAAAAAACCAATTTATAGGTTAAGATAACATTAGATGTTTTCATAGTGGAAAAAAGTTGGTGAGATATGATGAGTCGACATATTAATAGCACGCGGTTAGTTCGGACCTACAACGCTTCTACCGTACTACGGACTCTTTATGAACATGGCCATTGCTCCCGCTCACAACTGACTGAGCTTACAGGGATGAGTCCGGCAACCATCACTAGGATCATCAGCGAGCTAATGCAGCAAGGTGTGGTCTTAGAAGGAAGCCATGGAAAATCTACCGGCGGCAGACGCCCTATCTATCTCCACATTGATCATACTAAACTGTACGTTGCGTCGGTGAAGCTTCTACGTGATGACTGTATCGTGGCCTTGCTTGACCTTAAGGGTCAAATTTTGGCTAAAGAACAGCTACAACCGGAGTCTCTTTCCCCCGAAGTATTATTGGGCACTGTCGCAACATCCTTGAGGACCATGTTTGCGTCCCTCGCCATCAAACAAGAACATATTATAGGCGTTGGTGTCGCTGCTTCTGGCATTTGCCATCCCGTGGACGGAATCGTCATCCGCTCTCTTAACCTAGGCTGGAAGGACGTGCCTGTTTCGGATATGCTAGGCGAAGATCTGGGTTTACCAGTGATGCTGGAAAACGATGCTAACGCTTGTGCTTTGGCAGAGCTCTGGCTTGGTAATGCTCGAGAAACCACCAATTCAATGTATATTAAGACCGAATCTGGAGCCGGCGTTGGGATTATCTCCAACCAGACACTGCTCACAGGATCTCGCTTTGTAACGGGAGAGATTGGTCATGTGCCGCTA
Source organism: Firmicutes bacterium UBA5493 (assembly GCA_002424045.1). Lineage (GTDB taxonomy): Bacteria > Bacillota > Limnochordia > Darwinibacteriales > Darwinibacteriaceae > UBA5420. Next base: position 137,694 of record DIPH01000020.1, on the reverse strand, counting down.
ATCCCAGGAGCGAAACTTTGCCGGTGCGGGCAACGAGGTTGTTTGGAACCCTATGTCTATTTTAAGGCTGTCCAAGAACGCTACCACGACGCAACAGGACAGCACCTCACACACTCTGGATTTATCGAACTGGCCCGAGGCGGCAACGAGTTCGCAAGATATGCTGTCCAAGAAGCCGCATCTGCTCTGGCTTTGGCCTGTGCCCATTGGGGTATTATTCTTGACATTGAAGTGATTACCATAGGAGGCGTTTGGGGAAACTTCAAACATGAGATTGTGGAGTATTGCCAAGAATACTACGACGCCATTTTGGAACAATCCGTTATTCCCTCAAGTGTAACGATACTCGGCTCAAGTTTCGATGACGTGGCTGATCTCCTAGGTGCAGCGGGACTAGTGGTCTCCCACTGGTTTACACCCGCTTCCGTGCCCTTTGAACGGTAGAGCTGAGTGTCACAGAAAAAACCAGGAGGTGGTGTCCTTACAGAAGTGCTGGGTTGGCCGTTGTCACTATCAAAATATACTAGGAGGTAAACTGATGCTTAAAAAGTCTTCGCTTTTGCTTTTGGCTCTGTTTTTAGTGGCTAGTGTGTTTGTTCCTGCAACGTTGGCCGAAGAACCGGTTCGGATTAGTGTCCTGAACTATTTTGACCTCACCTCTCCAGGTGCAGAAAGGGAGCTCAACGAGGTTTGGTACGAATTCTCCATTCGCAACCCTCACATCATTGTTGAGAGAGAAGACCTCTTCCTAGAACCTTTCCATCAGAAGACCGAGGCCTATGCCGCAGCTGATAGACTCCCAGATGTCATCTATATGTGGCCAGGTGGTCGTTCTACCTCTCTGCACACCCTTGGCTTAGTGAAGGACCTAAGACCTCTCTTAGGCGACGATGCTCAGTACTACCAAGAAGCTGTATTGGCACCTCAAGCAGGTGGCTACTTAGCTGAATTACCACAGACCATGACCTCCAGTCATGCCTTGTATGTGAATCTGCCCTTACTGGAAAGCCTAGGACTCTCCATGCCAAAAACATATGAAGAGCTTGTAGAAATGGTTCCGGTTCTACAGGCCAACGGTTTAGATACCATTCTAATGGGCGCCCAAGACGACTGGGTAATTCAGTCTTGCCTATTCTCCATGATTGTAGGTCGTCTTGTTGGTGATGACAAGTTGAATGAGATCCTAGCCGGCGAAGCAAAGTTCACCGATCCCGAATTCGTTTCGGCTCTTGAATTCTATGCCCAGATGTATGAAGACGGTGTTCTCCATCGCAAGATTATGCAGACTTCTTATGCTGAAGTAAACGGGCTTTTTGCCACCGGTCGCGCTCCATTTATGATTGATGGAGACTGGAAAGTGAGCAACTTCCTCACCGACCAAACCACTGGCGAAGCGTTGATTCCCGTTGGCAGACAACATGAATTCATGATGACCATCTTTCCTGCCATCCCTGGAGAAATTAACACAGCATCCTCCTCTGGTGTTGTAGGCGTTGGTTTCGGCATGAACTCGAAAATCGAGGCTGGTTCTGCCAAAGAAGCAGCAGCTTGGGAGTTAATCAAATGGCTCCAAGGTCCTGAAGTCCAAAAAATGCGTCTTGAAACTGCTGGTACCATTCCAAGCCGTGTCGACGTCACCTCTGATCAACTCGAACCTCTCGTAGTAGAGAGAATCCGTTACTACGAAGATATTCTTGTGACTACCGAAGTTATTGACAACATTTTCGAAGGAGAAGTCTACACACCAATTAACATCGGTCTCCAAGAAATCGGTCTAGGGTTCGCAACACCTATGGAAGTGGCCCAAAGAACGCAAGAAGCTTTTGATGATTGGTTTGCACGTCAATAACAAGCGAAATTACACAAAGGGGTCGGCTCCGTCTTGGGCCCACCCCTTTCTTCCAAGGAGGAGCGTTTCCATGAAAAGGGTTGCCCATTGGTGGACCGAGGAACGCCGTGCATACCTTTTACTAGTTCTACCAGCGGTGGCAGTGTATTGGGCTGTGATGGCATTCCCTACGGTTTTTTCCTTCATACTCAGTCTTACTAGCTATAACGGAGGTCCGATTTTTAACAATCCCAATATTCAGCTCGTAGGTTTTACGCACTATATAAGGATGTTCAAGGATCAGTACTTTTGGATTTCACTGAAAAACAACGGGTTGATTATGGCTGTGTCTGTCTTTGGCCAGATCCCCCTAGGATTTCTATTTGCATATGTCATTCATCGAAAACTGGTCAGGTTCGGCGACTTTTTCCAAACCATTATCTACCTACCATGTGTGATTTCCACAATCATAGTGGGTCGACTTTGGCAGTCTTTTTTCTCTCCCTATGGACCTTTTACCGAGTTTATGCAAAAACTCCAACCAGGTTGGGAGAACGAACTCTTCTTTGATCCTAACTTGGCGATTTTACCAGTCCTTTTTGTCATTCTATGGATGTATACAGGCACCTACATGATTATCTTCCTAGCCAATCTTCAAAAAATCGATCCAGCCCTTATCGAAGCCGCTCGGATTGATGGTGCAACGGAATGGCAAGTTCTAATCCGCATCATGCTGCCTGCCCTTTCTGGGGTCATTGTCACCGCCTGCATTTTGGCTATCTCAGGATCCCTAAAGAGCTTTGACCTGCTCTACGCCATGACTGGAGGCAATCCAGCTCGTAGAACCTCGGTACTAGCACTATATATGTACGACAACGCGTTTAGACATTCGCCCAAATATCCACTGGCCAATGCCATCTCCGTTTTCATGGTATTGCTTAGCTTTGCACTAATCCTTATGGTGAGATTTACTGAGGCCAAGTTTGGGGGCAGAGAATAATGAAGGACCAGATCATCAAGAAGACTGACTTTCATCCTGTCCTCAGAGTTTTTGTCTACCTCATGGTAGCGGTTTTTACAGTTCTAACCTTGTACCCTCTATTTTGGCTCTTTATTAGCTCTCTAAAGACCAACACGGAATTTCAGTTAAACCTGCTTGGCTGGCCACAAAATCCAACGTTTAGTAATTATCCGACTGCGTGGCGCTTAGCGCAGTTTGACACCTTGTTTGTAAACAGCATATTCTTCACCACAGTCTCAACATTGCTCGTAATTGCCTTCTCTCTCATGGCTGGTTTCGCCTTTGCCAAGATTCGTTCGAAAGCAACTACGTTCTTACATGGAAGCTTCATCATAGGGATTCTTCTCACGCTCCAATCCATCATGGTTCCCCTTTTCTTGATGGCCATTTCTGTGGGCCTTTATGACACACGCCTGGGAGTTTTGATTCCCTATGTTGGGATGGGCCTCCCCATCGGCATCTATCTGTGTACTGAGTTCATCAAGTCCATTCCCGACTCTGTTGTGGAATCCGCCCGCATCGACGGAGCTTCTTATTTTCGAATCTTCGCTTCGATCATTACTCCCATGGCAAAGCCCGTAGGGGTTACCTTGGCTATTCTGAATGTGTCTGGCGTGTGGAATGAGTTTATGTTAATCAATATCCTCGTCTCCCGCGATGCACTTCGAACCCTCCCGGTTGGAATCCTCAAATTCTCTGGTGCCTTAGCGTCCGACCACGGCCGCCAATTTGCCGCTTTGACGATTGGACTTGTGCCCATGGTTGTCTTCTACTTGATCTTCAGAAAGCAAATCACCAAAGGTGTATCGGCTGGTGCTGTAAAAGGATGATACTCCTCCAACAGAATCGACAAAAGACGCCCTTACACCGGGCGTCTTCTCCATTCTCATCTCCTCTTACCTAATTGTCCTCCTGCAAGCCAAACTCTGCCGATTCTACCCATTGTTTGGCCTTCATCAAATGCTCGATAAGTTCTTAAAATGTATTGTAATGAGTCTTCCCCTGCTCAACTGGGAAGACAAACAGACGCTTTTCTTCCTCAAGAATCAGCCTCAGAGCTTTCCCTTCTTTTCTATGGTCTAAAGGCAACGATAGTATTTCGACCATTCCTCTTCGCAGCATAAACTGCCTCATCGGCCCTCTGTAAGAGCATGTCATAGGATGCTCGCCCCTCTTTTTCTTGCGATGCCGCAACGCCCACCGAAATGGTCAAAAACTTCCCGTAGGCGGAGGCCTCGTGTGGGATCTGCAACTCAATAACAGCCAAACGCAACCTTTCAGCCACTTGACAAGCGCCTTCTAACGCCGTCTGCGGCAAGAGGGCCACAAACTCTTCTCCTCCCCAGCGTGCGATGAGATCACCGGGACGCTGAAGGGTGTTGTAAAGGGTCTTGGCAACAAGTTTTAGAACATCGTCTCCCTGAAGGTGTCCATAGGTATCATTGTAGGCTTTAAATAAATCTAGATCCATCATTAGGACTGCTAGAGGTGTCTTATTGCGCATGGCCCTACTACACTCTTCGGCATAGGCTTCATCAAAACGCCGCCGATTGGGAATCCTGGTCAACCCATCAACCCGAATATCCCTCTTCAGAATGTCTTTGTAGCGTTTCAGTTCAAGGTGATTGCGAATCTTTGCCTTGACAACGGGAACATTAAATGGCTTTCTTATGTAATCCATGGCTCCAAGCTCGATCCCATAGGCTTCGTTCTTGTCGCCCTCTAAGGCTGTTAAAAAAAGGATCGGAATATCACGGGTGTTTGGGTCCCCCTGCAACTGAGCACACACCGCATAGCCATCCATTTCAGGCATAACAATGTCGAGTAATATTAAGTCAGGCATTTGCTCTTTCACCATGGCTAATGCTTCCAACCCGTTATTGGCCACCCTCAGATCATAATCATCCTTAAGAACGTTCATCAGAATTTGAGCATTCAGTTTCACGTCCTCCACGATCAGGATGCGCTGTTTTCTCCCCAAGTCTAAATCGTCTAGCATCACAGACCAAAACCCCCGAACTAATCAGCTGATTAAATCCCACACTATACAATTCGACAGATCCTGGGAAAACCCTTGCACTGCCCGGGGTTATTTGTGCTTTAGACCATAGCTCCTTGGATTATCTGCAAGTCGATGGTAAGACTCTCGGGCGGTTCACCAACAACTTCGCGGTGCTTGCTCAAGGGCGTCATCTGTACCATAGCCTTCCAGAACTTGGGGGTTACGTCAACCTTGTAGTGCAAGGGCGATTTCTGGTGCACGTCTACACTGTCCTCTAGTTTTGCCAAGACCTCGTCGTTGGAATAGGGGGCGATGCCCCCTAAGCGCTGACGGATCTCTCGTAGATAGTCCTCTCCAGGCAATACCTTGATTACAACCCCACTAGGCTTCAAGACTCTTTGAAACTCGCGATAGTTCGCCGGAGAGAGAATGCTAAGAACTACATCTGTGCTCTTCGAGCGGAGCGGCAGTCTAGTTATATCTGCGACACACCACATAACTGCCTCATGATAAGACGTAGCGAGCTCTATACCATCGCGTGAAATATCGATCCCCAGTAGATTAGCATCCCGAACGCACTCATGAAATCTCGCTAAGAATGAGCCTTCGCCACACCCCGCATCTAAGACCAATGGCTTTTCCAGGTTCAATGCGTTGACCAAGTCTACGATCTCGCGAACTAACGGATCGTAGACTCCTGCGGCGAACACTTCCCTACGTGCTAAGAAGAGATCTTTGTCATATTGCGTGGCTTGGGGACCCGTGAAGAGACTCAGGTAGCCCTTACGGGCCAGGTCAAAGGAATGATTGTGGCTACAACGCACTCCACCTGTGTTGGCCACAAAACCATCACCACAAATGGGACAGCGAAAAACACCAATATTTGCTGAAAACCTCTGTGAAGCCTGTTCCTTTTTGGAAACCCCTTCGTTCATTTTTCTCCTCCCTACAATTGTGAAAAACTCCCCACGTTGTGAGGAGTTAACTTGCTTTGGTCGACCATAGCCGTTCCCGAACCCAACGATAGAGGCGTATCCGAATAGGATAATTGGTTTCTTGCTCAACAACCAGTTCTTTAAGATCCCCTTGATAGACAATTTGCGCGTCTAGGCCCAAGAAATCGACAGGTCTGACTAAATTCGCTGGGGTTTGAAAATCCGCGATTCCACTTTGATAAAGAACAAAGTAAACAAACTGGGAGCATAAGAAGCGGTCGTCCCTGGTTGTAGGTCTATTTAGCAACCCGTAGATCAAACCTCGAAAATTGTATTTATATCGCGAACGATTGGCTATGAATTGCTCCACTAACTCCCGAGCCTCAGCATAATTCTCCCGCGGCACCTCGACTTCCAAAACGACTCCTGGCAGGTGCTTCGCCTGCTTATATATACCTTCTTCAAGGTGCTCGTGTTTAAAGCGGCCGATAAAAGGGTTATGCGTATACTTGCGCGCAAAACTATACATTTCCTGCAAATCTTTATCGAGTGACAAAGCTGCGTGCGTATATTCATCACGGGTAAATAGGTGAATCAGCCGCGAGATCATAGTATTCGTCCGGGTAAGGACAATATAAAGATAGGCCTTTTCCACTAACATCCCTCCCTTTCGTTAATCATACATCGCAAAGAAGAAAAAGCAACCCGCATTTTAGGACAACGGAGAAAAGAGACTAACAATAGCCTCTAGCGCCCGGGAACGCAGAGTCTGCTTTCTAAATTTCACATAGTCCAACTCAACGCTCTGAGCTACATCATTCGTAAGAATGTCTGCATACTTGTCGTTCAGCTCTGGGGATTCAAAATAAACAAAGAGCTCGTCATCAAGCTCGAGGCTGCGGTAGTTCAAGTTCACTGTACCGATACACAGAAGGTCCTCATCGATGAGCATGGTCTTTGCGTGCATAATGCCCTTGTACTTGAAAACCCTTACCCCACTATCCACAAGATGCCTGAAGTAGTAGTTCTTGATATTATGGTGAAACAATCCACCGAAGGTATAATAACTCGAGGTCATGATACGCACATCAACGCCTCGTAAGGCCAAGGTTTTCAGGCTCTGTAAAACGGGTTCCGATGGCGGAAAATAGGGCGTTTGAATCCACAATCTCCTTTTGGCTCCAGTAATGAGATTAAAGTAGCTCAAGTTGATCACATCTTGATGGATGAACTTGTTGTAGAGACCGTTGGCGACAGTCTGTGTAGGCAAGTCCCTGTGTCCCTTGGACGGGTCGTCGGGTTTGGGAAAATAGTGGCGCAACCTATGTCGAAAACCAATACGCTCTTTCCGTGTAGAGGCAATCCAGTCCGACATGAAAATCTGTTGTAGGTCATGGACCCCTCCCCCAGCTAGACGGATATGGGTATCACGCCACTCTTTACCTCTGACTCCAAGTGCATAGCGCTCCCCCATATTCATTCCACCGAGATAGCCTATCTCACCGTCAACAATTACGAGTTTGCGATGGTTTCGATAGTTTAGAGCTCTGGCATAAGGTCTAATACCCCGTACCTTGCCACCAGCCTTTTTCAGTTCCCAAAAGAGAGGCCCTACAAACGTCATAAAACATCCAAAGCTGTCATACAGCAGTTTAACCTCAATTCCCTGGCTAGCTTTTTCTTTGAGAATAGCGATCAGTTCTTGGCCTATGGGGTCATTATGGATGGTAAAATATTGCACATGAATGTGATCCTTTGCCTGTCTTAAATCCTCAAACAGGCTCGCAAACTTCGGTTCGCCATTGGTGAATATTTCCACAACATTATCATCTGTGAACATACTCCCACACCACTTTTCATGAAAACATTGGGTGGGAGATAGTTCCCTATTCGATGGATTGTTACTTCTTTGTATGATATCGTCAAGTTCCGAGAAAAGACCTTTGTGGCGCTGGCGAATTTTCCTCCGTCTGTAAGCCCAATAGCTCTCGCTGCCCAGCAAGAGATAAATAACAAGTCCCACAATGGGAAGGAACGTAAGCACCAAGAGCCAGCTAAAGCGCTGAAGGGGCTTTTTGCCACTGAAGAAAATAAGTAGCATGATGAAGAGTAGATACCCGATATAAAGCAGAGATAGGATTTGTCTCACAAAAAAACCACCCTCTATGTTAAGGAGTCATTGCAGGTCGATATAGAGAATAACCATTCCCGCCCTGACGCTTAATATGGTACATAGCTTGATCAGCAATATGCAGTAGCTCCGTTGTGTTTGTGGCATCGTCAGGGAAGAGACTAGCTCCTAGACTGATACTAAGGGATAGCTCTAATTCCCCATGGAAAATTGGCTTCGTTAACACCTGGCTCAATCTCTTAACAAGGCAGATTACATCTTCCGACTTACCTATCCCTTGTTATATCACAGATTACACACGGGCAGTCTCTTTCCTGCTACGGGCTTTTCACAACCCTAGATCCGGCAATAAGATCTGCTAAGTGCCGGCCATCTTTGCGCCTTAGAGCCATCCCGATATATGAAGTTATAAGGATTACTGATAATGCTAGACAGATCGCGGAAGACAAGTGGTCAAAGCCTCGATATATGCCGTTAATTGTACTCATATGTCCAAGTTGCCAGGGTAAGAATTTCAAGGAATTTCGCAGCACACTTCTCTGTAGAGCCCGGCCCCTATACGATACTAGGAGCTTTGTCTTTCTTTTGCCCCAAGACCCGAAAGGCGGCGATCCTTCCATGATAGAGAAAATCACGATGATCGGTACCACAGAGGTCAACGTTGCCATCCATTGAGCTTGACCATGGGTGAAGTCGGGGATACCATCAAGTGCTACTAAAAACACGGTCATGGCAACCAAGAGGAGAATAATCAAGTAAGCACAGATAAAAAGCCAATCCAAGAACAAAGCTTTGATCCTAATACCTAGTGTCATTCTAACTTGCCTTCCCCAGGGCAGAAGCAATCGCCCGCATGAAAGCGACACTTTCTAGCTCCATCGCTTCACCGTCTCGTTCATACCCTTTGTAGGCTGATGTCTTGGCAATCACTATATTACGGCTGGGATTGACATAAATCGCCTGTCCATAGATGCCAATGGCCATAAAATCTCCCTCGTTACCCCAAGGCACCCACCACTGATATCCATACCCTAGAGAATCGCCTTTTGGTAATAGATGGGCCTTATCTGCAGTCACCGAAGCTCTCACCCAATCCGCAGGGACAATCTGCTTACCATTCCAGAAACCTTCATGTAGATAGATATTCCCAAAACGAGCCAAATCACGAAGTGTGGCATTAAAACCTCCGAAAGCCGACTCCACACCCGAGCTGTCCGTAAGCCAGTAGGCATCAGACTCCATACCTGCAGGTTTCCACAACCGCGTCTCGGTATAGGAGGCCAGATCTATGCCTGTCGCTTCTCGGATTACCATACCTAAGACCTGGGTATCACTACTTGCATACTCGCGGACAGTACCCGGTTCATGTTCAGACTCTAAGGTAAGCAAGACATCCTCAAGTGGACCTCCTAACCCTACAGAACGTGGTGCCATCCTGTTAAAGTCAGAGGACGCGTCAAAATAGTCCTCGTTGAAGTTGATGCCAGATGACATCTGCAGTACATCTTCGATGGAGACTCCATTATACCCACTCACAGCAAGGCTGGGCACGTATTTTGTAACTGGATCGGAAACATCGTTGATGTATCCGTCCTCGATGGCAATACCCAGGAGGGCAGATACCACAGACTTGGAGGTCGACCAGACAATGGTCCTGGATCCTTCTGTATTGCCTTGGAAATACTCCTCGTAGAGGATCTGATCACCCCTCGTAACCACAAGACCTGTGGTATCAGTATCCAGAAGGAATTGGGCTATACTCTTGGTCTCTCCGGCATAGATATACTCTCTAGGCAGTTGCTGAAGGTTGTAGCTAAACGCAGATACATCATCACCTGCTTCAACCAGTTTCGATCGAAAGCGTTGATCCGCGCTACGAAAGTTGACTGCGAGTTTACCAGGTTCAAAGAGGGTTATACCGTGATAGATGCCTACGATCAGCTTATGGTTCATTGCAACCAGAGCAAAAAGGAGCAGGACAATTACCAAAAGTCCTCTCACCAAAAACTTGCCCCATCGGGATTTTCTGCGTACTGCCATGTCTTTTCCTCCCATGTCTCCCGCACCTGTCAGTGCTTCGCTTAATGTACTTCATCCAACGACGCTTTCTGTATCAATCCTATAGATCAGTGCATCGAACGGCCACTAACAAAATACTACCAGAAGGTCTTTGGAATGTAAATATTTCCCTGATCTACTATGCGAGAAAACAGGCCCTCAGCCACGAATGTCCCGGGAGATGATTAACTTTTTTTGTCTGGCCCGTTGTACTCCCATGGTAATGGCTGTGACAACAAACTCGGTGAGTACGAAAGCTAACCAGACACCCGTCATAGCCCAAGCTCTACTGAGGATCAATACAAGGGGAATGATGATCACGATTCCCCGTGCCGTGGTGATGAAAAAAGCATCTCTAGTCTTCTCCGTAGCGCCACAAAAAAGGTGTCTGCCAAAATATAACATGAAAGACTGACCATGCCTAGTATATTCAAACTAATGTTCTTTAAAAAAGTGCGAAGTAAAGACTGGTTTATCTTAGGATCCTCCTGCCCAAAAACAAATAGGTGTCCTCAAACATTCCTTCTACAACCTAACGGAATGTTGCAGAACACCTTTTCCTACCCGGTGGCAAGAAATAGGGTTTGAGACAATCTTACGAATATCAATCAATTTGCTTGGAAGTAAAGTGCTGTTGCGCCAATTGCAGTGGCAAAGGTAGCATTGTCTGGAACGATGAAGTTTAGATTATACATATCTCCAACCTCACCCATTAGGGACTTGGCCTGGGGCAATGAGGCCACCGCTCCAGTAACCACAACGTCCTTTAGATCATGATCCAAACAAGCAAAAACTGCTAACATGCCAACGGTCTGATAGAGCATATTCAATAATCCCAGTGCCATGTCGGACTCATTTGCAGTACTTTTTATCTTCCCGAAGTTAGAGGCTGTAGCCGTTGAGGGCAGAGATGGAATGACAGTAGTACTAATATCACTTATGGACAAATCTACATTCTGCAGATCACCCTGTGCAGCCAAAGCGGCAATCACATTGATGTCCTTTTCCCCGAACAGCTTGGAGGAAAGGCCCAATAACGTTCCCCCTCCTACGCCGGAACCTCCAATATGGGTGGCCTGGCCACCTTGTGCACGCACAAAAGCGGTTCCAGTTCCCATACTAACAACCAAGGCTCGCTCCAGACCAGAAAGCATCAGACCGCCCCAGCCGATGGCTCTAAACTCATTTACCTTAAACGTGGGTATATCGTACAGACGGTCCTGCACCAAATCGGCTCCTACCCCGGTGAGCACAACTCGTTTTATATCTCTTAGAGACAGGAAATTCTTGTCGAGCATGTTTCCGATTGCACCGTATAACGAAGTGACTTGGTCACTTGCCTGTACCTGCAATTTGTCAGTGATCCTATTTGACAAATCAGAGAGGACGATTTTAGTTGTGGATCCCCCCACATCTACACCCAAGACTGCGTTCATTTTTCTACACCTCAGCTCATCTTCACTCGTCGGCTTACAACTGGCGCAATAATCCCCGCAACAATCGCCTCTGGAATTCCATTGGATAAGACAGTGATGCCAATAATCCAGAGCATCGATTGATTGAGTGTGGCGGAATACTGGGCTCCAAAGAATAGCCAGATGCCTCCCATAACCCCAAATGTGTTAACTAGGCTACCTGCAACGCTACTAATAGCCATATTCAGTGCGTCCTTTTTTCGGTACACCCTAGAAAGCACCTGATAAAGACCTCCGGCAACCGCCCCAACTAAAATTCGAGGTATAAAGACGATAATCAAACTGCCCACACTGCCCTGCATATCACCTAAGGCATAAAACGGGGTAAAGACGAAGGCCACAGGGGGCACCGGAGGCATGAATGTCCATACGATAAAACTAAACAGACCTGCAATTGCACCCATTGCTGCCCCTGCCTTGGTTCCAAGAATCAGAGCGGTTACAATCACGGGAACCATGGCAAGTGTCGCTACGATTGGACCTAAAGCAGGCAATGAACCTAGCGGTGTGAAGCAAAATATCGCCTCGATAACCACCAAAATAGAAAACTTGACTAGAAATGAAAGACGGCTATTCATTTTTTCACCTCATCGGCATCTTATCGATGCCACTTTAGACACAAATGATGCTAATCCTGCATGGCAACTAGATGTTTAACACAAACCTCTCGGAATAGTTCAGGCTCTTCCTACCATAAAGCAAGTACCCCTGCAACCTCAGGTCACAGGGATACGCCTTATTCGTCATGGGAGCTAAATACAAGCCTTTCGCCATCTTCGGCAACCAGAAAGAGCTTATCAATGTCGTCGCTGATGAGCCCGCTCATATCTGCGGAGGTTGTGAATCTGGCACCTATTCCACAGTCTGAACTGAGCCTCCGGGGTACCGGAAGAAGCTCTACATCGATACCTAATCGCTTCATATGTCTCTTATACTTCACCGCACCAGAATGGGTGAAAAACGTTGCTATAAATTCCATGTCTACTTGGTTATCGCTAACACGAAGTCCTCACCATCGCTTTTTACTGCGACTTTGTAATTCTTGCTTTCAGCAAAGCGTTTCACATTATCTCTAGCCGTTGTGTTATCCAGGATAACCTGAACTCCCGTGGGAAATTGTTCCAGTGCCTTTCTTGTGAGAATGACCGGTTCGGGACAGGACCTTCCTCTCGCATCAACTGTATTAAGCGCCAAGTTTTACATCTCCTTTCATTGTCACATCTGCACTCTTATTCATGTTCATAAGCCCCACAACTACAACTACCGCAAGACCAATAATCACTGCCACTTTACCGTTAGCAGTTGGTCCCGCTGCCGACGATGCTAACCCAAAGTTGTGGACGAAGGCACCGCCGATGAGCAGGCCAAGGAAGGTAATAACCGAGTCGATGTTGCCTTCAGCACTGAGAATAATCTGCCTTAAAGGACAACCTCCCAGAAGTACGGAACCTAGTCCGGCAAGGACCATTCCCAAGAAATTCCAAAGTCCGTCATTGTGAGCCACAGGCTGACCTTCAAGTCCTAGCTTGAAGTTACCAGTAATGAGATTGCCAACGAATGCTACCACAAGGATTGCCAAAAACCCACTGATCAGATGGGTATCTTTAAACATGATGAAATCTCTAATGCCACCAACCGTACACATTCTAGTTCTTTGTGCCACAACTCCGACAAGCAGTCCTGCGATCAAGGCTATAGCGAGAGGCGCATGCATCGATCCCGGTCCTGACTCACTAAAGAAGATGAAGGCTGGCGCAACGATGAGTAGAGTAAAGAATGCAATCTGCATGGCTGGGAATAAGAAGCCCTCGGCCTTGTTCAAAGAATAGGTCTTCCTGAGGGTGAAACCCCTATTGAGGAACACAATGCCAAGCCCTATTCCCGCTGTAAATCCCACTAATCCCAATATTGCAGTCAGGTCTCCCCCTGCCAAACGCAATACCATCCGTAGGGGGCATCCCAAGAACATTAGAGCTCCGATCATTACAAAGAAACCCAGAATGAAGCGGGTAAAAGGCGAAGATCCACCGCGTGCCCTAAAGTCACCCTTAGCAAGGGATATGAGCCAAGCCCCTATGGCCATGCCAATCAGCTCTGGTCTTATGTACTGCACGACTCCAGCTCTATGGAGACCTAGCCCACCTGCAGTATCCCTAATAAAACAGGCTATACAGAATCCCATGTTCGCTGGATTGCCAAAGTGCACAAGAAGCACTGATAAGAGTCCTACCAGGCCTCCAGCTAGAATGACACCCTTCTTACTACTCAAATAAATCGCCCTCCCATAAACATACTTGAGTTTGCCAGATTTTTAGCAATCCCTATCGCTATTATAGTCAAATGGGAGTTTCATTGTACAATAGGTGTTTCGAATACGAAAACAGGGTTTATAGAGATTCCCAATTACAGACAAAGTCACTTTGGTGTAAAATGGTTCTGGAGGTGTGTTTAGATGCAGAGAATCTACTTGGATAATGCAGCAACATCGTACCCGAAGGCACCAGGGCTAGGCGATGCAGTCAAGCATTTTATAGACGATGTCGGTGATAATGTAAATCGAAGTGGGTATGATGTCATGGCCGCCGATGAGATGGTCTTTGAGACCAGGGACATGCTAGCCGAGCTTTTCAACTTCCCTAACCCTGAAAACGTGGTCTTCACCCTGAATATCACCTATGGACTAAACTTCTTGCTCAAAGGGGTGTTACAGCCAGGCGATCACGTCATCGTCTCGTCCATGGAGCACAATGCGGTGATGCGCCCCCTTATGCAGCTCGCAAACCAGGGGGTCGAGTTATCCCGGGTAAGTTGCGATGACGAGGGCAAAATCGATGTAGAGAGTCTCCGACAACACATTAAGCAGAGCACCAAGATGGTGATAGTAACCCACGCCTCTAATGTATCGGGGACAATTCTGCCTGTAGAGCAAATCGGCGCCGTCTGTGAAGAGAAGGGGCTTTTGTTTGTTGTGGACACCGCCCAGACCGCCGGCGTCCTCGAGATAGACTTCGAGAGAATCAAAGCGGATGCCCTTGCTTTTACAGGTCATAAGGGGCTCTTAGGTCCGCAGGGGATTGGAGGTTTTTTGATCAGTCAGGACTTGGCCGGGAACATGGACGCTCTTGTTAGCGGTGGAACGGGGAGTCTGTCGGAACATGAAGATGTACCACCGTATTTGCCAGACAAGTTCGAAGCGGGTACACCGAATTTGCCCGGCATTTATGGCCTGAATAGGGCCCTACGGTATCTTGAAGAAGTGGGGTTAGATTCTATTCGTGAAAAAGAGTCCCAGCTAGCAACAGGGCTGCTTGAGGGCCTGGCAAACATGGAGGGTGTACGTATCCTAGGCCCAAGAGAGGCTCAAGGTCGGATGGCAGTTGTGTCCGCAGACTTTGTTGGATACGATAACGCGCAGGTTGCATACTTCCTCCATAAGCACCATGGGATTCGAACCCGCTGCGGCTTGCACTGTGCCCCATCGGCCCATAAAACGCTGGGCACATTTCCCCAGGGTACGGTGAGGTTTTCGCCAGGTCACTTTAACACTAAAGAAGATATGGAAAAGACGCTCTCTGCCGTTCGGCAAGCGCTTAAGGAGCTTGATAGTATTCTGCGGTAAATGCTCTAAACGCCCTGGCTATCGGGCTCAATACTCTCCTTCGGTGATTAATGAAGTAGAAGCTCTGCTTGAGATCCAGTCCATCTATATAAAAGCCTTTGAGTAACCCTAGACGGACTTCGTCCTCTACCGACCGCTCTGAAACAACCGCCACCCCCAAACCAGCCATGACACATTGTTTGATGGTATCAGGATTTTCGATCGTGGCCACAACAGATAGCCTGGCAGGATCTATGCCCTTGTCCTCCAGGCCCTTGAGGAACAGGGTTCTGCTGCCTGAGCCTCCTTCTCTGAGCATGAACGTTTCATTCGCTACTTGGTCCCAGGTCAGCGCGGTGTCCTTAAAGTGTTGGAATTTTCCGTGGCATGGCGTAATGAGCAAAAGGCGTCCTTGGCAGAGCTGAATCACCTCGAGGTCTGACCCGGAAGTGTCGGTTCCCACAAAGCCAAAGTCCATGGCTCCCGAGGTGATGGCATCCACCACACCTTTGCTATCGAACTGCCTGATCGTGAAGGTGACTTCAGGGTACCGAAGGTTGAAAGCAGCCAGGAGATCGGGCAACAGGTACCGTTGTGGAACCGTACTCGATGCTATGACGAGTTCTCCCTCTAACTTCCCCTCATATTGGGCTAGCGAAAAAAGAGCTTGCTCCCGGGTGTTAAGTATATTTACCGCATGTTTGTAGAGGATCTGCCCCGCTTCAGTCAAGGATACGACTTTACCATTGCGGTTCAGTAAAACAGTCCCTAGTTTATTTTCCAGGGACTGTATATGCCCAGTGATCGTTGGCTGGGTCAAGTACAGCTCTTCTGCTGCTTTGGTGAAACTTCCGTGTTTTACTATAGATACAAAGGATTCAAGCTTCCTGAACTCCAATTACATCACCCCATCGCTCTCAAAGCATTTCAGTAACCAATGCGAACATTCCACTATAGCATCCGTTTTCCTGCATAGATTTGATCGATGCCCGCGCCTTGCCGCATTGTTGGTTTTTCAGTTGAAGTAGAAGAGATCTTCAAACTTCTTGTCCATGCTTGGTTTTGCCAAGTTTCTTTGTCAATGGTTTTTCGCCAAGTTTTCTATGCAAAAAAGAGACCACCTAATTGGTAGCCGCTAGGTTGCCCTGTAGGTGGCGAATTTCTGTAAGAACTAGGACGGTCCTAGTAGGCATGGGGTAAGGCAAAAAGGCACGCGCAAGCGCACCTTTCCTTGTTCCGCCATTACACCTTATACGTGGAAGGTTCTACCTTACTGAAGATTTTTGAACTTCGTAGCCCACCTTCGTAATTGCTTTTTCGATCTGATCTACTGAAACCTTTTCGTCGTCGAAGTTCAGCTTTACCTTGCTGGAGTTAAACATTACCTTTACCGTATCTTGATCGACACCACCTACACCTTTCACTGCAGCCTCAATTTTCTGCAGGCATGATGGACATGTCAAAGTTTCTAATTGGATTGTTGCTGCCTTCATTATGCAATCTCCTCTCATGAATCACTCATTTCCGCATATCTCTTACAACTTCATTCTACCCTATTTCACTTCCAGAACATTGATCTAGGTCAAATTTGTACTTTAATTATCTCCGTAGTCCATAGCGTAACAACCGCATCCCATTGAGGATAACAACCAGGATACTGCCTTCATGTACTAGCATGCCGATGGACATGTTCATCCAATCACTGAATAATACGCTAGCCAACAGGACTAGGACAACACCTACAGCTATGATAATGTTTTGCTTCATATTTCGAGCCGTAGCTTTTGTCAAGCCCAGAGCATGGGGTAGGCGACTGAAATCAGAATTCATCAAAACAACATCCGATGTCTCTATAGCTACGTCTGTACCGCCACCCATTGCTATACCGATGTTTGCCAAAGCCAGTGATGGACTGTCATTCACGCCGTCTCCCACGAAGGCAACGATTTGACCTTGTTGTTCAATCAGCTTCTTAACATATGCAGATTTATCTTCAGGCAACATGTTCCCGTGCGCTTCCGTTAATCCCAACTCTCGACTGACCAAATCGACGGTCCCTTGGTTGTCACCAGAGAGAACCACAAGGTTCTTAACTCCCAATCGCTTCAGCAGCTTTAGATCGTTTCTAACCCCTGGACGCACTTGATCACGAACACCCATCAAGACCTTCAGCTGTCCATCGACAGACGCCAACACCAAAGAGTTGCCATTCGCCTCAAACCGAGCTACATCGTCCTTCGCCTTATCACTAAGTTCAACGTTTTCTCGTTCCATTAACGCCACATTGCCAATAGCAACTCGATGGCCATCTACAGTAGCTACAATACCACCGCCTTTTACAACTTCTGTATCTGTAACCGCGAAAAACGTTGTATCACCGATTTTTTCGAGAACCGCTTTTGCCAATGGGTGGTCTGACTCACGTTCCACACTCGCAAGATAACCTAGAGCTTGATCGATATCATCTCCATAGTACTCTGTCTCTGCGACAGATGGATTTCCTACCGTTAGTGTTCCTGTTTTATCAAATACCATAGTGTCCAATCGGCTGAAGTCACGTATGACTTCACTGCCTTTTAGTAGGACTCCATGACGTGCGCCATTTCCGATACCTGCAACATTGGATACTGGTACCCCAATGACTAATGCCCCTGGGCAACCTAGAACTAGGATAGTAATGGCCAGTTCAATATCTCTTGAAAACAACCATATGATAAAGGATAAGACGAGGACCGCTGGCGTATAGTACTTAGAAAAGCGGTCGATAAAGCGTTCGGCTTCGGACTTGGAGTCCTGTGCTTCTTCTACCAGTTCAATAATTCTACCAAATGTGGTATCTTCCCCCACACGATCAGCAACGACCTGGATGGTGCCGTTATCTAGGATGGTGCCAGCAAATACACTGGAATCCTTTTCTTTGCTGACCGGAAAGGATTCGCCTGTAATACTGGCTTCATTGATGCTACCTTCACCGATTAAGACGGTGCCATCAACGGGCACTTTTGCTCCTGTCTTAACCAGCAGTACATCACCTACGTCAACTTCTTCAACATCGACTTCTACGAATTCTCCATCATCCATCTGCTTCAGCGCACTCCCTGGCGCCATCTCTGTCAATTCCTTAATGGCTGAACGCGTTTTGTTTAGTGTACGTTGCTCTAGGAAAGCGCCAAAAAGGAAAAGGAAGGTGACAATGGCCGACTCTTCGAAGTTTTGAATCAAAAATGCACCAATCACAGCGATGGTAACTAAGACATCAATGCTCACTACTTTTACCTTTAGTGCTTGATAGGCTTGGATGACAATGGGTGCTACACCGATGATGGAGGCAATAATCAATGCCCCTTCAAAGAAATCCCTATGTCCGATTGTCCATAGGCTAAGAAAGCCGACGACAATTAAGGTACCACTGATTGCTGTAATTCTGTTCTTGTTACGTAAGATATGGCGCTGCATTTCCTCATTCCTTCCCGTCTTCAGATTGTCATTCATTCAGCCCCTTACGCTTGATAGGCCTTATCTAGTTCCGCTAGCATATCATAGACAGCCTCGTAGCTTTCACATACATCGCCTGGGACGGCGTAGTTGTCTGTGAGTTGGCGTAATTGCTCGAACTCATTGTCGAGCTTAGGCCTTTGCGTGCCGGCTTCTTTTACTTTTGCGCTTATCTGATCATACAGTCTACGTACATCATGGAACTCGGGATGACTTCCACCGTGAACACGTGCTACAACTGGTACATAGAGTTCTAGTTTGCCTAGATTGTGTTCCTTTACTTGGTCAAATGTTGTCATAGTGCATTCTCCTTTGGTTTCGTGTTGATGTTCTATGTGTATTCTAGCATCGCTGTGCCGGAGAAAAAATGATCCAGATCAAATTCTCAGAGAAAAGTAAAAGGGCGCTCTTGGGGCATAATCATCACCATAGATCGGACGCACGATGTCTCATTCTCGAATTAGATGGATGCCGTCTTGATGCTCATCTGTGAACAGTACTCCTTAAACCCCCGCGGCAGACTGACCACAAATCACTATGTTGACTATCCCTCTCAAATATGTTGCGGACCAGAAATATCCACTAATCAAAAAACGCCCGCAGGATGATGATACGTTCATATCGAAGCTCGCCGAGTTGGCAACAGCCATCAAAGACGCAGGTGGTGTGGCCTGCATCCAGCTTCGGCACGGGAGTAGAAAGACATCCTCTATGATGCCAAACACGTAGGGCTTTATCTACATCTCCAAGTCTTTTCCAATCTCATCCGCCATTTCAATGACTTCGCAAAAAAGACCACCTACTCGGTGGCCCCTACTCTCATTCTGATGGTGATAAAACCGTTCCTCATGAGATAAACTGCAACGACGACTGACCCTCCCAAATCCACGAAACGAGTGATGGGAGCCGTTGGCGCAAGGACAACAAACGTTAACGCCAACACCACACAAGTGTCTACGACAGACTTTGCCCGATAGAGCATGCTTTGCACCGCTAGGATAGCATCGTGTCTCTCGCGATTGAGCTTGCGGTACCTCAGCCAGAACCAGGAGTTTACCAGCACTCCCAAGAGTGCAATAATCAGTCCTGGAATCACATTACCTCTTTCAGCGTTTGACGAAGACAAAGCAATGAAGAGCATCACAAGTCCTGAAAGAAACATGGCCACACCCACACACGTATTTGCGGTACCCTCTAGCCGTTCCTTAAGCGATGGTTCTGGCTCTCCATCCTTGTGGAGAATTCGAAATACTACCCATGACACGATGATGGCTGCGAGTTCCGCGGTGCGCCTAATAAAGTCCGCGAGCTGTGTAGATGATCGGCCAAAGAAGAGGGCTACGCCCAAAACAAGCGGACCAGGCGAGCTTAAGAGTACGGAAGCAAGGAGAGTTCGCTCCCCAGAATTCTTCTTCATGTTCGTAAGCCCCCCACAAATAGACCAATGGTATTAAAATTGAAGCGGAGGCCAGTGACGCTATTACCAAGTATCTCTGCCTGAGCAAGCCCCAACAGACAGTAACCAAGGCTACAAGCATCACACAGACGGCTACTAGACTCCGTTTGATTTCTCCGCTTTTTCTCTCAACTAAAAGATCAGAGTAGCCTCTGATGCGTTGGGCCAGATGCAAAATGGGAAATACAACTATTAAAAAGACAAGGATTGCACCCGCGGCAATCCATCATGTCTCAAACCCATAGGTCCAAGCCAGTACACAACCCAGGAAAATCATATGCAAAATCTTGCGAAAGACCTCCTTGGGTATCTTCACAAACTGCTTCATGGTAACCGCCAGAGCCGCGAGGACAATAAAGTATGTGAGAATAATGCCGAGACCTCTGATGAATTCCTGCGCAATTATATGTCGCCCGTCTGTTCGTGCCTCTAGAAACCATTATATAGAAAACAAGTTGACTAGGCAACTTGTTCCCCCGCTTCTATCCGTGACTACTGGGTCTCCCGCATGGCCTTTGTTACCGCCTGTTGGGGCGAAATCATTTTTAACCCACCCATATTTTCTATGGTATTATCCGCAATAATCTGCACCACCTGTTTGTTTGATAACCCGGGGTTGACTTGCAGGATCAGTGTTGCAACACCTGCCACGTAAGGTGTTGCCCAACTGTCGCCTCCTGTAGAAAAACGTTCGTATTTTTTGGTTCCTCTAGATGAAGCTAATAAGCGTGGTTCAATGGGTACCCATACCGGCTTATAGCTTGTTTGATCGTCGCCTAACTGGTGCCTCATCCGAACAATGGCGTCAGCTGATTGACCCCTATGCTCAACAATAGCAGGCGGAACGATATAATCATCCACTCTATCCCGGGAACCTCTTTCTTTCAAGGCAGCACCGTAAACTGCAATAACCGGGTCAGTGAAATATGGAAACGAGGAAGTAAAAACGATAATCCCAGAATCCCAGGCTTTTTGTACGGCATCTGCAAACTCAACGCCCCCATCTTCTGTTGAAAATCCGGTTGATATGGAGAGGATTCTAATCCGGCGTTCTTTTGGGAGAGAGGCATTGAAGCGAATAACGTCGTTTATGGCACTAGCATATCGAACCCCGCTTGGTTCAACTCCACAAACAGGTACAGCCCAATAATACAAGTCGGCACCAGGGGCCACACCGCAGTTTTTCCCTACAAGAATAGATGAAACGGCTGGACCGTGCATGGAATTCGGCTCGTCATCTAGGGGCAGCTGTTCTTCGTAGTAAACAAGGTTAGCAGCATATTCATGGTGGCTCACCAGGAGCTTTTGATCAATAATGGCAACACTAACCCCTGTGCCATCGATTCCGGAAGTATGTAAGCTTTCGACCCCTAGGCCAGGGTACATTTGGGTCTTGCTTTTATGGAGCGACATGCGGATGCCGAGGAAGACTAAAACGGCGACGACCGCCAAAGCCAGGAATTTGCTCACATGTTTTTTCACACTAACACCTTCCCCTCCAAATCCTAGCTCGCTCGTACCTCACCAGTCATCTGTTTTCCAATGGTCAAAAAGCCTAACATCCTTATGTCCAAACGTTCCCCATCCAGTTCCAAGTTACGCAAATATGCGGATGATTCCGCCCTTTCGCTCATGCCCAGTATCCCATTTATTCCCGCAAATTCAGCCAGTGAAAACTGGCGGAGATACCGCTTCATCGCTCTAGAAAATGCAACATACTCTTCTCTAGTCAAGTTGCTTGCATCATAAGGATAGAGTAGAGAAATCCCCTTCTGTCTTGTCAGATAGATGCATAGGTCGCAAGCAGTCACAGCTGCACAGCCTCCGTAGTACATCAACCAATCATCTGTCTTAACCTCGTCTACACAACCATTGATTCAGAATCTGATCCACTTGTTTCTTCCGTGCTGCTCTGTGTATGTTTTTTCAGAACGCCCACTAGCAAAACGAGCCCAAATGCGAGCGTTATCGCGTCCGAAATAGGCTGTGCCCAAAGCAAGCCTTTGAACAAAAAACGGCCGTTAAGGAGGAACAAAAACGGGATGTAGAATAGCCCTTGACGGGCGATTGAAAGCAGCAGGGATGCTCTCGCCCGCCCGAATGCCTGAATGGTAGTCGACGTGAGCATCTGTGGGCCGAGGACTATAAACGACCACATATAGATGGTCAAAACTGTAGTACCTTCGCTGATAATCTCTGGCAAAGGTGTAAAAATGCTGATTAGACCAGAGGCGCTTATCGCAAAAAGAATGGTCAGCGCAATTCCTATGCTTGCGGTTATGAATATTCCGTTTTTTATGATCGACTTCACGCGCGTGAAATTCCTTGCACCATAGTTATAGCCAACAAGTGGCTGGCAGCCTGCGGCAAAGCCCATAAAAATAAACGTTCCGATATACATCAGCTTTGCCGCGACGCCCATTCCGGCCACAGCGTTCTCACCGTATTGCTTTGCGAGGTTATTGCACACAATCAGCGCGCCGCTCATCAAGAACTGGCTGAGCGCGGCGGGGATTCCGATGCCAAAAATTTGTCCCCATATCTTCCTTTCGCCCGAAACGAATTTCAGCTTGAACCTCACGAGGGATTTTCCAGATAAATAATAATAGACATAATATGCGAGCGCAACAACATTGCCTAGAACCGTGGCAACCGCAGCACCTTTGATACCCAGATCTAAACCGAGGATAAATATCGGGTCCAGAATGACGTTGACCATCGTTCCTAGCATCATTCCGATGATTGATGGCATGATCGCTCCCTCACTGCGAACAAGCTGACCGCAGGCGTAGTTGAGCATAACAGGCACAGCACCCAAAAACATAATCGAGGCATAACTGAACGCATATGGATACACTGCTTCTGTCGCACCGAGCAGCGTGATAAAGGGTTTCAAAAATATGAGTCCCGCCGTCATCAGGACAATCCCAAGCCCTGTGCAAATGGCTATCCCAGTTGATAGCGTTCTGTTTGCCGATTGAGCGTCGCTTCTACCCAAAGAACGGGAGATATAAGACGCAGCGCCTGTGCTTACTATTGTAGCTATGGCCATCATCAGCATAAAGATTGGAGTAGTTATGTTCGCCGCCGCAAGCTGATTCGGATCGTTAAGCCGCCCAATAAAGAACGTGTCAACCAGATTATACAGTACCTGCACCATCATCCCTAGTACAACGGGTATCGACATTTTCAATATTGCTTTTGTGACTGGTGTATTGCTCATCAACTCAGTGTGCTTCGTTGTGGTCATTACTCACTCTTCCTTTTCTGTTGTTCCTAAGAGAGTTCCTTTTTTGCGTATTCTTTTGCTTTTTCTTAAAATAATACATTTGGTCGTCAGCTTCCTTCAACACTTCCCGACAACGGAGTACGGCCTTCTTCCGTCTAGTGCGTTTACCGTTTTTCAAGAGCCGCACTCTTCGCTTTGCACCGGTATCTATAGTTCGTACCACAACGCCATCAACCCTTTTTCAGCATACAGGTATCCTTGCTCTATTTTCTATAATCTGTTCTGAGAAAGGGCTCCTCGATACATTCGGAAATGAGGCGTCTATATTTGTCTGGATGGCGGTATGCATTGCCATGCACTTCCAGGCTTCTATATTCCCTGATATCCTCGAGGGAAAACCAGCACAATAACGTGGAGTCTATTCCGAGATTTCTATTGTCTTGCTTTTGCACATCCTAGTACCATATAAAGGGTACCCACTATAAGAGGAATAAGCATATGTACTGCCATGCCTCCTCTTACTATTAGCCCTAAAATAAATCCTAACAATATTGGTACTGTTATTAGCAAGCCACCAGTTTTGGGCCATTTCCAACCTAGTCCTAAACCAATAAACATAAGTGGCAAGACTGTAAGCCAGGTATTATCCCATATTGAATATTCAGGATTGATGAAAGGCAAAGGATTTCCATAACCAAAATAAAACGGAAGTCCAAAAATGACTATTGCAGCTGCCAAGATTCTGGTTGTCCATTTTAGCACTTGATAACTTCTTTTCTGTAATTCCATTTGATTCCCTCCCATGGTAAAAATGTATGCTAGAGTATGTCATCGAAACACTATGATGGACCCAGAAATCGACCACTCACAAACCTCTGACATTTAAGCTGACTACTGCAAAGTAACCATGACTTCATACTCTGATTTCAAAAATAAAAACACACAAATGACTTATATACAGGACTTTCAAGACCTTCATCCTTTCACCCTTGACATTGATACCACACACTCAACATGCCTTGTCCAAGGGAACATATCCACCGGCTGAACTGGCCCTATAGCATAGCCATTTTCATAAAAATACCTTAGGTCCCTGGCCAAGGTGGATGGATTACAGGACACATAACAGATTTGGGTTACCTTGGAGGTGACCAAAGTCTCCAAGAGAGAAGAGTCACACCCTTTACGGGGTGGATCTAAAATGGCGCCGTCGATCGTTTCATGTTTGTTCGTCAGCTTGGGAAGAATATCTTCCGCCTTCCCTACATGAAACTTGGCAACTTGTATGCCATTAAGCTCCGCATTATACCGGGCATCTTCTACCGCAGCGGCAAATGTTTCTACGCCAATCACTTCTTTGACCTCTGAGGCCAGATAGAGCCCGATGGTCCCAGCGCCACAATAAAGATCGAAAATGGTCTCGCAGCCACTGAGCTGCATCCCCTCCCGAACCAAGTCATAAAGGACTTTGGTCTGGATGGGATTCACTTGAAAAAACGAGCCGGGAGAAATGGCATAGCGCAGATGACCGATGGAATCCATGAGATAGCGCTCGCCCCAGATCACCTTAGACTCCCGTCCCAAAATAACGTTTGTAACATTGGGATTCACATTGTGCGCAACACTCACAAGCTCCGGAACATCTTTGGTTAGTCTCTCAATGAGTTCATCTTTCGCAGGCAGATCGGAAGTGCGGGTCACCAAAATTAGCATCAACTTCTCCTCAGAAAAACTCACTCTGATCACTGCATGACGAAGCACCCCAGAATGATTAACTTCGTCATAAGGTTCTATAGAAAGGTCCTGAACAGAGCGTTTGACTGCAAAAGCTAGTTTTGTGATCAAAGGATGCTGGATTTCGCAGATATGAAGATCCACGATATCATGACTGCCCTTTCGGAAAAAACCCATAACTAGCTCGCCTTGCCGTTTTCCTAGAGGTAGCTGGGCTTTGTTTCTGTAGTGGTAGGGTTGATCCATCCCTAAGGTAGGTCGAACCTGAGCATCAAGCTTTCCAATCCGCTCCATGGCATCTGCCACTTGCTGCCTCTTCCAACGCAGCTGAGCGTCATAGTCCATGTGTTGAAGCTGGCATCCTCCGCACTCAAAAGCGTGGGGACAGTTTTGCCTTCGGCGGTCAGTCGATGCTACCAAGATCTCAATTAGTTCACCGTAACCTAGACGTTCCTTGAGGTGGACTAGACGCACCTTAACGCGATCGCCTGGTATCGTTTCTGGAACAAAGACAACACGACCTTCCACCCGTCCCACTCCTGATGCTTCGTGGGAGAGTCCCGTTATGTCTATTATGTGTTCTTGCCCTACTTTCCAAGTACCCATCTTGCCACGTCCCTTCGAAAAAACCGAGAACTGCGATGGAATGATCTGTTCCTCCGAGTCCTCGGCAACTTTCTAACTTCGCTTAACTCTTAGCATGGAATAGGGCTTGACCTCATCCATGGGAATCCTTACGGTGTAATTCGCATGGGCTTCTGTGAGCTCTTCCTTTGAATCATGCCTAATCATCTGCATAGCCTTTTGGGACAGAACGGGCCCATGGGGCTGCATCACTTCCACGACTTCGCCAACTCTCAGACGATTACGTACACTAACCACGGCTTCCCTAGTTTTCTGATCAAAGCTGTCCACTACACCTACCACATCATAGTCTCTGATATAGGAGCCTGTAGGCCTGTGAATACCTGCATCAGAAGGAGCAAAGAAACCGGCATAATAAGGACGATGGCTCACCTTATCCAGCTCATCCAGGAGCTCCTTAGGTAGTTCGTAATTATCAGGATCCGCTGCGTACAGATCCAGTGCTTGACGATAGACTCTGACCACGGTGGCTACATAGTAGGAACTCTTCATGCGGCCTTCTATTTTCAGGCTGTCTACCCCAATCTGGACCAAATCTGGGATGTATTCAATAAGGCGCAAGTCCTTCGAATTAAAGATATGGGTGCCACCATCATCCTCTTCGAGAGGCATGTACTCGCCGGGCCTTGTCTCTTCTACTACTGCATAGCGCCAGCGGCAACTTTGAACACATTCACCACGATTCGCATCACGACCGGTTAGCACATTGCTTAGCAAACAGCGGCCGGAATAGGCCATACACATGGATCCGTGGACAAAGACTTCGATTTCGGCCTTCGTCTCTTGCCTCACCTTGGCAATCTCTTCCCTTGTCAATTCTCGAGCCATAACAAGACGATCCACACCAAGCTCTTCCCAAAACTTCGCAGCCCGATAGTTCACCGTATTAGCCTGGGTACTCAAATGTATGGGAATACTGGGTGCATTCTCTTTGGCCAAGGCGAGTGCTCCCACGTCAGCTACGATCAGCCCATGGACTTGAAGCTTCTCAAGTTCAGCTAAATACTCCGGGAGCAAGTCGATTTCATCATTATGGGCAAAGACATTCACCGTTACATAAACCTTCACCCCGCGCTCACCTGCGATACGTAGAACCTGCTGCAATTCTTCCATACTGAAATTTCCGGCTTTAGCCCGCATGCCAAAAGCCTTTCCTGAAAGATAGATGGCATCAGCGCCATATTCTATAGCAACTATGGCTTTCTCCATGTTTCCAGCTGGAGCAAGAATCTCTGGAATCTTCACTTCATACATCCTCCTAATATCCCAAGGTCCTCCTGGCCCGCAAATGGTCATTGTAGGTTTCGGTGAACTCGTGGGTACCATCGCGCCTGCTGACAAAGAAAAAGTAGTCTGTCTCAGCTGGATTCAACACCGCCAGCATAGATGCTAATCCCGGACTAGCAATGGGCCCAGGGGGTAAACCTTGATTACGGTAGGTATTATAGGGCGAGTCAATCTCCAAATCGCGATACAACACCTGCGGGCGGTTTTCGGGGGTCACATAGCGAACGGTTGGATCCGCCTGTAGGGGCATGTTAATAGCCAAACGATTTAGGTAAACCGATGCAACGATCGCCCGTTCATGATCCACCATGATCTCACGCTCTACAATAGAAGCTAAAGTGGTCACCTCGTGCAAGGAAAACCCATTCTCTTCTAGCAAAGGCACGATCTCCGCGTTCGTCACAGCAATAAAGCGTTGTACCATTTGATTAATCAACTCTTGCTCCGTCTGTTCCTCATGAACATAATAGGTATCTGGATACAGATAGCCTTCCAGAGAAGGAATGGGCAAATCAAGAGGTACATTCTCCCCAAAAACCAAGCGAGCATCGGAGGCGAGCTCGATGAAGCGTTCTCTATCGGCTAAGCCCCTATCGGCCAAAACGTCCGCAATTTGCTTTATCTCATAGCCCTCAGGGACCACCACACGTTCCATCTGGATGCGACCCGAGCGCAAATGCTCAATGATCTGAAGGGGCGTCATCCCTGGATTCAAAAGGTAAGTCCCAGCCTGTAGGCTTTGCTCGGCCCCCTCTAGTTTTAGAAGAGCCTGAAAGAAGGTGGGGCTAGCTATAATCTCCTCTTCCTCTAAGAGAAGGATGATCTGCCTCGCGGGCATGCCCTGTGGAATGCGCACCACCTTGTTCAGTGCTTCAGGATCAGAACTCAAAGGGCGATTGCCCAACATCATTAGGACAATAGGACTAATCATGGTGCCTATGAATAGTAGCAAGAATAGAAAACGGACCATACCAAAACGGGTCCGTTTCACATGTGCTTGCAGACTTTCGGGCATGAAGTACACCCCCAAGAAAAACAAATCAGTGATCCGTAGCTTAGTCTACTTCGTCGGACTCCAAAACCGCTACGACTCTCTCGAACTCATCATCATCTTCAATATCCGTAAGTGTTTCTTCACCATTCTCGTCGACCTCTACTCTGAAAATGAAGGCCTCTTCACTTTGATCATCCTGGGGCATCAAGACCGCATACAGTTGCTCATCAATCTCTAAATACTCCAAAATCGTAAATACATGTTCAGTCTCATCTTCATCAATTAGGACGATGGTGTCATCCAAATCAAAGTCGTGGTCATGGTCATGCCCGTCATGGTTATGGGACATCGAATCTCCTCCTTTTGACCCTAGCTTTTACCGCTTACGATCCAAATATGCTTGCAAAATAACTGTAGCGGCCACCTTATCGATGACCTGACGGCGCTTAGCCCGGCTCACGTCACCCTCTAATAAAATCCTTTCGGCTGCTACAGTAGAAAACCGTTCATCCCAATATTCTACTGGTAGTGCAAATTCCCTTTCCAATTCTGCGCCAAACTCATAAATTTTCTCAGTTTCAGGTCCATAGCTCCCATCGGTCCTGCGGGGCAAGCCCAAAACGAACTTCTCTACCTTGTATTGGTCAACAAACTCTTGGAGGCCGGACAAATCCTTTTCTTTCGAGGCGCGCCGTATCACAGTAACACCTTGGGCTGTCCAGCCCATAGGATCACTGACAGCTACTCCAATTGTCTTTTCTCCCACATCTAAACCAAGCAGTCTCATGGAAAGACCCCTTTAGATTACTTTGATAGCAAACTCTGGACAACTTGCTCCACAATACCCGCAGAAAACGCATTCGTCACGAGAAACCACCGTGGCCTTCCCACCTTGAATCTCTAAAGCCCCATTGGGGCAAGCGTTAACGCAAGCGCCACAGCCTATGCACCAGTCGTCTACATGCAAACGCCTGGTCGTAAGCTCAGGGGTAGGCAGATCACGGCGCCCCTCAAAAAAGGCCACGTTATGCTCAACCTCACGGACCGTTTTCATGCCAACCGCGATAGAATGAATCTCAGGACGAACCAGTACATAGTCAAGAGCAGAAGACCAATGGGCTAAGAGATGCCCCCCGCCCAAAGGCTTCATGGCCACGATACCCTTGTCCTTTTTGACCGCCTCAGCAATTGCAGAGAGCATCTCGTCTCTGCTACCGCCTTGGATGCCAATTCCAGTACTATTGATCAAAGGTGAAATCACATCAATTTCAGGGATTCTGCTAGCTGCCAGAACGCCTTCAATATGATGGGTTGAGATACCCACCGCTTTTACAACGCCTGCCTTCTTTGCTTCCCACAGCACCTCCAAGGCAGGCCAATGCCCCCTTAAAGTATGGCTCGATTCTTGTTCGTGGAGCATAAAAATGGGAACGCAATCCAAACCTAGCCCCCTTTGGGCTTTCTCCAGACTTTGCAGCATTCCTTCTCTGGTGTACGCATAGGACTTTGTGGTCACCACCACAGGACGATCGGACTCAAAACCTTGCAGGGCTAAGCGAATGTGATCATAGGTTTGATATAGCTCCGCAGTATCGATAAAATTGACCCCTAGGTCCAAAGCCCTGCGCAGAACCTCGCTTCCCTGCTCTGGAGAAAGGCCCCTCTGCAAGGGGCCCATGGTCAACGCGCCAAAACATAGCCGTGAGATTTGAAGGCCCGTGCGGCCTAATTGTCTGTATTCCAACCTCTATCTCCCTCTACAGCCGTTTGAACAAAATACCAAGGGTATTAGGTCCACAGTGATTTGAGATGGTGCAACCAGCTTCTGTTACAATGATTTCCTTGAACTGGGCGTGTTCTTCCACAAGGGAACGTACCATAGTCACGACTTCAGGGTCACACCCAGCCCCCGTAATAAACAAACGACTAGGCTCCAAAACTGAGGGATCATGCAAACGATCCAGCACATAAAGTCTAAGGGCTTTTTCAAAGACCCCCCGGTATTTACGTCCTACGATCATGGCTCCATCCCGTACTTCGATACAGGGCTTCAAGCGCAAGATCTTCGCTCCTTGGGCCGTAATCGCCGAGCACCGTCCTCCTTTAGCCAAGTAGTCCAGCTGATCAATGATGAAACTAGCATCAATCTTCGATCCCAGTTCATCAAGTTTTCTTTTGATTTCTGGAAGTTCGGTGCCATCTGCCGCCATAAGCGCTGCTTCATAAACCAAGTGCCCACTCCCTGTGGACAGATTCTTAGAATCAACAACCTCAACACCAGGAAAATCTCGAGCAGCTAATACTGCGTGATTATAACAAGAAGAAAAGCCAGAACCCAGACAAATATGAATGACCTGATGGCCGTTTGCTGTCAATCTTTGAAAATGCTGTTGGTACTCGTAAACATTCACAGCACCAGTCACACATGTTTTTCCTTCGCCTACAAAACGGAAAATATCCTCAGGACGAATATCTACAGCATCTTTGAATACCTTATCTCCTACGGTTATGCTCAGAGGAGTAATAGCAATATTAAATCGCTCCAATAGTACTGGTGACAGATCACACGTACTATCTGCACTGACTCGTATCATACGCACCCGTACTCCTTATTCCACTTGCCTAAGATAGTATCTCACTAATTCTTCAAGGATGATGTCTCTTTCAATCTGAAGGATGAGAGAACGTGCATTCTTATGACTCGTAATGAATGTGGGATCTCCGGAGATCAGATATCCAACGATTTGTCCAAAGGGATTGTAACCTTTGTCCTGCAATGCTTCGTACACTTGTTGTAAAAGCGTTCGCACCGTCGCTGAATGCTCTTCAAGCGCATGATAACTGAACAATGTGGTCTTGTCTTGAGCATCACTCATGGTATCCCTCCCTTTCACACAACTTCTCTTTAATTCTATTCTCGAACTACTCGTTGATTCCCTCCAATTGTGCTCTAAAGAACTCGCGACTCTTCTCCAATGCCTCAGGGAGCTTTTCAGGTAGACGACCGCCGGCCTGAGCCATATCGGGCCTACCGCCTCCTCCACCTCCGCAGATTTGGGCTGCCTGCTTCACAGCATTGCCAGCATGAAGGCCTTTTTGGGTCATGGACTTTGAAACCATACTAAGCAGTAATACCTTATCTTGGCCCTTGGAACCCAGTAAAATTACCACTGGATCAAGGCGATCTCGAATGCGATCCCCCAAGGTGCGCAAGTCTTCTGCTTGCTCAGCGTCCACTTCTGCCACCACAAGAAAAGCGTCGCCTACCTTTTCGGCACCCTCTACTAGGGAGTCTAGCGCTCCTAGGACGTTTTGTTTCTTTACGTTGGAAATTTCCTTCTCGAGCCTGCGATTGGTCTCAAGCAGTCTTTCTACTTGGTCAGACAACTCTTCAGCCGAAACCTGTAGTATTGACTGGAGTTCGGCCAAAATCATATCCTGGCTGCGAATATGGGCTACCGCTTCTGAACCCACGACCGCCTCAACCCTTCGCACCCCTGCAGCCACGCTTCCCTCTGAGAGTATTTTAAAGAACCCAATCTCCCCTGTAGAACTCACATGGGTGCCTCCACAGAGTTCAAGGGAGTGCTCGCCGACTTGCACCACGCGCACCTCTTGTTCGTACTTCTCCCCAAATAACGCCATGGCACCTTGTTTCTTCGCGCTTTCCAAGTCCGTAATCGTGGGAACAACAGGAGAGTTGCGCAAGATCTCGCCGTTTACCTGGTCTTCAATGCGCCTGATCTCTGCGTCACTCACAGCTTGGAAATGCGTGAAGTCAAAACGCAGACGCTCAGGCCCCACGTAGGACCCAGCCTGGTTCACATGATCGCCCAAAATATCTTTGAGGGCACGATGTAGAAGGTGGGTCGCAGTATGATGGCGCGCAGTCTCTTGGCGGTGATCTGTCCCAATAACCGCCCTGGCGCTACTTCCTATAGCTATAGAACCCTCTTCTACGACTCCGAGATGACTAATTAGACCCTTGACTGGCCTTCGAACGTCGGTGATGCGCACCAAACCGGTTTCCGTTTTAATGAGACCTTCATCGGCTACCTGGCCACCACCTTCGGCATAAAACGGGGTTCTCTCCAGGATCACCGCAACTTTCACACCACAATCAGCCTTGTCCACCGCGTGATCATCCACAATAATCCCCACAACTTGGGTGTTTACTTCATCTTGTTCATAGCCTACGAACTCCGTTGCAACCGTCCCAGCTAATTCTGTGTATACAGCTAGACTGCTGTCTAGATAACCATGGGCAGTCCGAGACTTTCTAGCACGCTCCCTCTGGGCTTCCATGGCTTCCTGAAAGCCTGCTTCGTCTACAGTAAAGCCATCATCAGCCAAAATCTCTCGGGTCAAATCAATGGGAAACCCAAAGGTGTCATAAAGCTGAAAGGCGTCTTTGCCTGCAATTTCGGTGATCCCTGCTTTTCTTGCCTTTTGGGCTAGTTCCTGCAAAAGGCGCATACCCTGCTCTAAGGTTTCACTAAACCGCTGTTCCTCTAGTCCAACCACTTTGTAGATATAGTCTTCCCGCTCTAACAGCTCGGGATAGGCGCCCTTCATCTGCTCAATAACCCAAGCCACCACTGGATTCAAAAATGGATCACGAATACCGAGCAAGCGACCATGGCGAATAGCTCTGCGTATCAGCCGACGCAGAACATAACCTCTCCCCTCATTACTGGGCAAAACGCCATCTGCGATCAGAAACGTTACAGCCCGCACGTGATCCGCGACCACCCTCAAAGATACATCCCTTTGGGCGTTGCCTCCATACACAACACCTGCAAGCTGCCCTACCCCATCAAGAACGGGGCGGAGATTGTCCACTTCAAATATGCTTGTCCTTCCCTGTAAAAGGGCTGCCACTCGCTCTAAGCCCATACCGGTGTCGATACTCTTTTTTTCCAAAGGTGTATATGTATCTCCATCTTGATGGAACTGAATGAAAACGAGGTTCCAGAATTCAAAATAGCGATCGCAATCACACCCAGGTTTACAATCTGGGTCGCCACAACCGAACTCTATACCTCGATCGAT
Source organism: Firmicutes bacterium UBA5493 (assembly GCA_002424045.1). Taxonomy (GTDB): domain Bacteria; phylum Bacillota; class Limnochordia; order Darwinibacteriales; family Darwinibacteriaceae; genus UBA5420. Next base: position 104,754 of record DIPH01000020.1, on the reverse strand, counting down.
ATGAATCTCCGAGCACGGCCCACAGGGACCTGAGCCCGTCTCCCAGAAGTTGTCCTCTTTGCCCAGACGCACAATGCGTTCGGCAGGCACACCCACATCTTTATGCCAAATCTCATAAGCTTCGTCATCATCGAGATAGATGGTGACCCATAGTTTTTCAGGGGGCAAGTGCAAATGCTCAACGACAAACTCCCAGCTCCAGGGGATAATTTCCTTCTTGAAATAGTCACCGAAAGAGAAATTCCCCAGCATCTCAAAAAAGGTACCATGGCGATCAGTCTTACCCACGTTGTCGATATCGCCAGTTCGAATGCACTTCTGGCTTGTGGCCACCCTAGGATGGACAGGTTTCTCTAGACCTAAGAACTGGCGTTTAAAGGGCACCATCCCTGCAACTGTCAACAGTAACGTGGGATCCCCGTGGGGAATTAAAGACGCACTCGGCAAAATGCGATGGTCCTTGCTTGCAAAAAATTCCAAAAACATAGTACGAATCTGATCAGCCGTGACTGTGGTGTTCTTCATAACATACCGCTAGCGCGGTTCCCCCCATTTCTGCGCAGGGCAAAGCTCTCCCCTGATTACCTCAATATTACCGAACCGCTGTCCCCTTGTCAACACAGGCCGTTGCTCGGTAACCTCTGAACTGTCACTGGGCTTGGGGTCGGCGCAGAAAAAAGAAGGCCAGAATAACACGTATCATGGCCGCCACAGGAATAGCCAGGAGCATACCAATGATGCCCATTAGATTAGCTCCCACAAAAACCGCAAAAATCACGGCCAAGGGATGCAGACCCACACGATCCCCAATGATCTTTGGAGAAATAATAGCATTTTCAATCTGGTTGGCAGCGACAAATAGGAGAAAAACCCACAAAACGGTGAGGGGCGATTTGGAGAGGGCCAAAGCTGCTGCGGGAAGGAATCCCAAAACGGGGCCAAAATAGGGGATAATGTCAAACAGTCCAGCCAAAAACCCGATAAAAGGTGCATAAGGTATGCCTAAGAAGTAGAGTCCTCCATAAATGAACAAACCCACGAAAAGACAAACCAAAATTTGTCCCCGGAAGAATCCATTTAGGGCAGAATTAATTTCCTGCATAATATAAAGGGCATCTCCCCTATGGGCAGCAGGAATGTATCTGAGGGCACTTTCCCGCATGGCCTGGTGGTCCCGGAGAAAGTAAAAAGCCAGAACAGGGGAGATAACGAGTGCGATAATGTGGGTAAAAGCAGCCATAAGCATCTCCATGAGTCTCCCAGCAAGCGCCTCCGTTGCCACCTGAATACGTTCCATGATAATGGCTAGACCATCACGTACTGTAGACGGGAGCTGAATGCGCCGAAAAAAGCCTACAGCGTCTTGACCAAAGCCCTCCAACTGTGAGGCCTGCTCAGGCAACTTACGGGCTATTTCCTCCAAGTCCCTCAGGAGACTAGGCATAACAATCCAAAATGTCACTCCTACCAGCACTCCAAAAATGGCATAGACAACAAGGATAGCCACAATCCGGGAGGCCCCCCTTTTTTCTACAGCCACCACCATGGGATATAGAATGTAAGCAATGAGGATCGCGAATAAGAAAGGGGTCAGTACAGTCCTGACCCGGTAAAGAAGAGCGAGTACACTTAGGAGAATGAATCCCCACCAGACCCGTTTTGACACTGTCCTTAGTCCATCCAGTTATTTAGCTGTTGCTCCACTTGGCCCCGGGCTTTTCTTACCAGGGTCCTACCCGTAGAACGAACGCGTCTAGAAACGGACCCAGTTTTCATGGTATTTCCTACATAAATGCCTAAGGCCAGACCAACTAAACCCATTATCATCATGTTTCGACCATTGGCCAATGCAAATCACCTCGTTTGGTTTTCTAAACTTTAGCTTCTCCAATTCAGACAAAAAAAATCACCGAGCTCTTAACTCGGTGATGTGATAGACTATGAGGCTGAATTGGTTGTAGCGTTTTTGCGATAATCTTCGATTGCAGCCGCTAAAGCCTCGGCTGCGAGATTTGAGCAATGCATCTTGACAGAAGGAAGCCCGTGCAATTCTTCTGCTACTTGTTGATTGGTAATTTGTTCAGCTTCAGCAATCGTCTTACCAATGGCCATTTCCGTAATAATACTGGAAGTCGCAATCGCGGCACCACAGCCAAAAGTCTTGAACTTAATATCTGTGATTACGTCTTCTTCCACTTTGATCCAAAGTTTCATGATATCGCCACAACGAGCGTTCCCTACTTCACCTACACCATTGGCATCGGCGATCTCCCCAACGTTGCGCGGATTTGTGAAATGATCCATTACTTTGTCTGAATACATTTTGCTACCTCCTATCCTTGATAGAGCGGCGACATCTCGCGCAGACGCTCCACGATAACCGGTATTTCCTGCAGCACAAAATCAATTTCCGCCTCGGTGTTCTCACGACCCAAGGTAAGGCGGAGAGAGCCGTGGGCAATCTCATGAGTCAAACCCATAGCTAAAAGGACATGGGATGGATCCAACGACCCGGAGGTACATGCTGACCCACTGGAGGCTGCAATACCCTTCAAGTCGAGATTGAGTAGCATGGACTCGCCTTCAATGTATTGAAAACAAACATTCACATTGTTAGGAAGACGCTGAACCAAGCTACCATTAACCTTGGTAAAGGGTATCTTCCGTACGCCCTCGATCAAGCGATCGCGGAGCTTAATCAGCCGTTCATTTTCCTGAAGTCGCTCCACTCGAGCCAGTTCAAACGCTTTTGCCAAACCCACGATGCCAGCCACATTTTCGGTACCAGCCCTGCGGCGTCTTTCCTGTGCTCCGCCATGAATCAAGGGGTCCAGTCGAACGCCTTTGCGAACATAGAGGGCTCCAACGCCTTTAGGACCATAAAGCTTATGACCCGATAAGGACAGCAAATCAACGCCCAGATCCTCTACATTGATATCTAAGACACCTGCGGTCTGCACTGCATCGGTATGGAAATGAGCACCGTGCTTGCGAACAATGGTCCCTATTTCTTTGATTGGCTGAATGGTTCCCACTTCGTTATTGGCATGCATAATGGAAACTAAAATGGTATCGGGGCGCAACGCCTTCTCTATCTCGACAGGACTTACGAGCCCTTCTTCATCGACGGGTAAGATTGTTACTTCGAATCCATGCTTTTTAAGCCACAATACTGTATCAAGTACGGCATGATGCTCTATTGCACTTGTGATAATATGCTTACCCTTCGTTTGATAAGCCCAGGCTACACCTTTGATAGCAAGATTCGCTCCTTCGGAACCCCCTGATGTAAAGATGATCTCATTGGCTTGAGCTCCTAGCAACTTGCTCACCGTGTCACGAGCTCCATCTAGTGCTTGGTGAGCTCGTCGGCCCCAACCATATACACTGGACGCATTTCCAAATTCAAAGCTAAAATAGGGCAACATTGCTTCCACAACTTCTGGTCGTACTGGAGTAGTCGCAGCATGATCCATATAAATTGCACTCATTATTGTTCCGCCACCTCGAGTCTGTAGGCTTCCTGCCTTAAATCTTCTAATGTCGTATTATCAAGTACCTGTGTCATACTATCTTGGAGCTCTTTCCAAAGACTGCGCAATACACAGCGATCTGGAGCCTGGCAATAAGGTCCCGTCCCCGTATCGGTCTCCAGGCAATCCAAAGGAGTAATAGGTCCTTCTAGAACCCGGATAATCTCTCCAATTGTTACATTGGTGGGAGTAGCCGCTAACTCGTAGCCTCCTTGGGCTCCACGTTTGCTTGTCACTAGCCCCGCCTTGCGCAGGGCTGCCATAAGCTGTTCTAGGTAGCTTTCTGAGATTCGCTGTCGCTCCGCTATTGTCTTCAGAGCAATTGGTCCTGATCCGAAATGGAGAGCCAAATCAAACATGGCTCGAACCCCGTACTCCCCCCTTGTGGATACTCTCATAAAACACTCTCCTCTAATTCATTTCCCACTAAATTCGTAGGAATTGAATACGAGTTTATGATAGCACAACGCTAGCTTAACTGTCAACGCCTTGGAGTTCAAAAGAGGAATAGTGTGGATGACACAGAAGTAGACAAAATATGGCAATTAACGATAAAGTGAAAGGGATGAGTATGCATGGAAAGAGGTGCGTTGGGTAAGTGGCTAATGGTTGCCGTTGTCCTCATGTCTTTGGCACTATGCTTCTCGTTACGGGTCTATGCCTGGGGGCAAGGGCGCGCCAATTGGGATGAAGATGTTCAGAAAATTACCAACCTAAATCGTCCAGGGTATGACCGAGATCTTGACATGGAAGCAATGAAAGATGAATTCGCAAAATTCCTCTACCCCTTCGGTTCATTGGTTGATGAACCAGCCCCGCATCGAGAAGCCCTGGGTTTCGGGCTTCCGAAGAGAATAATATCTAAGCAAGAGGCCTTGGAAGATGTTGAACATCTGTTTTCACTCTTGAAATACGGATATGCAGGCTATCAGTATTTTGGAGGTGACGAGCGCTTTCAGATGGCAAAACAGAGGATGATAGAAGAACTGCAAACAGAGTTCCCTGATGAGTTTCCCTGAGCAGCACTCGATAACCTGATCTACGATTGCCTCAACTTCATTAATGATGGCCACTTTGCCATAGGGACTCAGGTCTATTTTCGACCCCAAAGCATGTACATGAATTTCGACTATGCGTTCTTCAGGGATGATCATGGATACTATCTAAAAACAGATGAGCTCAGAGAATACGTAGAACTAATAAATGGTGAAAGTGCAGAACCATACTTGTGGCCATCACTAAACGTGTCAGGCGAAATTGTCTATCGGATCGGTATATTAGCGGATGAACAAAACAGAGCGGCGGATCATGAACGGCTAGAAATTAGTTTGCGTGCAAAGGATGCAAGAAGGAAGGATTTCGTTCCATTAAAGAAAGAAGTTAGAACCAGACAAATCCCCGATGGAAGTTATACGCGTTATGAGCTTGAGGGGGTACCCGTAATCGATCTGCAACAATTCGGTTTTGTTGGCCCTGGATTGGGACAATTTCTGGACGATGCCCTTGAACTTAGAAATGAAGAAGTGTTTATCATCGATTTACGATCCAACCCAGGCGGATTGACTAGCAACATCGAACATTGGTTGCATAGGTTTATCGGCGATTGGGCCGAGGCTCCAGCCCAAGTATGGGTGCAATTGCGGACAAATACAACCCGCCATTTGGCCAGACATTCTAAGGAAGGCGAACCTCGTTGGATGATCGACTCGCTTTTTCCTGTCATGCAAACTGGCTGGTCCCGGGTTCGATCATCCTCTGGAACCGCCCCTATTTCGAATCCTACAAAAGTCGTAGTGCTCATGGACTCATTGTCTGCATCGGCTGGCGAGGGTTTTGTTAGATATTTGAGGCAGATAGAAAATGTAGTCTTTATAGGAACGAATACTTCAGGCATAGCGGGCGACCCAGTCAAAGGCAAATTGCCTAATTCCTACATAGGGACGCATTGGAGCACAAATCTCAAGTTAGATGTGGAATCCGGTGAATTTGTGGACCGCGAGGGCATTGGATTCTTGCCTGACTTCTGGGTACAGTCTGAAGATGCTTTAGATGTAGCACTTAAGTTTATCCATCATTATGGAATGGGCGATGATAATTAGCAAATCGGGTGTGGACAATAGGCAGTTTTAACGCTTGCGGAAATATTCTAGGCGTTCTTTGATGATTTTTTCGCGTCCTTGATCTGAAGGTACGTACACTTGATAATCCCCCATGTTCTCGGGCAAATAGTCTTGAGCAACATAATGATGGGGATAGTCGTGGGGGTACTTATACCCTTGACCATGGCCTAGTTTAGCTGCGCCGGCATAATGTGCGTCCCGCAGATGGGTTGGAACGGGATAAGCCCCAGTCTTCTCCACAGCGGCAAGTGCACCATCAACTGCAGTGATGACAGAGTTACTCTTTGGAGCGGTCGCAATATAAATGATGGCTTGGGCTATAGGTATACGGGCTTCGGGCATACCTAGCCACTCTAAGGCAAAACCTGCAGCCTGAGCCATGAGTATCGCAGTAGGATCTGCCATACCCACATCTTCCGCTGCATGAACTAAAAGGCGACGTACAATAAAGCGGGGATCTTCACTGGCATACACCATGCGGGCATACCAATAGAGTGCGGCATCGGGGTCACTACCCCGCAATGATTTGATAAAGGCGGAGATCACATCATAGTGGTTATCCCCACTCTTGTCATAGCGCACCCTCTGGGCCTGGGCGGCCTCCTCTGCTATGGCCAAATCCACCCGCCGCATCCCTTCTTCGTTCGGTAATGTGGTCAAAACCGCGAATTCTAAATTGTTAAGAAGCACCCGGGCATCTCCGTTGGCGATGCGCGCTAGGTGTGCTAATGCTTCTTCCGACACCGTGCAGTTGATCTCACCTAAGCCCCTAGGAGCCCGAAGGGCGTTTCTAGCTACCATTAATAGGTCGTCTGCTGTCAAAGGCTTGAGTTGGTAGATCTGAGAGCGGCTGAGTAAAGCGGCATTTACCTCGAAATAGGGGTTTTCGGTGGTAGCGCCAATTAGGATCAGATCCCCTTGTTCCACGGCAGGCAACAGTACATCCTGTTGCCCCTTGTTCAGCCTTTGAATCTCATCCACAAAGAGAATTGTTCGTTGACCATGAAAAGCCCTTCTATCTCTCGCTTCACTAGCGAGCTTTTTCAGTTCGGCCACTCCAGTAGTGGTGGCGCTTACATTAACAAAAACCCCTTTGGTAGTCTTGGAGACCACATAGCCCAAGGTGGTCTTGCCCACCCCAGGTGGCCCGTAAAGAATAATGGAGCGAAGGACATCCTCCGTGATGGCTCTACGCAATAGTCTTCCTTCGCCTAGAATATGCTCTTGCCCCACATATTCATCGAGGGATTCTGGCCGCATACGCACGGCTAAAGGGGCATTAGCATGCCTCAGAGAGCTCTGGTCAAATAGGTCCATGACTATACCTCCTTATGGCGACGACACCTTCCTCACTATCCAACTAGCCATCAAAAGACCTGCAGCCGGCGGAACAAAGGACGTACTCCCAGGCAGCCGCCCCTGCTTTTTGCCCACAGGGGGCTCGGTGGAAAAGACCACTGGAACTCCCTGGCTGATGCCACGCTTACGAAGTTCCAACCGTACCGCTCGGGCTAAGGGACAGGTATGGGTTTTGGAAATATCAGTAATTTCCACACGGCTTGGATCGAGCTTGTTGCCCATACCGAGGGAAGAAATGATGGCAGTCTGTGTATGTAAAGACTCCTTGATCAAGTCTGCTTTGGAGCGCACGCTATCAATGGCATCGGCCACAAAATCAACATCAGGGGGGATCAGTTCATGGTGAATGTCCTTCCCATAATACACTTGGTGGATATCCACCTTGCAGTGGGGATTGATCTGTAAGACTCTTTCCGCCATGACCTCTACCTTAGGACGACCTAGGGTAGAGTCCAGGGCAATGATCTGACGATTGAGATTCGTTATGCTTATGATATCATGGTCCACCAAAACAAGGGCTCCAATGCCTGAGCGGGATAGTGCTTCCGCCACATAACCCCCCACTCCCCCCACCCCTACCACCGCAACCTTCGCGGCGGCGAGACGCGCGAGACCTTCTGTTCCTAGAACCAATTCAGTGCGGGAAAATCGATCTTCCATGGTTGTCCTCCAAAAAAAAAAAACCCTTTCCCGGATGTTTAGTGAAACGAAACTCCAAGGTGATTGCTCCGCAATCAACAGGGGTAAGAAATAAACACCCCCACCATGCCGCTAGTGCTGACCTGAATGAACCTGCGTTTGCAGGTGGGTACTCACCGTACTAGTTCGAACCTCCCCTCAAGGGGGCCCGCCCTAGCTAATACGAGTTAAAGTTCCCTGTGTTATGGTGTTGGCTCATAACAAGGCCAGATTGATCGCGAGCACAGCAGGGGATCAACGTCTAAACAGATGATATCACACCAGACGGGTAGATTCAAGTCCCCTCCTTGTACCGATTTTTCCCGGTTCTACTGAGAAATGGGTGTACATACATCTAGAGAAAGGAGGTCTTGAACATGGAACAACTTCTCGGCAAGGTGCTGGCGGTTGCCTTTGTGGTGGAAGTGTTAACCAACACCATAAAAACTGTCCTTCCCAATCTGGACACTCGTTATTTGCCTTTCCTATCCGGGGTTTTAGGGGTCGCTCTAGCATGGGCCACCGGCATAGGAGTGCTCAGTACTTTGGAAATTCCAGTACGCCACATAGTCCTAGACTATCTAGTGACAGGCGTAGTCATTTCCAGGGGTGCGAACATCGTCCATGACCTGGCCAAAACTCTCAGTCTTTCAAGCTAATTTTCAGCTCATCCAACTGTTTTTGGCTCACCGTAGATGGCGCTTCGATCATCAGATCCGAAGCGCTAATCGTTTTTGGAAAGGCGATGACGTCTCGAATGGATTGCCGTTTTGCTAGCAGCATAACCAGGCGATCCAATCCAAAGGCAATTCCTCCATGGGGAGGTGCACCATATTCAAAGGCTTCCAAGAAATATCCGAACTGACTATGGGCTTCTTCCATGGTGAACCCCAAGGCTGCAAACATTCTTTCCTGCAGGGCGCGGCTTGTAATACGAATACTACCGCCTCCGAGTTCTACCCCGTTTAGAACAAGGTCATATGCTTTGGCCCTGGCCTTACCGGGATCGCTTTCCAAGAGATCTACATCCTCATCAAGGGGAGCAGTAAAGGGATGATGCGCAGCCATATAGCGTCCATTTTCTTCATCATAGACAAGGAGTGGCCAATCAATTACCCAGAGCAGGTTATAGAGATTCTCATCGATGAGTCCAAGCTCTTTCCCCAATGACAATCTAAGACGCCCAAGCACTTCGCTTACAAGGTCATAGCTTCCAGCAACCAAAAGCAGAAGGTCACCCACTTCACCAGCTAACTCCCTTTGGATACCCTGAAGTTCATCCTCCTTCAGAAACTTAGCAATAGGCGAACGGACTTGATTGTCTTCTAGGGAGAACCACATAAGTCCTTTGGCTCCCATGGCCACAGCTTGCTCACTCAATTGATCGATCTGCCTTCGTGTGAAACTAGCCCCACCTTTTACGTTCAGGCCCTTAACCACACCGCCTGCTTTCAACGTATCGGCAAAGACTCGAAATTCGCTACCTCCCAGATGTGCTGCAACATCGCCGATCTCCATAGCAAAGCGTGTATCCGGCTTGTCAGAACCGAAGCGATCCATGGCTTCTTGGTAAGACAGCCGTGGGATAGGTGATTCTACCTTGACCCCCTTCACTTCAGAAAGCACATGAACAATCATAGCTTCCATCGTATTCATCACTTCTTCGCGATCTACGAAGGACATTTCCACATCAATTTGAGTAAACTCAGGTTGCCGATCAGCCCTGAGGTCTTCATCACGAAAACAGCGTGCCATCTGGTAGTAACGCTCAAAACCACCAATCATGAGCAATTGCTTGAAAAGCTGGGGTGACTGGGGTAAGGCATAAAACTCACCGGGATGCACACGGCTCGGAACAATGTAGTCTCTGGCCCCTTCGGGAGTAGAACGTATCAGAAGTGGCGTCTCGATGTCTAAAAAACCCTCTTTATCCAAATATGAACGAACTGCAGCCACTGTCCTGTGGCGCAGGGCTATGGTATCCTGCAACTCTTTGCTCCTCAGATGCAAATAGCGATACTTCAAGCGCAATGACTCGTCGACATCAGACGCCTGATGAATGTGGAACGGTGGCGTTTTCGCTTCAGATAGAACTGTGAGACTTGAGACATGAAGTTCAACTTCACCAGTCTCCATTATCACGTTTACCTGTCCCTCTGGACGTTCAACCACAGTGCCTTGCACTGAGATAACAAATTCACTGCGCAAACGCTCCGCCAGGGAAAACTGCTCTGGGCCAAGCACTTCGGGATCTAACACGATCTGCACCACTCCAGAACGATCTCGCAGATCCACGAAGATAACTTGCCCAAGATCCCTTCTGCGATTTACCCAGCCATTGAGGGTAACTGTCTGGCCAACATGACTTCTCCTTACTTCCCCACAATGATGCGTCCGTTTCCATTCTGTCATTTTGCACACGCTCCTACGATCTTGGTTAACTTTTCTAGTTCATCTAGAGCCACTAGTTCTTCCTGTCCATCTTTCATATTTCTCAGAACAGCCTGGTTTTTGGCCAGCTCGTCCTCGCCAATCACGAGCACATACTGGCTGTCAAGCCTGTTAGCAGCTTTCATCTGCGCCTTGATACTGCGGTCGGAATAATCAAGTTCGATCCACAATCCCCGGGCTCGCAAAGCGTGGGCAATTTGCGCTGCCTTTCTCTTCGTGTCCGCACCAAAGTGTACTAGATAGGCGTTGGGACCTGGCAAGCTTAGCTTGAGCTTGTCTTGGCTCTTTAGGGCCAGAAGAAGACGATCAACCCCAACGGCATAGCCCACAGCAGGCGTTGGTTTTCCCCCCACTTCCTCCACAAGCCCATCGTAACGTCCGCCGCCGCCAATGGCATTTTGAGAACCAAGTTCCGAGCTGATGACCTCAAAAACGGTACGGGTATAATAGTCAAAACCCCTGACCAAGCGGGGATTCAATGTGTAGGGAATCTTCAGTTCATCAAGGTATGTGCGCACCGCTGAAAAGTGATCTGCACAGTCGGGGCAAAGATACTCTATGATACTGGGCGCCCCTTCTATATTTGCCTGGCAGCTTTCCACTTTGCAGTCCAGCAGGCGCAGGGGATTACGGTGTAACCGTCCATGACAGCTTCCGCACATCGTTTCTGCCAGCGGTTCAAAGTAGGCAACCAATGCTTCGCGATAGGCACTGCGGCACTCCGGGCAACCAATACTATTGAGTTCCACCTCGAAGCCACGTAAGCCACAGGCATGATAGATCTCTAACGGTAGAGCAATGGCTTCTACATCCAGAAGTGGATCTGCTGAGCCCAAGGCCTCACACCCGAATTGCGTAAACTGCCTATACCGTCCTGCCTGAGGGCGTTCATAACGAAACATGGGGCCATAGTAAAAAAGCTTCACAGGAAGGGATCCACTACCTAAGTTGTTCTCTATGTAAGCCCGTACCAATGGCGCTGTGCCTTCTGGACGGAGAGTGATGCTACGTTTACCCCGATCGAAAAAGGTGTACATTTCCTTTTCTACGATGTCAGTGGTATCGCCAATACCCCTCTGAAAGAGCTCGGTGTGCTCAAACATGGGCGTACGCAACTCTTTATAGCCGTAAGCATGGCAGACTGTCCTGATCTTTTCTTCTAATTCAAGCCACAGTTCGATTTCCCCAGGGATAATATCGTTGGTACCCCTCGGTCTAGTTGTCAATGCCATCCTGCTCCCCCCTCATGTTAAAAAGGCGAGTGATGATGGCCACCACTCGCCTGAGCCTCTAGTTTTCTGGGTCAGAGTCTCCATCCAGTACTTCTGCTAGTTCTGTCTCTACTTCCTCAACGGCTTCCTCAGATGCATCTGTGGTAGCTTCTTGTTCTTGCAGCTCCCTTAGATATTCATCTTGCCTCGCTTGGAACGCTTCAATACGCTCTTCAATGATTAGGGCGTCATCGTGACGTTCCATATCCTTGAGATATTGATAGAGGGCTAGCTGACTCCAGATGTCATTGGGTACCAATTCAGAAGCCTTGAGATACGCCTCGGCTGCTTCATCAAAGCGCTCACTCTCTCTGTACAGATCGCCAAGTCCAGCAAACAACGCATAGTCCGAAAATTCCTCTGTCGCCAATTTGTACTGGTTAATGGCTTCCTCCACATTACCCATCTCATAGTATGCGTCTCCTAGAGATGCATAGAGGTAACCGTCACCCGGCTGTTGCTCAATAGCCAACTTATAGTAATGAACTGCATCTTCATATTCATCAGCCTGCATATGAGCAAAGGCATGCATCTGATAATCCATGATTACAACGTCGGCAGCCTCACGTACCTCTTCAAACCAGGCAAGTAGATCCCCTTGACCTTTTTCGTTACGGATCTTCTCTTCTAACTCGGCACGGGCCGCTTCAAATTCTTCTCCCTCGGCCTCTTTACGCTCCGTCACAGTTATAATATGGTAGCCATATGTCGATCGAACCGGTTCGCTAATTTTGCCCACTTCTAGGGAAAAGGCAACATTCTCATACTCGGATACCGTTGCTCCACGGGGAACAAAGCCAATGTCTCCACCCTGGACGGCACTACCATCACTAGAGAGAGCTTCGGCCAATTCTGCAAAGTTCTCGATAGTAACTTGAGAATAGACATCCCAAGCTTGCTCTTCAGCCTCTATCCAGGCCTCGTCACTATCTCCTTCGGGACGTATGAGGATATGACTGGTCCGGACCTGTTCATAGGCTTCTCTAATTTCCTGTTCACTCACGGGGAGATCACCAATAATCTCTTGGGTGAGTTTATTGTACTTGACCTCCTCTGCTAACTGAGACCTGAGGATATCTTCTGTCAACCCTGCATACTCTAGCTGAGTCTTGAACTCGTCTTCACTGGGAAAGAGGTCCATAATGCGCTGAAGTTCAGCATCGATCTCAGCTGCAGAAGCACTCAAATTCCGCTTCGCTATTTCCTGATTCAACACCAAACTGCCAACGATCAAATCTAGAGCTTGATAGCGTACCGCTTCATAGGCTCTACCAGGCAGAGTGCCCTGCTGGGCTTCTATTTGTTGTAATTGATTAATGAAGACCTGATGCAGATCGTATAAATGAATAGCCTGGCCATTGACGGTAGCCACTACAGCTGCCGCTTCTGTTGACGTTACTTGCCTTCCGCCAAAGAAATAACTCAGCGCTGCCCAAACTCCGCCGCCGACCATTGCCACTATAACGATGATAACGACCATTTTCATTCTGTCCCGCATTCTGTGAAACATCGTGTACCAACCCTTTCTATTATAAGAAAGACCAACATGCTAATTGTACTTGAAACAAGCCCCCATGTCAAACCAACAAGTTTTGCTTGTCCAGCAAATAGATCCCAGCTGAGCTGGTGTTTACTCCAATATGTGTCTACGGATCTGGTCCATTTTTTCAACCAGCCTATCCTTAATGTGCTGGCTATACGTCGCCGGACATTTCGGGTTAGCCTTGCGAATAAGACTACGGTCAGGAAACACCAGCTTAGTCATGCCGCCGCCTCCTAGAGCGATAATTGTCTGCCTTTCCTCCATCATTTGCACATTATAAATGGAAGCGTAGTCAGGCCTAGCATAGCCAATATTCTCCAGACCTCCTAAGATATGCCGTTGGCGATACAAGTAATACGGAGTCATGCCCCAGCTCAAAGCACTATCTCGGGCCAGATTGACCATGGCCTCTCCCTGGGAGTGGGCTATATGTACCCCGTCTGATGATTTCTTCAGTCGGGACGCTCTCTTGAGGCTTAAGCTGTGGACGGTGAGATTATCGGGTCCAAGTCTACCTACCTCTCTCAAGGTGTGCTCCACATGCTCTAGTCCTTCACCTGGCAGACCAAGAATGATATCCATGTTGATGATGGGAATACCCACTTGCCGAGCCCAGGTAAATGCCCTATGAACATCCTCCACTGTATGCCGGCGCCCTACAGACTCAAGAGTCTCATCATGCATGGTTTGGGGATTTATACTGATACGTTGTACCCCTGCACTCTTGAGAATGCCTAAAGTCTCCAGAGAAAGGGTTTCCGGTCTCCCTGCCTCTACGGTATACTCCGTGGTCTCAGAAGTAAAGAGCTTCCTTCGAATAAGGCTGAGCAGTTTGTTTAAGTCAGTGCCGGTAATCGTCGTAGGAGTGCCACCGCCAAGATAAATACTCTCCACCTCTAGCCCCAACTCTCCAAGTAAATCTCCAACCGCTTCAATTTCCAACTTGAGGGCTGACAGAAAACCCTTCAATAAGTGTCCATGACTGTTCAAAGGATAGGCGGCGAAGGAGCAATAGCTACACCGCGTGGGACAGAAAGGAATACCCACATAGATGCCAATAGGATCATTCGGGCCGGGATGGAAAAATGCCCGCTGCCGTTTTGCCACATCCACGAGTAGATCTGCCTTCTCTGGACTTAAAGCATAAATCTCCAGTAGTGTCTTCCTTATTTGGTGCCAAGAGCTGCCGCCATCAAAGAGCGAATGTACAAGTTTTGTAGGTCGCACTCCAGTGAGCGTCCCCCAAGGACTCGGTGCCAAATTGTAGCTGGCCTGAAAGACCCGATGAATGCCCAGACGTATCCACTCTTTCACTCGACGTTCTCGGTCCTGGGTATCGCCGTCTTTGACACGGTCACTGACACTCCACTCCTGCCCTTCCTCTAAGGATACGAGAATCTTTGGGTCTCCTTGGACTTGGACTCTCACTGTCACCTCTCTTCCCGCACCAAAGCAAGCGTTTGGCACTACAGACTTGACGGCCGCTTCGGTGGTTTTGATCAGAGACTCGGGCGCAGTAATTTTGAAACAATCATGGCCAAAATGAAAAGGAATGCCTATTTACTCCACGTCCTTTATTGAAGTTAGAAAGGGATTCGTCCTGAGCTCATGGGCGATCGTGCTACTAGGACCATGCCCGGGGTATACCACAGTTTCAGGAGGGAGCTTACTCAAGCGGAGCAGACTCCTTTGTAGCTCCATTTCATCGGACTCAGGAAAGTCCCAACGCCCAACCGATTCCTTGAAAAGGGTATCACCGCTCAGCACAAAGCCGGGGCCAAACAGAGAAATTCCGCCGCCAGAATGACCCGGGGTATGCATTACAGTTATGCTTTCGCCACCGACTTTAATCACATCGCCATCCGCGAGCCATTGATCGGCCTTACTGTCTGGCACATCAAGATGAATCTGCGGGCCTAGGTGTAATGCGGGATCACTGAGATACTTTGCGTCCGCTTCATGGATTAAGAGAGGAGCACCGGTTTTTTCTACAAACCAGGTATTACCTGCAATATGATCCGCATGGCCATGGGTGTTGATAATCGCCAACACCTTGAGAGCCTCCCTTTCTAGAAAAGCCAGGACAGCCTCTGACCGGCCTCCTGGATCCACAATAACCGCTTCCCCTTGATGATAAACCACATAACAATTCACCCCAAAGGTGTTTACCCGAAAAAGCTCCACCTGCATTCTAAAACTCCCCTCCACTACTGACAATGAGCGTAACCGGACCATCGTTGACCAATCCAACCTCCATGTGCGCTTGAAAAACGCCGGTCTCCACCTTGAGACCATGGTTTCTCAATACTTCTACAAAGTTCAGGTAAAGCTGGTTAGCCACTTCAGGATGGGCAGCTGAACTAAAGCTGGGTCGGCGACCTTTGCGACAATCTCCGTAAAGCGTAAACTGAGAGACGGCCAGAATCTCGCCGCCACTATCCTTAATGCTAAGGTTCATCTTTCCTTGGTCATCAGGGAAAACCCGAAGATTGGATATTTTCTCTGCTAAGTATCGCCCATCCTCCTCTGTATCTCCCTCGCCAACACCAAGTAACACAAGGAGTCCATGGGAGATCGCCCCCACAATACGACCATCTACGTTCACATGGGCCTCTTTTACCCTCTGTACAACAGCACGCACAACATATCATCCTTCCACACTCAACACCGAATACTCAGACTTCTTAGTTAGGGCTAGCCCTATGCACTCCTAGAACCCCATTAACTTGTCTTAGGGCCCTCATGACATCATTCAAGTGAGCCACATTATGGATGTCTAAGACCAACTGTACATTCACAGATCCATGCTTGATGGTCCTGGCGGTCACAGCCTCCACACTTGTCTTTCGTTCAGAAAGGGTATTCATTATATTGGACAAGAAATTGGGGCAATCAAAGCCCTCAATCTCAATTTCCACTTGGTATGAATCCGTCTCGGTCGCATTCCATAATACCTCAATTTGCCGCCCTGCGTCCATGGCCAAGTTAGCAACGTTAGGGCAATCGGCCCGGTGCACAGAGATTCCTCGCCCCCTGGTGATGTATCCGATGATTTCATCACCTGGAACAGGATTACAGCACTTCGAAAACCGCACTAAAAGGTTGTCCACACCCTGCACTTCCACACCGCGTGTGGTCTCTCTCCGCCTCTTCTGACTTACTTCTGGCAGTTTTTTCCGTTCGGGGGGGTCTTGACCCGTTAGTTTCTGCACAACCTGGCTAGCGGTAATCCGCCCCGAGCCCACACTGGATAACAACTCATCAGGCGAACTTACTCCATATTTCCGAGCCGTTTGTTGCAGATTGGTTTCGTTCATGACCATTTTTAGATCAAATGCAGTCTTTTTCAGCTCTCGCTCTAGTAATTCTCGGCCGCGGTGTAGGTTCTCTTCCTTCTGCTCCTCCTTCAACCAGGAGCGAATCTTGCTACGGGCTTTCGAGGTTTTCACATAGTTCAACCAGTCTCGGGTAGGATTCGCCGTCTTGCTGGTTAGGATCTCCACGAAATCCCCATTTTTCAGCTTATAGTTCAAAGGGACAATGCGACCATTAACCTTCGCCCCAAAACATCTAAGCCCTACATCGGTATGAACATCAAAGGCAAAATCCACCGGGGTTGCACCATTAGGCAAAGACTTCACGTCGCCCTTGGGAGTGAAGACAAACACTTCGTCCGCGAAAAGATCAATTTTTAAGGTTTCCATGAACTCTTGAGGGTCCTTCATTTCCTGCAACCACTCTACAGCTTCCCGGAGCCAACCCACTTTGGCATCATCGCCGCTCTTGCGGTTGTAGCCTTCCTTGTATCGCCAATGAGCGGCCACGCCTCTTTCGGCAACATTGTGCATCTCCCATGTCCGAATTTGGATTTCGTAGGGTTCGCCGTGGGGCCCCACAACCGTAGTATGCAGTGACTGATACAAATTGGACTTGGGAACCGCTATATAGTCCTTAAAGCGCCCTGGAATGGGTTTCCAAAGGGCATGGATAATGCCCAAAACCGCATAACAATCCCGCACCGTGTCAACAATCACTCGGATAGCCATGAGATCATAAATCTCATCAAGATCCTTATGCTGCTTTTGCATTTTCTGATAGATGCTATATAAGTGCTTCGGTCGCCCTTGAATATCACAGGACATCTCCACATCGGCGAGACGTTCCATGATAATATCCATGACCTCTCTTAAATCGCCCTCTCTCTCCTGGCGCTTGCGATCAATCTCCGTCACCAGTCGATAATACTCGTCGGGGTTAATGTGGCGAAAAGCCAAATCTTCCATTTCAAACTTGATTTTCCAAATACCAAGACGATGAGCTAGGGGCGCAAAAATGTCCAGGGTCTCCTGGGAAATTAGCACCTGCCTTGCGGGAGAAACATGACGTAAGGTCCGCATATTATGCAAGCGATCGGCGAGTTTAATTAGAATAACCCTTACATCCTCGGCCATAGCAAAAATCATTTTGCGCATATTCTCGGCCTGGTGCTCGAAGCGATCCCGGAAAGGCAACTTTTCGAGTTTTGTAACTCCATCTACCAACATGAGTACGGTTGAGCCAAAATTCTCCTCCAATTCCTCCCGGGTAACAGGGGTATCCTCCAAGACATCGTGAAGCAGCCCTGCCACAATGGTCTCCACATCCAACTCCAGCTCAGTTAAAATGAGGGCCACGGCATAGGGGTGCTCAAAGTATGGGGCTCCCGATTCACGGGACTGTCCCTGGTGAGCGCGCTCT
Organism: Firmicutes bacterium UBA5493; assembly: GCA_002424045.1. Lineage (GTDB taxonomy): Bacteria > Bacillota > Limnochordia > Darwinibacteriales > Darwinibacteriaceae > UBA5420. The sequence goes on along the minus strand of DIPH01000020.1, from coordinate 87,062 downwards.
GAATAGTGGTATGCTTTCGCAATCATGTCCACATTAGCGGCCGGATAGTAACTAAGAATACGGTCAAGAAGCTGTTGGAGATCCAAAGCAGCGCCCCCCTTTCGCTTATCTACTCGTCGTACCTTACTAGAGAGAAGATGTCATAGTCCATAAGCCTTTCGCGGCCCTGTAGGTAATTTAGCTCGATCAAGAAAGCCAAACCAGCAACTTCACCGCCGAGCTTATGAATGAGCTCGATAGCTGCTTCAATGGTTCCACCCGTAGCGAGTAGATCATCCACGACTAAGACCCTCGTACCTGACGGAAAAGCATCCTTATGAATCTCTAAACTATCCGTACCATATTCCAGGTCATATTCTACAGCGAGCACTTCTCCTGGGAGCTTTTTGGGCTTACGGATCAAAGCAAAACCCAAACCCATCTCACACGCCAGAGGAGCGCCTAGAATAAAACCTCTTGATTCAACACCAACAATCATTTCAATCCCTTGGTCTTGGAAGTGTTCCGCCATGCGTTTGACTGTCTCCCTTAAAGCCTCTGCGTCTTTCAAAAGCGTGGTAATATCCTTGAAACTAATGCCGGGCTTTGGGAAATCTGGTATCACTCTAATTTTCTCTTTTAAGTCCATCCTGGAAAAATCCCCTTTCCAAACAACGCTTTAAGTATTGTGCCGACTGTTGGCGGATTTTGATAACCTTATTATACAAAACAGTGTGCTGCAAGTCTAGTTTCTGGGCTGGTGCCGCGGAGTATAAAATGCGATTCTCGTCAACGTTCCAAAGGCCAAGTTCCGAAAATACCGCTAGGGCCACCGGCAGAGCACCTAGCATACCCATGCTTTCAATCCTCTTGTACGCCTCTTCCATCGTGATTGCTCCGTCTTCATTCTTGAGCGTTACGTAAATACGAGCCAGACCTTCCCTATCTGGATAGTGCTGCACCAAGTCTGCCTGAAGCTGCCGCACCTCTTTTGGACCGAACAATCCTACCAATTCGCCCCCATCCTCGCAGAGCGCTGACCATAGTACTCCAATATCTTTCGTTAGGGGCGGTTCCCAGAGCCAAACTGAAGGCCACGAGGCAGATTCAAGCCCAAACCCCGTAGAAACGAGCCATAGAGGTGGCGTTTTTTCGAATTCCCCTCTCTCCTTCTCTGTCAGCCATTCGTGTTCAAACCCTATGAACTGATGGCCCCTGGCCACCTTAATGCGTAACTCTCGACAAACCTTGAGCACGGCCGCTGGCGTGTTCACTACGATCAGGATCGGTTTTTTCTGTTCAGCAGCCTCAGAGTTCCCAAGGGCTCCTACTTTATCCCAGGTCCCCCTCAAGTCAACCCACCTAAACGTCTGCTGCGGTTTCAATGTAACGTCTTCAAGCTGTAATGCCCTACTTTGAAAATACGAGGCCCCAAGACGCCAAGGATAAAGGTCAACCATCCAGCGGCGCACATAGTTCTCAGAGCCGCTCCGCGGTTCCCATTCCTTCACAGTGAGCTGAAGCGTTCTCTGGTTTCGCCACTCATTTACTCCTGGAACGAAGGCTAAGGCTACCTTTTCAGCGTATCTTTCAATCTGTCCCTGCTGATCACCGAAACTAAAGGCAATGGCTGCCATTTCTTCTGTGGTTTCGTCCCGCACCGTTAACTGCAAATGGTTGTTCTGTGCCCCAACCTGCTTTGTACGCAGGACAGCTACTTCAGCCTGGACCAAGGGCGCGGGATTTCCGTACCCATGGGGTTCAAGAGCACCTAGTTCCTCAATCAACTGATCTGACACTTGATTAAGGCTTATTGTATCATCGATATATAGCTTTGGAATATAGTCTTCTGGGGGGATTCTTTCGGCACAAAGTCTCTCAAAAAGCTGTTGAAAGGCGGGGAGATTCTCCACAGGGAGACTGAGCCCCGCCGCCATCGTATGGCCCCCAAATCTACTCAGAAGCTCAGCGCAATCGCAGAGCGTCTGGTACAGATCTAACCCCGCGATACTTCGAGCTGAGGCCGTAGCCTGACCGTCAGCTGTGCTCACTACCACAGTGGGCAAGTAATACCGCTCGACTAGACGGGAAGCCACAATTCCCACGACCCCTTGGTGCCAACCCTCTCCCCACACTACCAAGGCACTGCGTTGGTCCAGGCTATACTTCTCCACAACTTCGATGGCAGCCTGCAAAACCTCTGCTTCTAAGTCTTGGCGTGCGGCGTTCTCTTGATGAAGCTCTGCCGCTAATTTTTTTGCCTCTCCCGTATCTTGAGTCAAAAGCAAACGCACTCCTCGGGCAGGATCTCCCAGACGTCCCGCGGCATTTAGGCGGGGACCAAGGCGAAAACCAAGATCCGATGCGGTGGGCTCCGTGACGTCTGTCACCTCTAGTAATGCCTTCAAACCTAAGCTATTCGTCCATGACATGCGCTTTAGTCCATGACTCACAAGGGCACGATTTTCCTGCTCCAAAGGAACTAGGTCAGCTACTGTACCTAAAGCCACCAGGTCCAGGAGTTCTGTCCAGTTCGGGGCTCCTAGCCCTTGAATGAGCTTACAGGCGACGCCAACGCCGGCTAAATGTTTGAAAGGGTATGGACACCCTTCCTGTTTGGGATTGAGGATGGCCACGGCCGGGGGCAAATCCGGTCCCGGTTCATGATGATCCGTGACGATCACATCCAATCCCAACCCCTGCGCGTATGCAATATCAGTAACAGAAGAAATACCACAGTCTACCGTGACCAGCAAAGAAGCCTTGTGACTCAACCCCGTTAAGGCATCCCTGTTCAAGCCATACCCTTCATCAAACCTGTCTGGAAGATAATAGGTAATGGTGGCGGGATTTTGGGCCAGTTCTCGAAAAGACCTCACCAAAAGAGCCGTCGCCGTCTGACCATCAGCATCGTAGTCACCATAGATAACAATAGACTCTCCTTGTTCAAAGGCTCGTTGAATGCGAGTAACAGCCCTGTCCATTCCTAGCATTAAAAAAGGGTCGGGTATATCCGCCAAATCACACTGGAAGAACTGCTGCCCCGCTTCAGTAGTAGTGATTCCCCGATTCACCATAATCTGGGCCACCACGGGCCGAATATTTAAGGTTTCTGCCAACTCAGTCGCTAGATTTGCATCCTGTGCTCGGAGAACCCATTTCTTACGTTTACCAACACAACCCATAATATAGCCTCCATTCGGTGTTCATTCTACAACACCCAAGGAACTTCCTGCCCTGGCAGGTATGTACACACTCGGACCCCTTGATCTTTTTTTGCAGAAGTAGTAGTATTTAGGAAAATGAGCGGAGGTGAGAATATGGACATTGTTGAACGAATTGTAATTACGGAAGAGGACATTCAAACTAGAGTCCAAGAACTCGGACAAGCCATTTCTAAGGACTATGGAAATGAACCCATTACTCTAATTTGCATTCTTAAGGGCGGATTGATGTTTCTGTGCGATCTAGCTAAGCATATTACCTCCCCGGTTACCTATGACTTCATGTCTGTTTCTAGCTACGGAGATGCCACCCAATCCTCAGGTGTCGTACGCATTACCAAAGATCTCGAGGAAAGTATTGAGGGTCGGCATGTGATCATTGTGGAAGATATTATTGATACCGGTCTAACTCTCAGTTATCTCCTCAAGAATTTACATAGTCGAAACCCAGCTTCCATACGGATCTGCACCCTCTTAGATAAACAGGCCAATCGCAAGGTGGAGATTCCCGTGGACTACGTAGGTTTTGATGTCCCAAATGAGTTCTTAGTCGGCTATGGCTTGGATTTTCGCCAGCTCTACCGGAACATTCCCTATGTGTTCATCCCAAAACCAGAATACTATCAAGATGAAGCTGAGTGATCGCCCAGGCGACTACCTAAAAAACTGGCGCAAGGCTTAAGGCCCTGCGCCAGTTTTTTCTTCTAGTTATCGTCTCCACTCCATCCAGGTGAGCCACAAGGGACCCGCAACAAAGAGCGACGAGTAGGTTCCCAAGAGAATTCCAATCAAGAGGGCCATGGCAAAGTCGCCAATAGCACTTCCTCCAAAGATGACCAACATCACAACAACAAGCAAAGTAGTAATGCTTGTATTGACAGAGCGAGTGAGGGTCTGGTTCAGGCTGTTATTGACGAGCACTTCGTAGTTTTCCCTCTTCTTCATCCGCATGTTTTCCCGAATACGGTCAAAGACTACGATGGTATTGTTAATGGAATATCCCAAAACAGTCAGAACAGAAGCCACAAAGGGACTATTGACTTCTCGCCCTGTAAGGGCGAAAAACCCAAGGACGATAAGAACGTCATGCAACAGGCAAACGACCGCGACTGTGGCGAAACGGAACTCAAACCGCCAAGAGACATAGGCCAAGATCCCCAATGCAGAAACCACGATTGCAATCAACGCATTGCGAACCAATTCTTGCCCTATAACCGGTCCCACTACATCCGTTCTCAGTTCTGCTAACGAACCAAACTCAGCATCAAAGGCCCGATCAATGCGGATAATGTCTGCATTGCTCAGCTCCCTGGTGCGAACCATAAACTCATTGGATTCATCTAAGATTTGCACAACCGCTCCCGATAGATTCACGTCTGGTGTGGCCTCATCAAGGACTCTACGCACCTGATCTGTGGTAACGTTCTGACCAGTCCGCCGTTCCAAAATCGTACCCCCGGTGAAATCGACACCTAGGTTCAAGCCCGGGACAAACATAAAAATGATGGAGAGAGCGACCATTACCGCCGATAAGATGAATACGGGTTTCCTATAACGAACGAAATTCATGATCTTTTGACTCCTCCCCTACCAAAATGCTTGGCTATTGTATCGGGACGACGGTCCACCACGATATCCAAAATAAACCGAGTGACAAAAACGGCCGTAAACATGCTGGCGAGAATACCAACACCTAAAGTGACGGCAAATCCCCTAACTCCCCCTGTGCCCACAAAGAAAAGGACCGCTGCCGTGATCAATGTGGTGATATTGGAGTCTAGAATCGTTGCAAAGGCACGACTAAAGCCCGCTTCAATGGCGGAACGCAGTCTCTTTCCGTCAGCCATCTCTTCTTTGATCCGTTCAAGGATCAATACATTGGCGTCCACTGCCATACCGACGGAAAGAATGATTCCTGCAATGCCCGGCAGGGTGAGGACTGCGTTGATGGCGGATAATACTCCTAAAACAATGACAATATAAATCAACAAAGCAAAATCCGCAACGAAACCAGGCGATTTGTAGTAGAGCCCTATGAACAGAACAACCAAGATAACACCTATAATACCAGCTCTGAAACTCCTGTCAATGGAATCCTGTCCAAGGGTCGCACCCACGTTCCGGATTTCCATGATCTTCATGGGCACTGGCAAAGACCCTTCCTGCAATAGAACTACCATATGGCGTGCTTCTTCCATGGTCATTCCACCTGTGATCTGAGCCTTTCCTTCCAGAATGGGTTCACGGATCATCACGGTCTGCAACTCAACACCATCTAGGACAATTGTGGTGGCTTGTCCCTGGAAACGGGTGGTAAGTTGGGCAAATAACTGCACACCTTCCCGATCGAATTCCAGATCAATAGCTGGCTGCCCATAGCGGTCTTGCCCGAGTTGCACATTCCTTAAATATGAACCATCCAAAGCAGTATTCCCCTGTGGATCCTTAAACTCCAGTAAAGCAGTTGCTCCCACAGTATCAATGGCTTGTTGCTGGTCGTGGATACCAGGAAGCTCCACGATCACGCGCCTAGTTCCCTGCCTTTGAATCAGAGGTTCCGAGACTCCTAGAGCGTTAATGCGCCTTTCAATAATAGAAACAACCCCGGCCATGTTCTCGTTGGTTACTGTAGTAGCCGATTCGTCGGCTTCTAAAACTACGTGTACCCCACCTTTGAGATCCAAACCGAGATTGAACGGCGTGACGTACAAGAATACTACCGAAACGATTACTGCTACTAGGATAATACCTAACTTCCAGCCGTCCCTACGTCTCAAATGCGATTCCCCCTTTGCGGACTGATTTAAACAACACCAACAATTATACTACCGCACCCAAAAAGTGTCTAGAGCAAAAGCGCCTCGTTGATCTTGAGTTTAAACTCGCACCCTAGATATGTTGCAGCGCGACGACACATGAGCATACGCTCTAAGAAGATCTCGAAGTACTCCATGATCGATGTGTTCGCCGTCTCAATTGTGATACGTAGTGTAATCAGTCGCTCTTGTTCGTTCACATCTAAGAAAGACTTAATTACGGCATAATTGACCCTGTCGTGAATATCAAATCCGGGAAGATCTGGGTTACGAACCCTAGTGCGGTGCACATCGGACTTGTCGGCTAAGATCAGGGCCGCTGCCACTTCATTAACAGGCTCTCCTACTTCTTCCTCATGATTACCCACAGCACTGAGAATGAGTGCGACTTCCTCGGGGGGCATACCCAACTCCCGTAAAAACGGTTCCACCAGCATGGCACTGGCGGATCCATGATTCACCCTTCCCACACAATTCCCGAGATCGTGGACATAGCCAGCAATAGAGGCAAGCTCCGCCAAGCGCTCATCATAGCCTAGACGCTCCAAAATATTGTGGGCAATATGGGAAACCAAACTAATGTGGCGACGTCCGTGTTCTGTGAAGCCCATCGCTCCAAGATTTGCATCAGCCTGCTTGATGTAGGCCTGAATACTTGGATGTTTCTCAACGTCAGATAGTTGAACCGACATTACAACAACTCCTTTTTCGCATTAGTTCCATTCGAAACCATTCACTGCTCTGATCCAATACTCCCGCATATCACCTTGGTACTCATCTGCTTCCAAGAACAGGGTAAGATAGACCACGTGGTGACGTCTTTGAAAGAGAACCGTCCGCAACATCACTCTCTTCCCGTCGGCACCTGTGGCCTCGTAGGCATAAAAATGGGTAATGAGACCATTGGACGTTGTGATCTCGCCATTGTTCAAGACAGTAATGTTCTTCACCAAGGGTTTATAACGCACATCCAGGCTGTTTCTTACGGACTCCACATCGGTTCCAGGCTGTGAATTGACTTCCATGGTGATCGTTCCATCATTGAAGGTCATCAATAGGCTCTTCATGCCGAAAATCGAGCGTTCAATGTAATTGTCAGCTCCAGAAGGTATGACAGCACTAAAAGCTGGCTCTTCCACCACATACCACCAGTAACTGGGATGCTCATGCAGGTAAAACGTTCCAGCCTGCACTGCCTGGACTCCAAGGAATAAGCATAAGATAATAATACCAAAACTAAGAAACCTGCGCATGGTAATCCCCTTCCCCTTAACTTAGAAGAAAACCACCTTAGTGGTGGTTTTGCCACCTAATGGTGGGCGCCGCCTCCAAAAGAGACGAGTCTTCCTGTAAACTGCCTCTGCTAGGCAAGTGAAACCAGCCTACTTCAGTCATTTACTACACTTCCAATCCCATTGCGGGAAACCTTGATCTCTACTTTGTCAGCAACTTTCAGCGTTACATAGTCTTCCTTAAGAGCTACGAGCTCACCGTAGATGCCGCCTACTGTAACAATTCGATCGCCTTTCTTCAGCGCATCGATCATGGCTTTTCTTTCCTTTTGCTGCTTCTGTTGGGGGCGGATGATCATAAAATAGAACAACACACCAACAATCAGAAAGGGCATGAGTAAACCAACTAAACCCCCACTTGCAGCAACATCACCCGCTGGAACATCAGTCTGTAAAAAGAACACGCGCTTCACCTCCTTCAAAATTCGTACTCCCCTAGATTTCTACTAAGGATCAAGGGTTCCTCTATTTTTCTGTGCCAAAAATCCTTAAAAAATCCCTGCTATACTCCAAGAGTCTATTTATTTTAATGGCGTCGCGAATTTCCTGCATAAGTCGGGTTAATAAAGCGATGTTGTGAATGGTGGTGAGACGGATGCCCAGGACCTCGTTGGCCTTTAGTAAATGGCGGATATACCCCCTCGAAAAGTTCTGACAGGCATAACAAGTGCAGTCTTCCTCAATGGGAGTGAAATCCCTGGCAAAGGGCAGATTCCGAATGGCCATATTTCCCTGGCGCGTAATAACCATGCCGTGGCGGGCAAGGCGCGTAGGCCACACACAATCAAACATGTCCACTCCCCTAAGCACACCTTCCACCAAGCAATCAGGGGAGCCAACCCCCATGAGGTAGCGTGGTTTGTTCTTGGGCATAATGGGAATCAGATCGTCTAGAACCTCATACATGATCTCTTTGGGTTCCCCTACGCTCAATCCGCCAATACCGTATCCAGGGAAATCTAGGTCCATCAGTTCCAAAGCACTTTCTCGACGCAAATCCTTGTACATGCCGCCTTGAACAATGCCAAAGAGGGACTGGTCATCCCGGGTGTGGGCTTTTTGACAGCGCTTAGCCCACCTGGTTGTTAGCTCCTTGGATTTTTGTACATACTCCCGTTCTGCCGGGAAGGGAGCGCATTCATCAAAGGCCATGACGATGTCAGCGCCTAAATCCATTTGAATTTCCATTGATCTCTCGGGGCTAATGAAGTGCTTTGATCCGTCGAGATGAGACCTAAACTGAACACCCTCTTCAGATATGGTGCGCAAGGGGCCAAGACTAAACACTTGAAAACCCCCGCTATCAGTGAGGATAGGACGTTTCCAACCCATGAATTCGTGTAAGCCTCCCGCGTCCGCCACTATATCACTACCTGGTCTCAGATAAAGATGGTAGGTGTTACTAAGAATAATCTCAACCCCTAATTGTTCTAGTTCATGGGGTGTGGTGGTCTTGACGGTAGCCTGCGTACCAACAGGCATAAAAACAGGCGTTTCAATTATACCATGGATGGTTTGTACACGGCCTAGGCGCGCTCTTGTGGTGCTAGATTCGGTGATTACTTGGAAATGTAAAGGCATGAGGTTTCTCCCTTCACACAAGTAACATGCCGTCTCCAAAGCTAAAAAAGCGATACCGCTCTAAAATGGCATGTTCGTAGGCTTCCTGGATGGTTCTCACATCAGCAAAGGCCGACACAAGCATCAACAGGCTAGATTTGGGTAAGTGAAAATTCGTGAGCAGACAATCAACAACCTTAAAACGGTAACCGGGGTAGATGAAAATGTTCGTCCACCCAGAACCTGCATGAACTTGGCCATTTTCATCGCCTAGCGTCTCCAGAACCCGTACAGAAGTTGTGCCCACAGCAAAAACCCGCCCGCCAGATCGCAGGCGGCCATTGATAGTTTCCGCACTTGCCTCCGTTAACGCGTAATATTCCTCATGCATAATGTGGTCCTCCACCCGATCCACTTTCACCGGTCTAAAGGTTCCTAGGCCCACATGCAAGGTAAGGGGGACGATAGCGACTCCCAAAGCTTCTATGGAGCTGAGAAGCTCTGGTGTAAAGTGGAGTCCAGCTGTAGGGGCAGCCACAGAGCCAGAGTGCTTGGAATAAACTGTTTGATAGCGCTCGGGGTCTGCAATCTTCTCATGAATATACGGGGGTAGTGGTGTTTCGCCGAGGGTTTCCAAAATCGCATCGAAATCTCCGCTAAATTCAAATTCTACAAGGCGGTCACCACTGGGAGTCACATCTATGACATGGCAGGACAGCAGAGGAGAGAACACAATGTTTGCTCCAGGACGCGCCTTCTTGCCCGGCTTCACCAATACTTCCCACTGGCCGTGGCCGAAGGGGCGTAACAAGAAAACCTCAACCAATCCCGATTTTTGAGAGCCACATTGGCCACTGCGGCAGTTCTGACCATACAAGCGGGCAGGAATCACCCTCGTATCGTTGAGCACTAAAACATCGGAAGGTCGCAGATAGTCCGTAATCGCTGGAAAGCTACGATCTTCAAGGACACCTGTATCTTTGTGAACCACAAGGAGTCTTGAATGGTCCCTGTGTTCTAAAGGTGTCTGGGCAATAAGCTTATCTGGTAGGACAAAATTAAAATCATCTACTCTCATAGGTCAACTCAGAGGTCTCCTTTAATACCTGAAACGGAAAAGTTCACATTGTAAATCCCAGCTCTACTTGGTGTATCTGTGTTCTGATTCGTCCACCGGGCAGGAGTCAAGGCTGGTCTGACAGCTTCAACATGTGCCTGCAGACTTGGTGTTCTCCCCAAAGATGTCACCGTTTCTTCCGCCTCTGGTGGATCGTTCATCGTTAACTTGGTCTCTGGCCGCTGCGGAATTACAGGACTGGCAGGTGCCGGATTTGCAGGCATCTGGATGGCAATATACCTAGACGGTATAATTCCAGCGAGCTTCGCCTCGGTCTGCAAAGAGCGGGGAACTTGCCACACTCGTACCTGAGCAAGCTCGGTGGTACTGAAGGCATCTGCGATGGCTTTTTCAACATCCCCATGATCGCCTGTTCCACTTCCCAAGTTTTTGGACTCGGTTAGCTTAGCGTTTTGATTTTTCTGCGATGCAATAGTCACAACCACTTCGTTTTGGCCTTGCTTGATATAGCCCATCTTTTCAGCTTGGTCCGTTATTTTTGTCAAGGCAGCCCGCAAATCATCCCCCACCACATGTAGATGGGAAACCAATTCCTGCCCGTCGCGATTCAAACCTTCAACGGCCAAGATTTTCTGAGCATCTGAGATCTGCAATTCCAGGCTGGGGTTAATATCAAGAGTAATAATGTAAGCCGGTAGGACTGATGTGGGTACCAAAGTCCCTGAAAGCATAGGCCACGTCCCCACCAGCGCAAGAAATAGTGTGGCAGCCAAACCCATTTGCCATACACTCAAGCGTTCTCTTTTAGGAGTATAACGAATCTCTTGTCCCACCTGTACATGTTTCTTAAAAGGGACCTTAATAAATTCCCCCTGAGCAGTCATGATAATTACCTGGTTTTTCTGGCCGATTTCCACAACAACCCCTCTATGTCTCATTTGGGTCCCCTCCTTTTCACACTGGTCGGTTCAGATACTCTTGCAGATGATAAAAATCGCCAACTAAAATCAGAGTCAGGGCAATTATGTACTTCCGCTGACGTTCTAGCGTCTTGCGGCTTACGTCCACTCGTTCTTCTAATTCTTTCAAGGGTAGTGACTTCTTGGTGGTTAGGTAAGCCAAGAGCTCTGGCTCTCCCACTAGTGTTCTTGCCACCTGCAAAGCTCGATCCCTTGCATCTTGATGTTTCGGTGAGATTTTCACGAGATCAGAGAAACGAATTCCGTAATGACTAAGGAGTTGATCAAGGCGGAAGACCTCTTCTCGCCGCTCCTCCGTTTCTTCTTGAATCTGCAAGACCGCCTGGGCTTCCTTGGATTCAATTCTTTGGATGACACTCTCTTCATTTTCATCCCTTTCAAAACTAGAAAGAGGAATCTCATCGGTCCTTTTCGACTGACGCCTAAAATAGTCAACCATGCGGCGTTTAATAACAATTTCTGCAAAACTGAGAAACGATGCTCCTCCATCAACATTATACGAGTCGATGGCCTCATTAAAAGCTATCATAGCGATGCTTGCCTCGTCGTCGCGCCCTAAGACTAAGTACTTCCTGCAGGAACCAGAGGCCACTCTCAAATAGAATGGTCGATAGTCTTGCAAGACTTGCTCACGGACTCTCGCATCGCCCTCTTTGGCTCTGATGACAAGCTCCGTCAATTGACTGCGTTCATCTGGTTGAAAGGCATGATTCGTAATAGTCATCGCTGAACCTCCCTTGACAAGTTTCGCCAGAATCGGATCTGATATGAGGGTGGCCCTTAAAGGTGAGGGTTCTCACAAGTGAGGGAATTATTCATAACCGAATTCTCTAAGGGCACCTTGCTTGTTCCGCCAATCCTTCTTCACCTTCACCCATAAATCAAGATAGACCTTTACACCAAGAAGTTTTTCGATCTGCATACGGGCTCCTGTACCCACTTCTTTAAGCATTTGGCCCTGTTTGCCAATGACAATCCCTTTTTGACTCTCCCGTTCCACATAAATGGTTGCCCGAATCCGCATCAGATTTTTCTCGGAGTCCTCCTTGATCTCGTCCACATCTACGGCAATCGAGTGAGGGATCTCCTCTTCCGTGCGAGTTAATAGCTCTTCACGGATAAACTCCGCTATGACAAATCGCTCAGGGTGATCGGTAATCCAGTCTTCCGGATAATATTGGGGGCCCTCCTCCAAACGATCAATAATGGCCTCCACCAGCTCTGGAAGGCGAGTACCCTCCAGGGCGGACACTCCGAGAACGGCAGCGAAGTCCCGCCGTTGGGCCACCTCACGCAAAAAAACATCCTGCACCTCTGGTGTCACTTGATCCGCTTTGTTGGCCACCAAGATAACCGGTTGATGGACCCCTGTAAGTTCACCTCGGATATGTTCCTCTGCCTGGGTCCAGCGGCCCATCTCCACAAGCCAGAGAACCAAATCCACATCGTCCAGGGCATGAAAGGCGCTTTTCACCATATATTCACCGAGCTTGTGCAATGGTTTGTGTAATCCGGGGGTGTCGAGAAAGACAATTTGAGCCCCCTCCAAGGTCAATACACACTGGATTGTATTGCGCGTGGTTTGCGGCTTGTTGGAGACAATAGCCACCTTATGACCTACGAGGGCATTCAGCAGAGTGGACTTGCCCACATTCGGACGACCTACCACCGCAACAAACCCCGAGCGATAACTGGTAGACACTTGTGTCTCCCTAGACACTGGTTTCTCCTTAGGCATTAGTGTCTCCCTTCCTGGTTAAGAGCTTTCGAGGTGAACGCTCCAGGCAAGAGCTCCTCCAAGGTGGTTGCCACCATGTCCCCCTTGAGGTTCCCTAAATAGACAGGTGTGTGCGGATCAAAAAACTCTGCCATTACTTGACGGCATACCCCACAAGGTGTGACAGGAACGATGGAGTCAGCTACCACAGCCAGAGACGAAAACTTCGTCGTTCCTTCCGAGACAGCCTTAAAAATCGCAGTCCGTTCTGCGCAATTGGTTGGACTGTATGCTGCGTTTTCGACATTGCATCCGGTAAAGACTCTCCCATCCACGCCGAGCACCGCAGCCCCCACTTTATAGTTAGAATAAGGTACATACGCTCGTTCTCTGGCTTTTATGGCCAACTCAATCAGTTCTTTACCAGTCATAGCAGGATCCCACCTTTAGAATAAAAAATAGTCTCGAAATACGACGTAACCAACACAAAGAGCCGTGATAGCCGCCACCAGGACTGCTCCAGCCGCAATATTCTTGATGATCCCGGCTAAGGGATGATACTCTTCGGTGATCAAATTCACCACTTCCTCAAAAGCGGTGTTGATAAGCTCGGCTACAAACATCATGCCGATCGTTAGGATGAGGATCATGAATTCAAGGCGAGGAACACCTAAGACTTTTGCAAGGATAATCACCAAAAGACCACAAACAACGTGAATCCGCATATTTCTCTCAAAGCGCAGCACATGCAAAATACCCTTCAGAGCATCCTTAATACTATCGTAGAGACATCGATGCTTCACCTTTAATCTCTCCCTAAAGAAAGCTCTCCTAATACCTTTTCTTCCCGCTCCCGCATTAGACTCTGCTCTTGGGGACTATGGTGGTCATAACCGAGTAGATGAAAGAACCCATGAACAGCAAGGTACACAACTTCCCTTTCCACTCCGTGACCGTAATCAGCCGCTTGGTCCCGGGCACGCTGCAAAGAAATGACGATGTCACCTAAGATGTCAGGCATTCCGTCGAGGACTCCAAATCCCCCCTCATCATCTTGGGGAAAAGAAAGGACATCTGTAGGCGCATCTATGCCCCGGTAATCCCTGTTGAGCATTTGAATGGTGTTGTCGTCCACAAATGTGACACTCACCTCCGTAGAATCCTGCAAACCTTCTAGCCGAGAGGCGATGGCAAAACCCTTGGCAATCAGATCCTCGTAGCAACTCACATCCTCCGCTTCAAGCTCATTATTTATCAGAATTTCCATTCTTTGCCTTCTTCCCCTCGATTTCTTCCTTCGTGATCTGTTCGGGATACTCCACACGAGAATGGAACATACCCATAATTACCTTGGTGAAAGCAGTGGCAATTTTATCCATATCCTGGAATGTCAGGTCACTCTCATCAAGCTCCCCGGAATTCAAGCGGTCTTTGATGATTTTTCGCACCAACCCCTCGATTTTTCCAGGATTAGGCTTGGAGATTGAACGCACCGCAGCCTCTGTAGCATCTGCCAAGGAAACGATGGCAACTTCCTTGCCCTGGGGTTTGGGCCCAAGATAGCGAAAGTCCCTTTCTTCCACCGAGTCATCATCACAAGCTTCGCAGGCTCTGTGATAGAAGAAGCGCACCAAATCGGTGCCATGATGCTGAGCAATGAACTGGGTTACCACGGAAGGAAGCTTAAACTCACTAGCCAGCTCCACCCCGTCTTTAACATGTGAGGTAATGATCAAAGTGGACAGGGATGGCGCCATTTTATCATGGGGATTATCCTTCCCCACCTGATTCTCTACGAAGAAATAGGGACGTCTTAATTTGCCTATGTCATGGTAATGAGAACCAACCCGTGCCAACAGCCCGTCAGCGCCGATGGACTCGGCAGCTGCTTCTGCTAGATTTCCCACCAGAATACTGTGGTGATAGGTCCCCGGAGCTTCGAGCATCAACCGCCGCAAGAGAGGGTGATTGGGATTCGACAACTCCAGGAGGCGGATTGGAGAGGTGATCTTGAATAAACTCTCCAAATAGGGTAAGACTCCTATTGTGACAATAGAGGCTAATACACCAGCCAAGAGCCCTAGATAGCTGTGGATGATCAACTCTGTGTTTTGGCCCACTAATCCTAAGAAGATCATGATGAAGACATTGACCCCGCCAACAATGAAGCCGGCCCGCATCACATCTCCCCGCTGGCTCACCTTAGATACACTAAACACTGCAGCTAAGCCGCCGATCAAGGCAAAGATCGTGATCGCCCAGTTCATCTCAAAGACCAGACCCAGCAAAATAGCTAGAACGATGGTGACAACATTGGCCACACGAGCGTCAATGAGCAGAGTCAAAAGCAATCCCAACAAAGCAGATGGGTTAAGGTAGGCTGCGCCGGGCCAGTTAATCATACTAAATAGTTTGCCTATGGCTAACACCGCCACCAAGACAGAACCCACGAGGGCCAATTGTGTTCCGTTTTTCAGTACCTCAGGTCGTTCTTGATATAAGAAGACGCCCATCAGTGCCAACATGGCAATCACCGAGAGGACCATGCCCACCAGTACACCATAATCGCGACCGGTTTTGATCAAACCTACATCTGTAAGCAGTGTAACATGCTCAGGACGTACCACATCACCTTTTCGGACGATGATTTCACCCTGCATGATCCGAACAGGCTCAACAGAGTCCCTGGCTTCCTCGCGAGCTTGATTTACTTTTTCGGTATCCAAGACCAAGTTAGACTGGATAAGCTGCCTGCCAATGATGGTGGCTGCATTGGCGGGCTCACCCCGTAGACTGCTAGCCTCTACGCTGGCTTCAAAAGCATCCCTCGCGTCCCTAAGTCCGTCCTCACTAATTCTCTCCTCCATGGTTGCTAAGACCAAATCGCTTGTGGTCTGGGCAAACTGGTCGAATTCTGCAAAGGATAGGGCAGAAATGGCTTCGAGAGTCGGTTTGGAGATCTCCATCTTCCAGTCTCGTATAAGGCGACGATCTATTTCTGAAACGGAAAGTGCCTCGGGCACAGACTCGAAACCCGAATCCTCCACTGCTTCAGGCTCAATACCCAAGCGGAGAAGATTTAAGATGCCGGTGATGTTCTCTTCTACTCGCAAGACAATGGCTGGATTCTTCAGGTAATAACTAGGATCCTCATTGGCCTCCAGAACACTATGCCTTGCAGCTTCTTCCTTCAGACGCTCTGTTTCTGCAGTATTCACAGCAGTAATAGGGGCTGCCAAATCCTTCCTGGCCACCTGCCCAACCTCAACTTGCACCCCCTGCGGTAAGGCATTAAGGAGCAAAATGGCCAGGAGGAAGGCGGCAATAATCCCGCCTAATAGCCACTGCCTAAAGGTGGTTTCTTTCAAGAGTTTTGGCCAGACTTGTCTCTGTTTCGAACTGCTCTTCTTCTTGGATTTCACCATGGGCCTCCTAAGATTGCGACTTGTCGTAGACGTCATAGGCTTGAATAATGCGCTGCACTAAGGGATGACGAACTACGTCACTTTCATGCAGGTAACAGAAACCTATTCCCTCCACGCCTTTGAGGACCTTTTGAATCTGAATCAAACCAGATGTTTTTCCCCGTGGCAAGTCCACTTGGGTAATATCACCTGTGATCACAGCCTTCGACCCAAAACCTAGCCGAGTTAAGAACATCTTCATTTGCTCTGGCGTACAGTTTTGGGCCTCATCAAGAATAATGAAACTGTCATCTAGCGTTCGACCCCGCATGTAAGCTAAGGGAGCAATCTCAATTATGCCCTTCTCACGATACTTCACATAGGTTTCTTGTCCCAAAATATCATAGAGGGCATCGTATAAGGGACGCAAATAGGGATCGACCTTGTCCTGCAAATCCCCAGGCAGAAAGCCCAGGTGTTCTCCTGCTTCCACTGCAGGGCGCGTCAAGATAACACGTTCAACTTCCTTCTTTTTCAGACTGGCGATAGCTGCAGCCATAGCCAGGTACGTTTTTCCCGTTCCAGCGGGACCTATTCCGAAAACAACATCGCTTCGGGAAATCGTTCCTATATAACGCCGTTGGCCAGAGGTCTTTGGCCTGATGATCTTCCCCCTATGGGTGGTCACTACAATCCCTGCACTGAGCTCATTTAAGGCAGTAGAGTCTCCGTTTTCGCTTAACTTGATGGCATAATACACATCGTGGCTCGTCAAATCCGTTCCTAAGCTGGCCATGTTGGTTAGGGCTTTTCTTGTTTTAGCCACAGCCTCGTCCGAACCGCTGATTAACAAATCTAGACCGCGCGGTACAATCCTCACGTCAAAAGCAGCCTCCACTAAGCGCAGGTTCTCATCACGCTTACCGCTCACTGCTTGAGCGTGTTCGTTATCCCGCAGGCGTATTATCTGACTCAATGCATCAACCATCCTTTTTGTGTCATCGTATGCCCCTATTATAAGCAAAATGAAACTGAAGTGCAAATCAATGCGTGAAAAACAACCCTATATCATCAAGTACTTCTACTTGTACAGTGACACGTATGCCATTTCCATCGGCCATAAAGTCTACTGTTTGTCTTTCCTTTAGGACTTGTTCCTCACGAACACCCTGCTGTAGCAAGCTTTCCCACGCATGGACGTAGGCTGTTTTTTCCGCCTCTTCCCTGGGAACAAGCACTTTGATGTACTCCACTTCCTGGTAGTCAATCTTGGCTAAGCGTAGTGGAACTAGGGCCCGCCCTAGGGACAGGTGCCACTCTTGGTCACTTCGAAGATGGGTATTCCTTGGATAGCTTTTCCCGATGGGAATTGTTATGGATCCGATGGTGAATGCATACTGCCTGTGGTTGCGTCCTGTCGGTACCGGCTCCCACTTGGCGAGGGCTCCTTCACCGATCCCCTCATACCATACCCTGGCCTTGACAACACCCTGGGCTGCACCGAATTGTTTTTGCCCCCAGGCATCATAGTATTCGCCAGAGATGAGCATGTCTCCCTTGCGCACGGTGCTCCCATCCCTTACGTGTGCTGTGCCCCTAAGAACTAAGATTTCCGTTACCACACCGTCGCTTGCAGCATACAGATGACCGGGGCCTGTATCCCCGCTCTCTAAGCCATCCCGCTCCGTTAACAAAATATCTACTTTGACCCCTTTAACCCGTATTTGGGCCCAAGCTAAAACAGGAAAACGTTTCAGTAGCTCGGCTTCGATGGCACGGGGCTCAATGGTGCTTCGGACGACACCTGCTCTGAGACCAAGGTCCCAGACGGCACCCTTCAGGGCTTCCATGGGTAGCGTCTGGCTACCTCCAACCTCAATAAACCAGATAAAATTGGACAAATACATGACGAATAAAAGTGAAAGCATGAGCCCTATTGCCAAAAATGCACGCAACCTAAACCTCCCCAGAAGAAACGGAGCACCATGCTTGTCTAGAATCGACACGTTGATTTGCGTGCCCCAGAGCAAAGGCCTTAAGAGGCGGAAGTCTTTCACCTTCAAACGAATAATGACGACATCGCCTGTAAGGCGCCTGACCCTTTGAAGAACAATGTCTAGTTCCGCCATTTTGTTAAGTAGGCGCTCCAACCCCGGTCCACGTAAACGAACTGTCACATATCCTTGCCACCACATCCACAAAGAGGTCATTTTAGCATCACCTGTCGGATCTTCCCCACAATTCTAATCTCGCTTGACGAAAAAGAGACGATTTCCATAGCACTTCCTACAACCTCAATCATTCCCTGGGCGGATTGAGCATTGATACAAGCACTAGTATATTGAACAAGCCCTTGATGATTAACAATTTTTGCTTCCGAATCGCCCAGGAGGTGAATGGTAGCTTGGTCAAGCAAGATGGCAGATGGCAAATCCAAGGTATGGGCTAGTTTTCGTTTTAGAGTCTGGTTCACAGCTGGACGCATTGCCTACCTCCTCTCTCTTAAAATTATGCAACAAAAAAAAGGTTAGACCCTAAGGCCTAACCTTGCTACGAGATTCTATGCCACGGGGGTTACTCGCCTAGAATTCGTCCATTCTTAAAGTACACCGGTTCCCCTTGCCTGGCTGACCGATAGATTGCCTCCAGAATTTCAGTCACAGTTGCTGCTTGTTCCGGTAAGACTCGCGGTGGAGTATTCTCTACAATGCTCTCAATCCACAGCCGGGCTTCTCGATCCGCATCTGTTTCTGTCTCACCAGCATAGAATGCAACGCCCGTAGTTCCAAGAGCGGGCTTTTTGGTGTAGAGCTTGCCAAACTCCTCGCCATTAATACGGAGCCCGTCCTCCATATCCGCTCCACCTTCTGTTCCATGGAGAATTGTCCTCGCTTCACCTTCAAAAAGAGTGTTCAGCGCCCAACTGGATTCGAGAATAATGGTCGCGCCATTCTCCATAACAATAAACCCAAAAGCAGAGTCTTCCACTTGAAACTTCTCTGGGTCCCAAGATCCCCAGGCATTCGCGGCATTCTTCCGTTTGTTCAGCTTATGAAAAACCGAACCCACAACATATTTTGGCAGGTAATTGTCCATCATCCACAGCGTCAAATCTAAGGCATGGGTGCCAATATCGATGAGGGGGCCTCCCCCTTGCTTCTCTTCGTCGAGAAACACACCCCAAGTGGGTACGGCCCTGCGGCGGATTGCTCTGGCCTTGGCCAGATATATCTCTCCTAGGTCTCCCCGCTCACAAACCTCTTTCAGATATTCGCTATCACTACGGAAACGGCTTTGATACCCGATAGTGAGCTTTTTTCCCGTACGCTCCGCTGCAGCAACCATTTCTCTGGCCTCTGACGCGCTTTTGGCCATGGGTTTTTCACACATAACATGGCAACCAGCTTCTAGAGAGGCGATGGTGATCTCTGCGTGAGAACTATTGGGAGTGCAAATGTGCACAACATCAAGGGATTCTTCTTCGAAGAGCGTACGATAGTCCTCGTACACCCTAGCGTCTTTGACACCATACTCGGAAGCAGCCTCCTCTGCCCTCGAGGGGATAATGTCACAAAAAGCAACCATCTCCACATTAGGGAGTTTGGCCAAACTCGGCATATGCTTGCCATTGGCGATGCCACCACAGCCAATAATTCCGATTCTCAACTTTTGGTCCACGAACAACGTCCTCCTTGTTCTACTCTCAACGGCTCGGCCAACCTCTTTTGGCACGAGGTTCACGAATAATCTCAGAGAAGACAACGGCCTGCTCCCAACTTGGATGTTGGGGTGTTTTCATAGGGTCGGCAATGAATCCGCCGTCCTCTACGGATTCTTCCGTTTCTTGGTCTTCCCATTCCCACTCGTTCCAGTCGTCAAACCCATCCATCTCCTGGGTTCTAGATTCGCCAACGTTCGCATCGAGCGTCGGCTCCAAACCACTTGCATTAATGGAGGTTTCGGACTCCCCTGCGGGCATAGATTCCGATAGAATATCCTCCAACGTGATGGTATAAGGTTCACCCTCAACTTCCACAGGAGGGCGACCTTGCCTCACCTTATTCTCCGCTATCTTCTTCAAAACACTCGCAAGGACCATAACAGCCACGTAGAGCAGTAGCCCTGTTGTTCCGCGCATTACACTCACCTACCGCTTGGGTTCGTCTTCGCTGGCCTTGGGATCGCGATCGGGGCGACGGCCACCTATGCTCTCTCTCATACCCGTATCAGCCATGATGTTCTGCATACCGTAAAAGTCCATAACACCCAAATTCCCTTCCCGCAAGGCATCCGCGATGGCCCGAGGAACTTCCGCTTCCGCTTGCACAACCTGTGCCCTCATTTCCTGGGTCTGGGCTCTCATCTCTTGCTCGCGGGCTTGAGCCGCAAAGCGCCTTTCGGCTGCCTTGGCCTGGGCAATATTCTTGTCGGCTTCGGCTTGATCCATCTGTAAGCGGGCACCAATATTGCGACCCACATCTACGTCGGCAATATCGATGGAAAGAATCTCAAAAGCGGTTCCTGAATCGAGTCCTTTATCCAAAACTACTTTGGAAATCCTATCGGGATTCTCCAGCACCGCTTCGTGGCTTCCGCTAGAACCGACCGTCGTAACAATACCTTCGCCAACCCTAGCAATAATGGTAGCCTCTCCTGCGCCACCAACCAAACGATCGATGTTGGCCCGCACGGTGACCCTGGCCTTTACCTTTAGTTCAATACCATTCTTGGCCACAGCAGAGATCAAAGGAGTCTCAATTACTTTAGGATTAACGCTCATCTGCACCGCTTCCAACACATTCCTACCGGCTAGATCAATGGCGGCAGCGCGCTCAAACGGAAGGGGTATATCTGCCCTATTAGCTGCAATCAACGCATCCACTACATTATCAACGTTACCTCCCGCCAAAAAGTGGGCTTCTAGTTTGTCAATGGAAGTCTCCACCCCACCCTTTTGTGCCTTAATAAAAGGCAACACAATACGATTAGGCGTAACGCGACGCAGTCGCATCCCTATTAAGCTCATAAGGGTAACCTTTACGCCAGCAGCAATTGCCGAAATCCACAGACCGACTGGAACGAAACTAAACAGGATAATCAGAAAGATCAGCAGTAAGAACGGAATTATCCCTGCGAAAACCCAAGACATATTTCGACCTCCTTAAATTGTTATTCCTTCCCTATTTCCCTAACAACCACTCTAGTTCCTTCTGTGTGCACAACTTCCACCGAAGTATTTCCTGTAATAAACCCGCCATCTGACACCACATCATAACGCTTCCCATCAATCAGTGCAGTACCTGCCGGACGAAGTGGTGTAAGGGCAACCCCCTTCTGGCCCACAAGATAGCCAAAGTCTGCCGGTGCACGATATCCAGCCGCAGGTGATTCTTCGTGTGACAGTATCAGGCGCCGCCAAAAACGGGATTGACGAATCCGACCCCACAATAAGACAATAGCAACTACACTCACAGAAATGGCTATGGATAGACTGAACAAAGCCGTTTGAACGTCACCAAAGGCAAGGATAATGCTTGTGACTACCGAGCCGATCCCTAGAAGACCTGCCAAGCCAAAGCCCGGAATCACTGCAACCTCCAGGATAAGAAGGACAATACCTAAGATAAACAACAAGATTGCTTCAAGACCTGCTAGACCAGTAACATAACGTCCTCCGAAAAACAAGATAAGTGCCAGCAAACCCCCTGTTCCCGGTACTCCCCAGCCTGGGGAGGTGATTTCAAAAATCAGGCCCAAAAACCCAAGGGATAGAAGGAGCGAACTCACTGTTGAATTGGTGAGAAAGCGTGCAATTTGCTCAGCCCAATGGGGCGTGAGCCGAACTATCTCATAGCCATCATAGCCCAGCTTAGTTAGGACCTCATGGGTACTACCGGCCATCATATCAGCCATACCCCAGTCTAGGGCATCCTGTGCCGATAACGTGAGGATTTTGCCTTTTTCCACCAAATCTTCCACAACAACGTCAGCATCAACCATGGCTCCGGCTACTTGGCGATTACGACCCCGACGCTGTGCGGTAGCTTCAAACTCAGCTTTGAGAGCGGATACCGTTTTCTCTTCCATGGGACGCGGTTCTGCAGCACCGATGCTGCTACCTGGAGCCATGGCAATCTGCGGGGCTGCTAGAGCAATGAGGGCACCGGCGGACCACGCCCTTTCGCTCACATGAGCTATAACGGGTACTTCCGCCTTCAAAATCAGATCCTTAATCTCTGTAGCCGCGTCAACCCGGCCGCCAAAGGTATTGATCTCCAATAACACAATTCCATTGTTGCGCTCAGCAAGCTGTATGCCTCTAGCCACAAAAGCTGCTAACCCCGGTTCAATTTCACCACTAATGGGTAAAGAATAGACAAGTGGCGTAGCTGCCGCTGTCATGCTCACTGTAAATAGCAATACTAGAGCCCATGCTGCTGTGATCGTTTTCACATTTGTCCGATTCACCAATATCACCCCTTCTGGAGAAAAAGGCCCGATATCGTTATGTGCGACATCGAGCCAAAATGACTTACCGGTATTTTCTCTTGCGAGCTGCCTCAGACTTCTTCTTCCGCTTTACACTTGGTTTTTCATAATGTTCCCGTTTTCTAGCCTCCGATAAAACTCCCGACATCCGGATTTGCTTCTTAAAACGGCGCAACGCATTATCGAGGGACTCATTTTTGCCTACTTTAACTTCTGCCACCAGTATCCCTCCTTCCAATGCTGACTGCGTCCGGCAACCTATACGCCTTCTGCATAATATCACGCTTATTATAATCCATTTAGCTCCTCTGGTCAATCATTAACCTGGGGGCCACTGTAAAGAACGACCGCCTAGAAGGTGGAAATGAAGATGGTGTACACTTTGTCCCCCATCAGGACCGGTATTGGCCACCACCCTAAAACCATCATCTAAGCCTTCTTGCTGTGCCAGCTCCTTGATGGCAAGCATGATCTCTCCCATCAAAGCTTGATCTTCTGGTTCCAAAGCTGCAAGACTGGCAATATGTTTCTTTGGAATCACCAGTAGATGCGTTGGAGCCACCGGATTCAGATCGCGAAAGGCGACCAACTGGTCCGTTTCCATCAGAAACTCGGTGGAGAGTAAACCTTGTGCTATCTTACAGAAAAGGCAATCGCTTGACACAGTGCGTCACTCCCTTTTTATCGACTAAAACGCCCTAGGACCCCGTCGGCTCTAGCCTCGAGGATATGAACGGGGACAATTTTGCCCACCAAATCAGCCCCGGCAGGAGCAGGAAAGTTAACCTTCAGATAGTTATCTGTATGCCCTATAGCTTGGTCCTCTTGCAATTGTTCCACCAAAACATCAACGTTTTCGCCAATAAATGAACAATGGAAGCGTTCTGACAATGCTTCCCCTGCATGTATTAGACGTCTACTGCGATCTTCCTTCTCCACGGATAGAATTTGGTCAGGAAATTTAGCAGCCCTTGTCCCTAAGCGCTTGGAATATTGGAAGACATGGATTTTGCTAAAGGCAACATCATTCGTGAGCTCCATTGTCTTTTGGAAGTCCTCCTCTGTTTCGCCTGGAAATCCCACCATAATGTCTGTTGTAATGGCAATCTCAGGGATCTGAGCACGCAGTTTAGCCACAATGTCCCTAAATTGACTGGCGGTGTAATTCCGTCCCATCCGCTTCAAAACCGTATCACTCCCGCTTTGTAGAGGAATATGCATATGGCGACAGACCACCGGGTGCCTCGCGACCAATTCAATGAGCTCATCTGTGATTTCATGGGGATCAACAGAACTGATTCGGAGGCGCAAGAGCCCTTTTGTGTTGGCAATATCTTCGCTAATCTGCTTCAAGGTGCGGGGAGGATCAAGATCCGCACCATACAAGCCTAGATGAATGCCGGTGAGGACAATTTCCCCATATCCTAGGGATACAATCTGCTCCACCTGCTCAAGAACGCTTACGGGGGAACGACTGCGGGATGGTCCCCTAGCAAAGGGAACCCGACAATAAGTGCAAAACTGATCACAGCCGTCTTGGATTTTCAGGGTAGCCCTTGTACGTCCAGAAAAGTCCAAGGATGGCATATCTTCAAAAGTAGACACTTCAAAGATATCATCAACAAGGGAACGCTTGTCTCCAAGCGTCAGTCTCTCAATCTCCTGGGCGATACCCGTACGCCCATTTGTACCCACGACCAAAGTGACACCTTCCAAAGCGGCCACTGCCTCTGGAGTGGTCTGGGCAAGACAACCCATGACCACGACCTTAGCGCCAGGGTTGTTCTTATGAGCGCGCCGAATCATCTGACGCGATTTTCGATCACCCAGATTTGTCACAGTGCAGGTATTAATCAAGTATACATCGGCCACGTCCCCAAAATCCACAACGGTGTAGCCCGCATCTAAAAACTGGGTCACTACAGAATCTGTATCATATTGGTTCACCTTGCAGCCAAGGGTGACCACAGCAAGCCTCTTCATTTCTTTTGTCACCCCAGATCTCCCCATTTGTATCCCATGATGCTCAGAAGGACTAATCCGGCCGTTTCGGTCCGCAAAATACGCGGACCGAGGGTTACAACCTCCGCCCCAGCTGACTTCAGTTTCTCCACTTCATCAGGAGCGAATCCCCCCTCAGGCCCCACAATGACCGATACCACAGATGGCTTGCCCTCCACATCCCGGATTCCTGTCCGTTTCTCAGCCTCATAAGCAAGTAAAACCAAGTCTCCATGGCCGCTGCGTTTTTTCACAGTTGCGACCAACTCTGAAAAAGAGTGCAGTTCGCCAATGAAAGGTATGCAGGTTCTACCACTCTGTTTTGCCGCCTCTAGGGCGATTCGCTGCCATCTAGCATGTCTACTCTTAGCCTGTTTTTCTTCGAGATTAACCACGGTGTAGCGAGAAGAAAAGGGTACGACTTCGTCTACCCCTAATTCAACAGCCTTTTGAATCACGAGATCCATTTTGTCCCCCTTGGCTAGTCCCTGAAAGAGAGTCAAGGTAAGGGGCGATTCTTGTGAACTCGCAACGGTTCCTTGGACCACACCAAGTACTCTAGGTCCGAGTTCTCGGATAATCACCCGGTGGACCTTCTCACTTGGATCCACGCACTCAATCTCATCACCAACTCGCAGACGCAACACCCTAGTGATGTGATGGGCGTCATCACCGGAAATCGCCACCTGATCTCCGTGAATTTGCTCCGGTTGCAGAAAAAACCTTGCCAGATTAATCACCTCGCCCAAACAGATATCCTACCCATTCACCGACTTGCGTTCGGCGCAGGAGGCGCAAGCCAGCATCTTGAGCGAGAGACAGTATTTCGGGATCCCTCTCTTCAATCACCCCAGCAGCAACAAAGAAACCCCTAGGAGCCAAAACACGTTGGACATCTTTTAGCATAGGACCGATAACATGGGCTACAATATTAGCCACCACCACTTGGGGATTTCCCTCCAGATCTCCTAGGCTCCCTTGTTCAACTGAAAAGGTTAGGTCGTTAAGTTCCATGTTCTCTTTGGCAACTTTCACCGCGACAGGGTCAATGTCCACCGCCTGCACATGGGCTCCGAGTTTCGCAGCAACAATGGCTAGAATCCCAGAGCCTGTTCCCACATCCCACAGGAGCTTTCCATCCAAATTGAGATCCTGTAAGAACTGGATACACATGGCTGTGGTAGGATGGGTTCCGCTGCCAAAGGCCATACCTGGATCTAGGTAAACGATAAGATCCGTTCCCTTGGTCTCTTGCTCCAAGGGCTCCCAAGAAGGTTGAATCCACACCCGCCCAACCCGTAGAGGACGATAATATGCCTTCCAGGCATGGGCCCAATCGGCCTCACTAATCTCTCCCAGCTGCACCACCACAGGCCCTGGATCAAAACCAAATCTATGAAGGTCCACAAGATCGCCCTTGAGCTCTTGGAGTTTCTCCGAACTAAACGTAGGTTCGGAAAAATAACAGGTTATCGTCACTTGTTCAGAATGCTGTATCTCAGGAAAATAATCACCCCAGCCCATCTCCTGGGCGTGATTTATGAGTGCCGAATCCTCCTCTGCAAAGTTGGCGATTCCCCAATTGTCCAAAACCGCATAGGCACCTTCCACCGCGGCGCGATTGATCACAATCTTAACTTCCTGCCAATTGGCCATGAAACCACCTCCTAGCGCAGAGCGTCTTTCATGCGCTCAAAAAATCCTTTGCTCTCCTCAGGTAGTTCGCCTCCACCCTCTTTAGCAAATTCACGTAAAAGTTCCTTTTGTCGCGCCGTAAGTTTCTCGGGAGTGAGCACTTTGATCTTCACCAACTGATCCCCGCGCCCGGATCCCCGCACATCTTTTATACCCTTATTGCGAAGACGAAACGTCTTCCCAGATTGGGTTCCCTCAGGGATCCGCACGCTGACATTGCCTTCCAACGTCGGAACCTGAATCTCATCACCCAGGCTGGCCTGGACAAAGGAAATGGGAGCTTCACAAACCACATTCCGCCCTTCTCTGCGAAAGTACTCGTGGGGCTTAACGCGCACCAAAACAAGGAGGTCTCCCGGTGGTCCACCCCTGAGCCCGCTTTCACCTCGGCCTCCTAAACGCAGACTCTGCCCATCATCAATACCCGCCGGAATACTTACAGTGATCTTACTCATCTTGCGCTGGGTACCGCTGCCGTGGCAGACCTTACAGGGAGTCTCAAAGGTCTTCCCTTCACCGCTACAGCGACTGCAGATCCTAGTGCTGGCGAACTGACCAAGAGGAGTCTGCTGAACATATCGCACTTGTCCGCTACCATTACACTCTGGACAAGTCGTTATGGGGGTACCGGGTTCCGCCTGATTACCGTGGCAATGACTACAGATTTCGGTGCGCGGAATTGAAATCTCCTTTTCGGTACCAAAGGCTGCTTCTTCAAATTCAATAGTCATATCATAGCGTAAATCAGCACCCCTTTGGGGACGGTTGGTTTGGCGTGCGCCAAACCCTCCCCCAAAGAACTCACTGAATATATCACCCAAGTCATCAAAACCGCCGAAACCGCCAAAACCTCCAAAGTCCCCAAAACCACCCTGTCCGGCATTATCAAAGGCCGAGTGGCCATATTGGTCGTATTTTGCCCTGCGTTCAGGATCTCCCAGCACGGAATAGGCTTCATTGATGGTCTTGAATCTCTCCTCAGCGTCCGGTGCTTTGTTCACATCAGGATGAAGCTCTCTGGCTAATTTACGATACGCTTTCTTCACTTCATCGGCAGAGGCGCCTCGAGGGACGCCTAGAACATCATAATAATCTTCCTTGGCCAAGCGTTACACCGCCTTTTTACCACTGACTTAGGATTCCTCCGTGAAGTCAGCGTCAACTATATCTTCATCGTCTCCCTGGGCTTCGCTTGTCCCGGCACTTCCTTGGGGACCCGCCGCCTGGGCTTCTTGATAGAGCTTTTCCGAAATACGATGCAAGACTTCATCGAGTTCTTTCATTTTTTTCTTAATCTCATCTGCGTCATCTTTCTCCACTGCGGCCTTGAGTGCTTCCTTGGCAGCTTCTACTTCTGCCTTTTGCTCAGCAGTGACCTTATCGCCTAACTCCTTGATGGTACGATCAACGGCCCAGAGAGAGTTATCCGCTTGATTGCGCAATTCAATGGCTTCCCGTTTGGCCTTATCTTCTTCTGCATGCTCTTCTGCCTCTTTTACGAGCTTATCAATATCGGTCTCGGTTAACCCCGTCGATGACGTGACAGTGATTTTTTGCTCACGGCCTGTTCCTCGATCTTTGGCCGTAACGTTTACAATTCCATTGCGGTCAATATCAAAGGTCACTTCAATTTGGGGAATACCTCTAGGTGCCGGGGGAATCCCTGTAAGTTGAAAGCGCCCTAGGGTTACGTTGTCGGCAGCCATAGGTCTTTCACCTTGTAGGACATGGATATCCACCGCTGGCTGATTATCCGCCGCTGTGGTAAATACGTTACTCTCCTTACAGGGAATGCTAGTGTTGCGCTTAATCAACGTAGTCATAACACCGCCAAGGGTCTCTATACCGAGGGACAAAGGTGTTACGTCAACCAAAATCAAACCTTTACCTTGATCAAACTCCCCTGATATGATTCCCGCCTGTACCGCAGCACCTAAGGCCACACACTCATCGGGGTTAATACCCTTATAGGCTTCCTTACCCATGAGTTTTTCGATGGCTTCCTGCACAGCGGGAATTCTCGTCGATCCACCTACTAACAGTACGCGATGGACATCACCCGGCTTCAAACCTGCATCGTTCAAGGATTGACGAATAGGATCCAATGTCTTTTCTACCAAATCAGCAGTGAGCTCATTGAACTTCGCACGGGTAAGGTTAATGTCAAGATGTGCTGGCCCACTTGGTGAAGCACTAATAAACGGCAGGTTAATATTCGTCTGGACTAAACCGGACAACTCAATTTTCGCCTTTTCTGCTGCTTCTCTCAGGCGTTGCATAGCCATTTTGTCCTTACTGAGATCGATACCGGTTTCTTTCTTAAACTCACTCACGAGATAATTCGTAATGCGTTCGTCAAAGTCGTCTCCACCTAGACGGTTGTTACCGCTGGTGGCCTTGACGCCGACATATCCTTCATCGAGCTCCAAAATAGAGACGTCAAAGGTTCCACCGCCTAAGTCAAACACCAAAACAGTTTGCTCGTGTTCCTTATCTAGACCGTAAGCTACAGCTGCCGCCGTTGGTTCGTTAATAATCCGCTCTACTTCAAGACCAGCAATGGTGCCTGCATCTTTTGTAGCCTGCCTCTGGGCATCGGTGAAATAGGCCGGAACCGTAATAACAGCTTTGCTCACAGGCTCGCCTAAATACGCCTCGGCCTCTTCCTTCAACTTACGTAAAATCATGGACGAGATTTCTTGAGGCGTCATGTCCTTGCCATCAATTTTGACCTTGTAATCTGTACCCATATGTCGCTTGATGGATGAAATGGTCCGCTCAGGGTTAGTGACAGCCTGCCTTTTTGCCCCTTGACCCACAATACGATCGCCATCTTTCGTGAACGCGACGACGGAAGGCGTGGTTCTGGAACCCTCTGCATTAGGAATGATGATGGGTTCTCCGCCTTCCATAACGGCCACAACGGAGTTGGTTGTTCCTAAATCAATACCAATTACTTTTGACATTCGTCTTCCTCCTTGTTCTGTCCTACTAAAACCTTAGTGTGCCTAAGCACCTTTTCATTAAATAAGTAACCTGTCTGAATTTGTTCAAGCACAATCAAGCCGTCGTCCCCTTCAGACCCTTCCATGGCAACCGCTTCGTGCAGACAGGTGTCGAAGGGCTCACCCTTTGCCAAAATGGGCTGTAAACCGTGATCTGCCAAGGCTGCCATTAGGCCATTGTATACCATTTCTATTCCTTGGAAAAATGGATCCTGGGCCTCGGCATCCCGGTCTGACTGTAAGGCACGCTCAAAATTGTCCAAGATGGGCAATAGATCCTGTAACAAGGCCTTGTTAGCATCCTTCACATTTTCTTCCATCTGCATTTGTGTTCGACGGCGAAAGTTATCAAAGTCTGCCTTTAGACGAAGCAACTGTTGGTTGAGCTGAGCTTTGTCTCGTTCTAACTGTTCCAACTCCTCAGCACAATCACAAATGCGTTCCTCCTGCCCTTCTTCTAAATCCTCCGCACGTTCTTCCATCCTATCTTCCTGTTCCCTCACCAAGGTACCCCCTTCTTCAGAAAAATGACCCTTGCCTCAAGGGTCCCTTTTGGATTCACTATTTGTCCTCCGTTAACAAGGTGCTCAAGGAGCGAGAAACCACATCAACGGCAGCCATCACCCTGGCGTAATCCATACGAGTTGGCCCAATAACACCTATGGTGCCTACTACATCATTTCCCACATAGTACGTGCAGGTGACAAGACTGCAGCTTTGCATGGCACTGGAAACATTCTCGTGCCCAATGGCCACCTGCACACCGCTGGATTTGGCAGCCCTACCAAGTAGATTCAAAAGGTGTTCCTTTTGTTCTAGTGCTTCAAAGAGCGCTATAGCCCTATCCACATCACGAAACTCCGGTTGACTTAGAATGTTCACCGTTCCGGACGCGTAGATTTGTTCTCCTTTATCTTCAGCTAAACCCTGTAGAATAATCTCCACCAGTGCTCTACCGATCTCTTCAAAGTCTCGGATCACCTCAGTGAAAATGGTAGGACCCAGTTCTCTATAGGTAATGCCTTTAAGCTTCTGGTTTAGGGCTGTGGATAAATCTGCAATCTGCTCTGGAGAATAGTCCCTTTTTGTGCGAATAAGCCTGTTCTTGACAATGCCGGGATGCAAGACGAGAGTGACTAAAATACCCGTATCTTCCAAGGCAGCCAGCTGCAAATGCTTAAAGACCAGCTGGTCTGTGCTGGGAGCTACAATTAAAGAGACCGACTGCGTTAACAGGGCTAATAACCGAGCTGCCTCGTGAATGCTACGCTCCGGGCTTAATTGCACGCTAGAAATCTCCTCGTGGAGTTTTTGTAGTTCCATCCCTGGAAACACATAAGGCTCCATCAATGCATCAACATAAAAGCGATATCCTTTATCAGAAGGAACTCGCCCAGCCGATACATGGGGTTGCTGCAAGTAACCTGTTTCTTCTAAGTCAGCCATTTCATTGCGAATAGTGGCTGGAGAAACGCCTAAATCATGTTTTCGAGCAATTGTCCTAGAGCCCACTGGTTCTGCTGTTTCAATATAACTGTCAATAATCGCCCTGAGCACCAAACGTTTGCGTTCGTCCAACATGATTTCACCTTCCTCTTTTTAGCACTCATCAAGAGGGAGTGCTAACAGCATTTAACCATAAAATATCACTTCATCCTCTGTTTGTCAAGGGGAGGTACCATTATCTTAAAAACGCCCCGGAAACCTGGTTTTCCAAGAATAGTCCCTGGTACGTCACTCGCAAGCGACCCTCGGTGTACTCCACCAAACCTCTAGCTAGAAGATCCTCTATGGCCTCTCTATAAAGATCCGAAAAACCCACCTGGTAGCGGCTGCGGAAGGCCCTTTCATCTATGCCCCTTAACAAACGCATACCCACCATCATGGTTTCATCCATTTCTTGATCTAAAGAAACCTCGTTGAAACCTTCGTAAAGAGGAGCCCCCCTGCCCCAACTTTCTATGTAGCCTTGGACATCTGGGGCATTTTTATAACGAAGGCCTTTGATATAACCTGTAGCGCCGCTACCCAAGCCTATGAAGGGTTTGTTATGCCAGTACAGAAGGTTGTGTTTGCATTGCCAGCCAGGTTTACAAAAGTTGGAAATCTCATAATGGTTATAACCGTCTCCCTTCAGGATCCGGCAGGCCGTTTCGAACATTTCAGCCTGCTCGTCATCTTTCGGCACATCCACCAGACCCTCAGACACCCACCGAGTTAGCGGTGTCTCGTCCTCGAGAATCAGGCCATAGCAAGATACGTGTGTGGGCTTAAGGGCACTAGCCAACTCCAAGGTCTCTACCCAATCTCTCTGACTTTGGCCCGGCAGACCAAACATCAGGTCCAAATTGATATTTTCGATCCCAGCTTGCCTCAGGGCTGCCACGCTTTCACCAATTTGCTCGCTGCGATGAGCCCTTCCGATGGCTTCAAGTAGCCGATCTTGAAAGGCCTGCACCCCCAGACTTACTCGGTTCACTCCAGCCATAGACAACTGCTCTGCACCTTCGTGTGTTAAGGAATGGGGGTTCGCCTCCATAGAGATCTCCGGCTCCCTCACAAAAGGCAGCGTTTCCCGGAGTAGAACAATAAAGGCGGCTAGTTCTTTCGGAGGGATCAAGCTTGGTGTCCCGCCACCCACAAAGAGTGTATTTAAGGGACTTTCGCCCCACACGGATCTATAATACAGGGCTTCTTGTCGTAGCGAAATAAGATAGTTGCCGGCGACCTCGGAGAAATCTTCCTCGTCACTGACAACTACCGAATGAAAATCGCAATAATAACACTTCTGCGCACAAAAAGGAACATGCACATAGACTCCCATCATCAACCACCCCGGTAGGCTGTTATAAAAATCCACTTGAAAGCACCCAAAGCCTGAGCGAAATGCCCCTAATGGGCATTTCACAGGGGACTCGAAAACCAAATACTGCGAAGTGATGAGAAAACCAACAGTCTCCTAGTCCACTTTTAAAATGGCCATAAAGGCTTCCTGGGGCACCTCTACATTTCCCAAGCTCTTCATACGTTTCTTACCCTCTTTTTGTTTCTCCAAAAGCTTGCGTTTACGGCTAATGTCTCCGCCATAGCACTTGGCCAAGACGTCTTTACGCAGTGCCCTCACCGTCTCTCGGGCAATGATCTTGTTGCCTATGGCTGCCTGGATGGGAACCTCAAATTGCTGCCGGGGAATGACTTCTTTGAGCTTTTCAGCCAAACCACGACCCCGTGATGCAGCCTTATCCTGATGAACAATGCTTGAGAGCGCGTCCACCGGATTGCCATTGAGTAAAATATCCAGTTTGACTACATCAGATTCGCGATAGCCAATAAACTCATAGTCTAAGGATGCATATCCCTTGGTTCGCGACTTAAGACGATCAAAAAAGTCCATGAGTATCTCGGCTAAAGGCAGCTCATATTCGAGCCTAGCACGTTCGGGCGTGACATATTCCATATTGCCGAAAATGCCCCTGCGATCCTGGCAGACATCCATGACAGCCCCTACAAACTCATCGGGAACCATGATAGAAGCCTTCACATACGGTTCTTTGATGTGGTCAATGGTTGTAATGGGGGGTAAAGCAGAGGGATTATCAACCTCTTTGACTGTGCCGTCGGTGAGCACCACTTGATAGACTACACTCGGAGCGGTTGTAATCAAGTTTAGATCAAACTCCCGCTCTAAACGCTCCTGAACAATTTCCAGATGCAGAAGACCTAAGAAGCCACATCGGTAGCCAAAGCCTAGGGCTACAGAAGACTCTGCTTCATAGGTGAGGGCTGCATCGTTGAGCTGCAGCTTGTCTAAGGCATCTCGAAGATCTGTATACTCCTCGTTCACCACAGGATACAGGCCGCAATACACCATGGGTTTAGCGGGGCGATAGCCTCCTAAGG
Organism: Firmicutes bacterium UBA5493; assembly: GCA_002424045.1. GTDB lineage: Bacteria > Bacillota > Limnochordia > Darwinibacteriales > Darwinibacteriaceae > UBA5420. The sequence continues at coordinate 53,922 of DIPH01000020.1, read as the reverse complement.
GTTCTTTAGCAGGCCTAGAAGCGATCGTAACTGTATCACCTACCCGGGTGTCCCGCACATCCTTCATGCTGGCTACAATACACCCAACATCACCGGGCCCTAGGGACTCTACTCGCACCAAATTCGGGCGTAGCACGCCAAGATCCGTGACCTCAAACTTTCGTCCCGAACTCATCATCTGGATGATCTCACCCACCTTAATGACGCCATCAACCACTCTAGCGTAAGCCACCGCACCGCGGTATTGATCATAGTGGGAATCGAAAATCATGGCGCGGGTTGGCGCCTCTTTATCTCCCTTTGGGGCAGGAATACGCTCCACAATCGTCTCCAAGATGTCCTCAATGCCTACACCGGTACGGGCGCTAACCAAGACAGCCTCGTCGCCAGGAATTCCTATATTATCCTCGAGCTCCTTAATGATGCGCTCAGGATCGGCATTGGGAAGGTCTATCTTATTAATAACGGGAATGATCTCCAAATCATGGTCCAATGCCAAGTATAGGTTTGCTAAGGTCTGAGCCTCGATACCCTGGGAGGCGTCAATCACGAGCAATGCTCCCTCACAGGCAGCTAGGCTGCGGGATACTTCATAGGAGAAGTCTACATGACCAGGGGTGTCGATCAGATTCAAGGTGTAATCCTGACCATCTTTAGCCCGATACGTTAGCCGAACGGCCTTTAGTTTAATGGTTATTCCCCGTTCGCGCTCAAGGTCCATGGAGTCCAAGACTTGCTCAGACATTTCCCGTTTGCTAACAGCTCCTGTATACTCCAAGATTCTGTCAGCCAACGTAGATTTTCCATGGTCAATATGGGCAATTATGCAAAAGTTCCGGATGTTCTTCTGGTCCATACCTTTACCAATTCCTTTTTAAAAATAATCTGCTCACATTATAACATAGGAAGGGGCGATCGCAAAACAATGCACTAGCGCCCAGCCTTAAGTTTCTTCCGAAGGAGTCCCAAGAGGAACTGGGTTTCCTCCATTTTCAAGACTACACTAAGAACAAAATAGACAAGGACACCAACGCCAATGGCCGCGAAAGTTTGCACCAACTGTGCGAGTTTGGACGCCATAGATAAATTCGACTCCAATACCGACGCAGTGAAAAACGCACTCACGCCCATAGCCAACGAAGCAATGCTGGATTTTAGGAAGGTGCTCAAAAGGCGTTTATCGACTAAACCACCAAGTCGTCTTCCTAAGATTCTCAGAGCAAGAACCATGTTAAAGATGGAGCTCAGAGAATAAGCGAAAGCCAATCCCCCGGACCCCAGGTCTGTCCAGCTCAAAAGGGCCAAACTCAAGAGGAAATTCAGCACCACAGTGACAAAACCGATTTTTACAGGGGTTTTCGTATCCTGCAGGGAGTAAAAACCCCGCGTCGTCACTTGCAGAGCCGCCTGTGCAATCAAACCCGGTACATAAAAAAGAAGGGTGAAGGCCGTGGCCAAAGTGTCCGCTTGGAAGAACTCACCGCTTTCAAACAGCAAACGGACGATAGGCACCCTTAAGAAGGCCATACCAAAAGCGGAGGGAATGGTGATAAAAAAGACAATTCGTAGACCAAAGGAGAGAGTTGTGCTAAATTCCTCTGTCTGGCCTCGAGCCGTTAGCCGAGCCAGGGTAGGAAAAACGGCAGTGGAAATACCCATGGCAAAAATGCCTAGGGGAAAATTGATCAGACGATTTGCCAGACGAAGTGCCACAATGGACCCCGTCTCCAAGGTGGATGCCAGATTTTGGCTGACAATGACATTTAACTGAGAAATGGATAGCCCAAGAATAGCGGGGAGCATCAGCATTCCCATCCGACGGATACCTGGGTGCTTAAAATCCAGAACGGGCCGATAATGCTTTTTCGCTCTGCCCGTGACTGCAGGAAACTGAATGGAGAAATTCCCTAAAGCTCCAAGGACTGTTCCGACCGCCATGCCCATAATGCCGATGAGGGGTCCCAAGATGTAGGCACCCAAAATCTGACCCAGGTTGTAGATGATAGGCCCTAGTGCTGGTAGGAGAAATACCTGGTAGGAGTGTAGTACTCCCATACATAGGCCTGCTAAAGCAGTGAAAAACACGGCCGGAAAGGTCACTCGCATGAGAAGTACCAAGAGATCCCTTTGCTCACCAGAAAACCCCACCCCAACTAAAGGCGCGAGGTACGGGGTGAAGATTACACCCAAAATCATGACGAGCAAGAGTATCAAAAATGTAGTATTCAAAAAAACACTTGCCACATGCCAAGCTTCTTTCTCGTCATCCTTGGCTAGGTACTCAGTAAAAACCGGAATAAAGGCGGAACTCAAGGCTCCCCCTACTAAGAGCTGGTACATTAAATCTGGCAAGGCAAAGGCAGCAAAAAACACGTCTGTGGTAGCAGTTCTACCAAAGACTTCCGCGACAGCCCTTTCCCGAATAAACCCTAGAATGCGGCTGACCAAAATGGCCAGCATTACGATGGAGGCAGCTTTAGCCACCTGCTCCCTGTTTTCGTTCTCCAACCTATCTCGCTCCTCTTTGTGGATGTTTCACGTAGCGACTTTAGTAGCATGAAACATCCTAGATGAATGCTTTGCATTCATCGATGGCAACAACTTGAATGATTCGCCTTCGAAGAGCTAAATCCTGTTAGAGCACCTTAACCAAAACACTGGCCAGCAATTCTGCTGCTAACAAAGCTTCCTCCAGAGTGGTCTCCACCGATCCGAGCTCCACAATTAGGCTTGCGGGATGCAAGTGTTGATTATACCTGGCCTCTCTGTGCACCTGTACAGGACGCATAAGGCCAGGATACATCGCATCACACACACTCTTTATTTTATAGGCAAAATCTAGGTTTTCTTGGAAATTGGGATGGGATAGAGGTATATTCTGTGCTGTTCCTACCACGAGCACAAGACGAGCCACCTCGCGACCATTAATGACCACTGTGGGATTGGGTACTCCGGCATCCCTGTGTAAGTCGATCACCATATCAAAATCCTTCTGTTTGCTGAGAATTTCCCGTACCGTCTTTTCTGAGTTGCTATAGGAACTGTTGATGGTCGGTAAAGTGTGAATGCGACTTTCATGGACAGTCTGCACTCCCAGGCTCGTTAGTGCATTGGAGAGGTGACGTCCTACTGCCATTACCCCTGTGATTGTAGGATCAGCCATATTGCGAAATTGGTAGTGGGCTTGCCTTGGTTGGTTGGAAACGCCGGCTCGTCCCAAATAGTTCTCTGATGTGTGGGTGTGGTAAATCAGGACTTTAGGACCTGTGAGACGCACTTCCATGGACTCTACGGACGGAGAATCTAGAACCGATGGTGGTCGCACAGGGTCCGGTGCAAAGGATAATTCCTGAATAAATACAAAAGGACGCTCCTCCCACATCCGCATGTCCACCACTCCATGGAGGGAAACCGGTAGTGTGGCCTCAATCAGACTCAACGGATCCTGAAGGTTGAAGCTGGTAAGCCAGTGCAGAAAGGACGCTAAATCAAATCGATCGCCAGAGGTTTCATCAACAAAACTTCGGGCTGTAGTAGGCATTCCCTGGTCAAGAAGGCGTTTAGCCAATGAATGGTCGAAGCCACTCTCCTTAAACAATAGATAATATCCGCTCAGAGAGAGGGACAACAGTAGGAGCGCCAGAACCATCAGGGGGATTACTTGAAAGCCTTGCTTTAGAGTCTGGATACGGCGACGAATCCGGGAATACACCCTCCTGAGCCGAAAACGCATGTCACCACCTCTTCTCTTGCCAAATATATTTGTTAGCAAGAGAAAATATGTTAGACTAGAGGCAGGCTTTTTCCTGGGGAAGGAATGATCACATGTGCAGACTTAAGACATTTGTTGTCAATTTGGTGATTATCGCGCTGGTAATCGGTGCGTACACCGTTTTTTCGTTACATAGACAAAGATCCGTGGACGAGAGTCGTGTGGTGATTTATCTGATCGAATCCACCCCCACAGACTTTTACCTCGTCCCCGTGGAAAGACAAATAAAGGGGCCGCTGAGCCCGGCCTCGGCGGTGCAGGCACTGCTTAACGGTCCCCTTGAGCATGAAGATTTACTTGCGTCGGTGCCTAAGGGCACGAAACTCCTGGATTTGACTGTCAGGGACTCACTCGCCACGGCTAATTTTAGTCCCGAGATTACAGATGACTTCGGTGGAGGCTCCTTAATGGAAGCCTATCTCGTGGAGGCCATCGTCAAGACCCTCACCGAATTCCCAGACGTCGAAAGGGTCCAAATCTTAGTCGACGGCGCGATCATTGAGTCCATTGGCGGCCACATCTTGATCACCCACCCCCTACAAAGATAAGACTAACTCAAGTACTTAAAAACTTCATCATAACTGACTCCCTCGTGGAATGAAGTATTTAGGGCGCCGGAGATGACATCCGATACCTCTTCAATAAGTAAGTCGATCTCCTTTGGAGTAACAATCATGCTACCGAAGTAGGGTTCGAGGACCTGGCTCATAATCTGCCGCTTGTGGAACAGGCCAGTGTCGTTCTGGGGATTGGCGTTGTGCGGCTGTTTTGGATTCCCCAAGATGGCCCCTGGATCCACACTAAATTGGACACGTTGGGGCGGCTGTTCTCCTTCAGGGTTTTGAACACTACCCTTTTCAATGAGATCCATAGCATCGGAGATAATCGTCACGGCATGAACCACAGTGGGTACTCCAATGGCAATAACGGGAATACCAAGGGTTTCCTTGTTAATGGCTAAACGGCGATTGCCGACCCCCGCGCCAGGATGAATTCCCGTATCGGAGATTTGAATGGTGCTGCAAAGGCGGTCGACACTACGACTTGCCAAAGCATCAATGCAGATCACCGCTTTGGCACCAATGCGGTCTACTACCCCCATAATTATCTCTCCCGTTTCGATTCCGGTAAGGCCTAAGACTCCAGGAGAAATGGCTGAAACGGGACGCAAACCGTGGCGCAATTCTGGCGGGGACATCTCCAAAAGATGCCTGGTCACCATGAGGTTTTCTACAGCCCTAGGACCTAGGGCATCGGGGGTCGCATTCCAGTTGCCCAGGCCCACGACCAGGACAGCATCTTCTTCTCCCAGTTCTGCCTGTTGAAAGAACCATTCGATCTCTGCGGCCAAGAGTTCCGCGAGGCGTTCTTGGAGATCTCGATTGTGTACCCGGAGCCCGGGGGCTTCTAAAGTGGAATAATTTCCAGGAGCTTTGCCCATCATCTGAGCACCGATGTCGTTTTCCACAGTTATCCGGGTAAGGGTGATCCCCTCTTCTTTCTCTGTATGGACTTTAACGCCAGGTAGCTCTGGGGGTCCTTCCTGTTCGATGACGGCTTGATGGGATTCTAAAGCTAGATCTGTGCGAATATTGTACTTTTCAAACAGACGATCCTGTTCGCTCGCTTTCGACATGTTCTCTCCTCCAGTCTACTTTAGATTAACCGAAAGAAAAAACGTTATTCCAACCCACCGCAGACTATTGAACTTCCTGCATTCTAATGTTATAATTACATGGTAATTTTGCCCGAGGAGGTGAATTGGTTTGGCCACTTCAAAATCAGCTGAAAAGAGAATCCGTGTTAACGAATCCAAACGTGCACGTAATGCCGCTCATCGATCGGCTTTAAGAAGCACGATTAAGAAATACGAGGCCGCTTTGGCGAATGAGCCCGCAAACGCACCTGCCCACCTTCAAAAGGCATTTAAAGCTTTAGATCAAGCGGCTGCTAAGGGTCTCATTCACAAGAATGCTGCTTCGCGCAAGAAGTCCCGTTTGACCAGACATCTAGCTAAACAAGCATAATTGGGTAGCATGCTACCCGACAACGCCCTTCCACATGGATGAGGCGTTTTGTTTTACCCTAGTTTTAGGTGAGCTTAACAATTAAATCGCTCAAAACCTGGTCACCAGGAACTCCAAGTTTCAATTCGCGATCAGCATGCAAGACCTCTTGAAATCCACTGAAGATCTCCTGGAGGTCGTATTTCTTAGCGTGCTTCTGGACTTTCCTCAAGGCATAGGAGTTCGTTTCGCCCATCTGCTTCGCTACATCGTCCAGATTGGTCTCGGCCGTCTTAGCTGCCAACACCAGGCGCAGTTGCCTCTCGATTAAGGGCAAAATACGTAGAGCGGGCTCACCTGCTGCCAAGAGCACATTTAGAACGCCCAAGGCCTCTTGGCGTCTTTTCTGAACAATAAAATCCGTCATTTGAAAGACAGTGTGGTTGACGATTTGTGCAGGCGAAAGTGAGGAGATGCTCTGAACATCAAAGCAGGTTATTTCCTCTTGCCCCTCGCTAAAAGCGAACAGCTTCTCCAATTCGTTTTGTATCATCAGCAGATCATGTCCAACCCGGTTTAGAAACAGCTCAGCTGTTTCCCGCTTCATCTTCTTACCCTCCCGCGTGCACAAATCCACAACATGACGAAGGAGTGCATCTCCTTGCAGTGCTTCACACTCAACCTCCAGCGCGAATTGGCGTAGGATTTTCACATATTTCAAGCGCTGGTCCACTTTATCGACGAAGAGAGCGAAGCAATTGGTCTTCAGGTTTTGCTCCAGCCAAGAAGCCAAGTGCTCCATAATTGCTGCTGGAACTGACTCCCCGTTCTTCAAGACGACAATCTTTGGTCCATCACCCCACGGAACCATACCGAGTTCCAACAAAAGAGGTTCAAGGTCCATGTCTTTGCTCCCATAGAAGACCGACCAGTTAAACTCAGCTAGGCTGTCTTTGGAATTGCGGTGTTTCAGTGCAGTGAAAATCCGATCATGCCACACTGTCTCAGGTCCGTGGACAAAGAGGACACGAGGTAGAGGTTCCGTTTCGATTTCTTGGAGGATTTCTTGTGCAGTCACAGTCCATCACCTCTCTCTTCTAATTCTAATCAAGGCGAGGTAAACCTTCCCCAAAGTCCCCACCAAACATGAAAAGTTATGGGTCCCTCTTGTGTTGTGCGCCATGTGATTTTGCTCTGGTCCAAGAAATCGGTAACTTCGCTATGGGGGTGCCCAAAACTGTTTGGTCCCACCGATATGACGGCCCAATTGGGGTTAACAACCTCGTAGAATTCTTCAAGAAGACTCCCCCGGCTACCATGATGCGGAACTTTCAACCATCCGGCGCTTAGATCATGAATAGAGTCATGTACAAGGTCATAAAGAACAGCATTCTCCAAGTCCCCTGTGAATAAGAGGTGCACTCCCCCATATTCCAAGCGAAGCAGTAAAGAGTTGTTATTGTGGGGGGAAGGGAGATTGGGTCTTAGAGACTCTGGGTAGAGAATACGAAGAGTAATGCCGTCACCGAGTTTCAGGCTGTCCCCAGCGCGAGCCGCATAGTAGTCAATATCCTTAGCCACCACGAGCTCCATGAAACGCTCATAGGTTGGGCTGGTATGCTCATAGCCATTATCGATCACCATGCCCACTTCAAGATGTTCTAAAACAGCCAGTAGACCGAAGAGATGATCCTCGTGATGATGGGAGACAACCACATAATCGATCCGAGATACTTGCCGATGCTGCAAATAGGGTATGAGACGCTCTTCGCCTACATTTCTGCCCCGCTCTTGCCAGTAAGGCGAATCGCCACCTCCATCGATCAAGAGATGTAAACCACTTGGAGTCTTTACAAAGTAACAATCCCCCTGGCCCACATTGACTGCAGTAACTTCTAGAGGCCTTCGAAGTGCAGGCGGCAAGCAAGATATGAAGAATAGTACAACTGCAATGGTGATAAGTTGAGCTACAGTCCTTTTAGGTTTCGTTAACCGGGGTTTGCGCAATCGCCACCCGGCATAAATGAAGAGAAACCACCACAGATAAACCTCAGCCCGAGTCCAAGGTCCAAGTCTCCACTGTGCGGCGAAGGGGATCAGCATGCTTTCCAGAGCACCCATCACGCGCATCACAGCATTCAGCCCAAGCCCAATTCCCAAGGATCCCAAACCCAGGGCAACAAGTAAACCACCAATCATCAAAACCACCACAAAGGGCAAGAAGACCAAGGTTGCCAGAGGTCCTAAAATGGCCATCTCCCCAAAGTAACCCAACAAGAGAGGGGCAAGACTAAGCTGCGCTATCATGGAGATGGCAAGTGAACTGACCACATACCCCAAGATTCGGTTGCTACACCAACTGCTCACCTTCAGAACCGGGCTCCATAGTAGAATTCCTCCCGAGGCCGCAAAGGATAGGGCGAACCCTGTATCAAACACTAAGGTGGGCTTAACCAGCAGCAATAGCCAGCCCACTGTGGCCCAAAGATGCAAAGGGTCTTGACGAAGCCCCATCAAGGTAGCGTAGCTTCCTAGCACACTTATGAGAAGAGCTCTCCAGGCCGATGCCCCACTACCGGCCACAACCACATAAGCTAAGAGGGCCCCCTGAATCACTACAAGCCTTGTCAAAGGTCCAAGGGGAAGGCGCCTGACTACAAGTCCTAAGCCCAAAGCGACAAAACCCACATGCATGCCGGAAATTGCCAGGAGGTGAGAGATTCCTAGACGGCGCCAGGTTTCTTGACGTTCCTGGCCTAGTTGGTCACGCTCGCCCAGCACTAGGGCTAGCACTAAACCTGGATCGCGAACCTGAGTCACTACGTTACTACGGAGCCATGTCCGCAGCGAGGTAAGTAGTCCGGTTCGGACTGCCGCTTGCACTTCATAGACATCAGGGTAACAAACACCAAAAACACCTAAACGCCGAAGGTACTGGCGATAGCAAAAGACGCCAGGGTTCGGTGCCTCCCTAGCCTCACTTATGGTTCCGGAAAAGGTTATTTCATCGCCCACCCTTGGGTTCTCCTCCAATGGGAGATGCACCGCAACTCGCAGCCCTGTGGATGAAAGGCGAACCAAGACACGCCGATCAAAGGCGAGTGCCTGCACTTGATAGACTCTGCCGGTGTATTCTCCTTCCATGGGAGTGATCCACGCCTTTTCGGGAAGCCCAGACAAGTAACCCACCAGGAGCATTCCTAAAATCATAACGAGTCCAAACAACCAGCGCCCAACGGCCCTACCTCGATAGGCTAAGTAGAGCCATAGAATTAAGAGGCCGCTAAAGAATGTTGATATCACCGCAACGTTGAGATAGCCCTGGGAACCTAAGTAGATTCCCAGAGCTAGAAAAGGAAACAAAAACAGAGAATTACTTGGCCGCAGCATGCTCATCAAAGTAGAGGCAGATCAAGTGCACTATTTGGGAGAGGCGCTTCTCGCCAATTCCCGCAACGCGGAGCAAGTCATGCTTCTCCTCAAAAGGTTTTTCCCTGCGCTCCACGATGATACGTTCAGCGTAAACAGGTCCTATACCCGGAAGTGTCTGCAATTCAGCCATACCTGCACTGTTTACATGAACTAAGGGGCAGTGCCTTTGTGCCTGTTCTTCGAATACCGTCTCTGCTGCCTGCACCACGGACGGGACACTTGTCGAATGTTGGTTGTTCATACTCCAGCGCACGCCCTGCTGAAGGACGCTCAATACTACAAGGGCAAGAAGGACGACCTTCTGTTTCGTTGGCATTACACGTTCTCCTCCCTCTTTCCCTGGGCATGGTTTTACTTCTACATATTATATCTAATACCTCCTTATTCTGATAATTAACGCCAATAAAAACTCCAGAGGACCGTTCCATGAAGGTAGGTTTTCTGGAGTTTTTCTTGTTCTTAGAATCGGAAACCAAGGAGAGCTATGCCGAGCAAGCCAGCGGTGATCAGGATGATCGGTACCCCCTGAAAGGCTTTAGGAACTGGCGCCAATGCGAGGCGTTCCCGAATGGTAGCCATAATCACCAAGACAACAAAATATCCTAAGCTAGCTCCCAAAGCAACCCACACATTTTGTACACCAGTAACACCGCGGACAGCCAGGAGAAGTAACAGTCCAATGAGGGCGGTGTCCACTACATGATACTCTGCGGATGTGTTCTGCCGCGTCAACCAAGGAGCCACGATGGCCGACACAAAGGCTACCACCACATAAAAGCCAATCTGTGATGTTGGCGAAGTGGGAACAATGTCACCTAAGAGCCACAAAATAGCGGCACCTACTAACATACCAGCTACTGTGTTTAGCCCTGCTATGGCTGCGCCACGGACCGTCTTGGTATAGCGCGTCAGAGCATAGAGTCCAAGACCTTGAATGAGCACCAAATTGCCCGTAATAGCTGTCTCAATCAAAATATCCAATCCATCAGTCATGGAGTTCACCCCCTTCTTTGTTGACTGCGTTTGTCAAAGCCAAGAGTAATCCAACGATGATCAAACCTCCAGGTACGCCCTTTGCCAAAGACATAGGCCGCAAGACCGCAGATATGATCTCTTTGCCGAAGATGGACCCGAACCCTAGCAACTCACGAATAACCCCTATCAAAACGAGTGCCCAAATGAAGCCCAAGCCTTGGCCTAAAGCTTCTAGGACTACTTGACCAAACGTAGGTTGGTCTTCGGAGTTTTGAAGTCTAAAGGCGTCGGCCACCATAAAGGGAAAGAAAATCCCCAACCCGGCTACGAGACCTGGACGTGTATGCAAGATAACGCCATACAACGCCACAACCAAGACAATTAGAATGAGTGCCCGCATAGCCAGACGAGAACTGGACGGCAGGAGGGGGATCACTACAAAGTTGATTATGCTGGAGGCAAGGAGCACAAAGGTAATGCTGATGCCTAGGATTAAGCCATTTAGAGCAGTCGTCGTGATGGCTACAGCTGGAACTAGACCCATAGCCAACACCAACACAGGATTCTTCTTGAATAGACCTTCCCAGAAAATCTTCATAACGTTACTGGCCCTCCTTTATATTCAAGGCATCACGAAAGGCACCGTGGACTGCCCCACTTGTTACTGCAGCACCGCTTACTGCCTCAACAGGACCTTGCGCTTCAATGATGGCAGGGAGAAGCGTCTCAAGGGCCTCGGGGTCAAGTTCTAGTTCATGTCCTTGCCCAACGCTAGTGGATTCTAACGCTGCTTGAACAGCTGACATAATGGCTTCGCTCGTAAGGGTAGCACCAGATACGACATCAACTTGTGCGCTATTGGCAGCCACAATTCTCTCCGGCATGCCACTGATAGCACGATCCGAGAATCCAGGTGTGTCAGAATGCCTGAGGATCGTAACGGAAGTAATCTTACCACCCGAGACAACCACCTCAACCTCTAGGGGACCACCAAAGGACGCTGCTTGGCCCAGGAAGGTTCCATCATTTAGGGTACCGGGTCCATCCACACCGAAAAAGGCCTCGTCAAAGCGCTCTAGAGCTCTCTCCACACCACTTATTACAGCCCTAGAGGAGACGGTAGCTCCAGAGATGACCTGGATGTCTTTTCCCGCCGTAAATGAACTGTCCTTATCCAAACCAACAAATTGCTCTAAGAAGGCTGTTCTAGTAATCAACTCGCCAAAACCTGGGCTTTCGCCCTGTTTTAATACTGAGACTCTCTCAATCCGATGTTCCGAATTCAGCAACAACAAGAAGCGGATGGGGCCATTAAATCCATTTCTCTCCGCAATAAAAGCCACTCGCCTAGGATCGCCTTCTTCATCCCTTACCACATAATAGCGCGTTTCATTAACCTCCACCACGTCTACATCAGGGTCGCCCAGAAGCTCATGCATAGGTAGATAATGACCATCGCTGATGAGCGGACGCACTCGTGGTTCGTTATTTTCAATGACCGCCAAGGCACCTAACAAGACCATGACAATACCTACAGTTAGAGCAAAACCTCTGATTCGATCCTTATGACTTGCGCCTACACCAAAGACATGAGGAATCGTCAGAGAATCGATAGCAGGAGTCAAAGCGTTCATAATCAAAATGGCGAAGGTAACGCCTTCAGGAAACGGCGTGTACTGCCTGATCATAAGCGTTAATACGCCGCACCCTGCACCAAAGACCAGCTCACCAACTGGAGTCACAGGTGATGTCACCATATCGGTAGCCATGAAGAAGGCTGCGAACATCAACCCACCAGCCATAATGGTATGCCAGGGATCTAAACCCCACACCAAAGCTAGTATAAAGGCTGACCCAAGGCAGCTCACGGGAATACGCCAGTTGATATGCCTCTTATAGAAAAGGTAAGCCGCTCCAAGTAAAATGGCAACGACCGACGTCTCACCAATAACACCACCCACATTACCCCAAAATAAGGGCCACGAAAAGCTACCGGTACTCCACAGGGGAGTTGCGCCCGTAACAGCATCGGTGCGGTAGATCATTTCCGATGTAAAGGCCAAAAGCAACATGCCCCGGGCGGCCAAGGCAGGATTGAAGATATTATGACCCAGACCTCCAAAGGCCAACTTCACTAAGGCGATGGCAAAAAAAGAACCGAAAATAGGAACCCAGTAAGGAGTCGTGTGAGGCAAAATAAGACCCAATAAGAGACCTGTAACGGCAGCACTTCCATCTCCAACGATCCCCTTTGGCGTCAAGGGCGCCCTGGTGAGGATGGCTTCAGTGAGAACCGCGCTGAGAGTGCTTAATACTACTACCATGAGCGCATGCCTTCCATAGAGTAGCACTCCAGCCACTACAGTAGGGATAAGAGCGATTAGCACATCCCCCATAACCTGTTCAATCGTTACCGTATCTCGGAGAAATGGACCCGTTCTTACTTGCATATACTCACTCCTAGCTCTCTTTCCTTGGCGCGCAGAGCTGCGCAATCTGCCTTTCCCTTCTTTATCCAAGTAACCAGAGCACGTTTAGACGGACAGACATATGAGCACAATCCACATTCGATACAGTCTTGTGCCCTGAGCCAAATAACCTGTTCAGTCATTCCCCTATTCGAATAGTCTCCGAGCAAATTGGGAGTCAAGCCCGCGGGGCAAGCCCTAACACAGCGGGAGCAACGAATACACGGTCTGTTCACATCAAAACCAGCTTCCTCGTAACTCAAGGCAGAAATGCCAGACAGAGTCTTGACCACAGGTCCATATACATCCAAGACGGGAGGACCTGTCATGGGTCCACCGCCTATCAAAGCCGCAGGTTCGCCAAGCAAACCACCGCAGAAATCCAAGAGTGCTTGGATGGGTGTGCCTATGCGCACTAGCACATTCCGAGGATCCACAACAGAACCACCACTTACAGTGACTACACGTTCATAGCATGGCTTTCCTTGAACGACCGCCTCATAAATGGCTATGGCCGTATGCACGTTACTGACTACACAACCAACATCAGCGGGAAGGCACCCGCTAGCGACCTCTTTATCGAGGATAGCTTTAATAAGTTGTTTTTCGGCCCCCTGTGGGTATTTGACCTTCAAGACTGCGACAGACAGCTGTTCTTGACCTTTAGTCGCTTCTTGCATCTGTTTGATAGCATCTGGTTTATTCTCTTCAATACCAATGATCCCACGGGAAGCTCCGGTGGCCTTCATGATCGCCAGCATTCCCCCTACAAGTTGCGGGGCCTTTTCGACCATGAGGCGATGATCACAAGTTAGATATGGTTCACACTCCGCGCCGTTAATCAAGATCGTATGCACTGGTTTCGGTGGATTCAGCTTGATGTGGGCTGGAAATCCTGCGCCTCCCATTCCAACAATGCCAGCGGCCTTCACCTTTTGGCGAATGGCGTCAGGGGACATGTCTTCCAGGTCCCCTTCTTCAAATCTGACCATGTCATCTTGGCCATCATTTCGAATCACCACAGATAAAGCCCTTTTTCCTGTCACTAGGGGGCGATCCTCCACGGCGATTACTTCACCAGAAACGCTGGAATGGACGGGGGCACAGACAAATGCCTGCGTTTTTCCAAGGGGCTGTCCTACTTTCACCTTGTCACCTACGCCCACCACAGGTTCACAGGGAGCGCCTATATGTTGAAGCATAGGAATCACCACAATAGACGGTACCGGCAGGCTCCTAATGGGTTTTCCTTCCGTAGCTGCCTTATGATCGGGTACTGCACTGTCCCCTCCACGGGGGAATGTCCTTTGAATCAACCTGTTCACCCTTTCAGTTCTGCCTCTTGACAATAAAGAAACATGTCATAAATCTCTTTGCATATTCAACCAATAGAGTACGTATTCCTCCCCGGCATGTTAATTAAGAGAGCCCATAGGGGTCTGGAAAAAAGGAAACAATCTTCCAAAACCTATCATGGGTAAAAACGAATGCAGTGGGACACTCTAGAGACAGAAAGTGAGGAGATTCCATGGCTCAAGGTTCTAGTAGTAGCAACATCAAAGTCGTGCCCCACGCTTATCAAGCCCTTAACCAGTTCAAATATGAAGTAGCGAATGAACTGGGAATCAACCCCGAATACAAAACTGGCTATTGGGGCAATATCTCATCCAGGGAATGCGGTTCAGTGGGAGGACATATGGTCAGACGTATGATCGCCTTGGCCGAACAGGAACTTCTACGAGGACAATCATTCCCTGCCCCAGAGCACACGAACACCAACACAAACACATATCGTTCATTTTAAAAAAGAAGCACCCCTGAGGTGCTTCTTACATTTTCTCCAAGACAAGCTGCCAGCGGTGACTCTCTGCACTGCAAGGCTCAAAGGTTAAGAAGTCGTAGCAAGCATGAAGAGAAAAACCGTGTGCGCCACAGAGCTCACGAACCTTCTCCGGCATCCAGAGCTTCTGACGGTGTCTCTCCATTCGCCTTTCGTAGAGCCCCTCCCCTGTCTGGACGAAAAAGGTTAAATCCATGGTGCAGATGTCATGACTATCATCATAAGAGTTGTCCCAAAAATAGCCGAACCCATCTTGCAAATCTGCATAGGACTCATTTCCATAAATCTGCCGTAGTTTGTACGCGGAATTCAAATCAAAGAACCACAATCCCCCAGAACAAAGCAACTTATGCACAGCACTAAATGTCGAGACGAGATCAGCTTCGCAGGTCAAGTAGTTTAAAACATCACAACCACTGATCACGGTGTCAAAGGGCTCACCTGGCAGATAGAAGCTGCGCATATCGCCCACAGAAAAGGTGATCTCTGCTCCCGCGGCAACGGCTTTACCTTTGGCAACCTCAATCATCTCTTTGGAAAGATCGACGCCCATGATCTTGTAACCCCGCTCTGCGAGGGGCATAGTCAAGTTACCCGTACCACAACCCAAATCAAGGATCCTACGAGGTACATGATGATGACGCAAACCTAGGGCCAAAAGATACTGTACCCACTCCTCGTAATCCACGTCCATGGAGAGGTCATAAAGTGCTGCCAAGGTTGAATAGGGCTTAGTCATGCCAAGCGACTTGCTCCGCATCGGCCCAGAGCTTCTCTAGATCATAGTACACGCGATCCTCTTCTAGGAAGACATGGACAACCACATCTCCATAGTCCAACAGCACCCAACTGTTATCCCCGCGTCCTTCGTAGCGCAAGAGTTCTGCGCCCTCTTCCTCTAAAGCCGCTGTAATGGAATTCACAATGGCCCGAACCTGCACATGGGTGGAAGCGCTTCCGATTACGAAATATTCCGTTTCCGTTACCACTTCAGGCATTTTTAGCACTCGTATTTCGTCAGCCTTCTTTTCGTCTGCAGCCCGAGCAGCTACCTTGGCCATGTTTTCGGCGCTGTTCTTGGTCAACTTCCCACGCTCCTATCCTTTGTTGATGTATAGTCTTTCCCAATAATCACGGTAACCGCGGCGTCCTCCTTCTCAGCTTCCTGGATGGATGCCCCCAGATAATCCGCTAAAGGTTTGACACGTTCCACATCCCGAGCCGATACAACAACCTGCGTAGTAGCAAAGTCAAAATGTTCAGCATTGCCATGTGAGACCACATGGTAGCCGTAGTAACGCAAGAGGTCCGATACCTCCTGGGCAACACCGCTGCGACCATTACCATTAAGAACCACTAATTTAAGCGGTTCTGGCTTACCATGGATTACAGTGTCAATAACGGATTTAGCCTTTTCCTCGTTCACAATCCAATACCACGCATCATTTAACACTTCACTGTTGCCTGGCAGTACAGCCGTTTGCATCTTGTCCGAAGAAAACTTTGACCCGGACAGAGCCAAACTAAATACCTTTTCCCAGGGTAGGTTGGTGTTCACGATTCTAAAAGTCTGGGTCACAAGTTGGGGCAACTTAATGAGAGAGGATGGGCTCAAGGTCTGGCTTACAATCGCCTCGAAAAACTGTCTTTGCCGCTCCACCCGTCCATCATATTCATCGGTAAAGGGATCCACAAGAGACACGTCTCCTAGACGATCACGATAACGTACATATTGTAGTGCCTTTTCGCCACTTAACACCTGTAGGCCCGGGGCAAGATCAATCTCTAGTCCTTGGGCTTTATCCACATAGTGCATTCTTCTGGCCACATTGATTTCAACGCCCCCCAATACATCCACCAATTGCTCAAAACCTTCGAAATCCGTATGAATATAATAGTTCACAGGTACGCCTAGCAAATAGGACACTGCTTCCATGGCCATCTTCGCTCCTCCATGGGCGTAGGCCGAGTTAATACGCTCCCAGCGTTGCCTAGAAGGGATCCACACCCTAGTATCCCTGGGTATGGATAACACTCCTGCCGCACCTGTTGTAGTATCCAGAGAAAAGACCATAATCGAATCCGCCCGGGAACTAGCTTCGAGCTTCTCGTCAGTCCCGAGAAACAAAACCAAGAGCCGTTGATCGTTGCCTGCCATAGCAGGTGTT
>DIPH01000020.1:16387-37195 GCA_002424045.1 Firmicutes bacterium UBA5493 | reverse complement strand
GCCTGCCATAGCAGGTGTTCCTTCAACACTCCGTTGATAGGTGTAGCTCGCGGTAAAGATCATTAGAATGATACCGACGGAAAAAGATAAAGAATACATAATAATCTGGCGGCGACGATATGCCTGCTTCAGCTTTCGCCGCTCTTCGAGTTCGGCCTTTCGCCGTACGACTTCTTCTTCTGATAGCATAGTACTCCCTCCCCTCTGTCTAAAGTACTTCGCAGAGCTTGTGACAAACTCGGGTACCACCTAAAGATAAAGATTATGACGTTTAATATAGTGTTCTACCGGTTCAGGAACGAGGTAGCGAATGGAAATTCCTTTGTGCACACGATCCCTGATCTCTGTGGAGGAAATGGCCATAGCTGGAACCTTCAAAACATGAAAACGATCCCCATGCTGCCCCACCCAATCTTGCGTAGTTTGAGGCAGTTCTTCTAAGCAAAACCCTGGTCGGGCTGCGGCAATAAAATGGGCAATCGTCAAATACTCATCAGAGTCTTTCCAGTCTGTGATCTCAAAAATCGCATCGGCACCAGTAATGAAGAAAAGCTCAGCATCGGGTCCGTAGAACGTTTGGAGAGATCGTAAAGCATCAATGGTATAGCTGATTCCTTCACGATCAATGTCCAGGCGTGAAACCTCAAAGTGGGGATTCGTTAAGATAGCTAGCACAGTCATCATATAGCGGTGCTCTGCGTCGCTTACACTCCGCATCAATTTATGCGGAGGTTTCCCCGACGGCAGAAATAGGACGTGATCAAGCCCGTACTCACAGCGGGCTCCCTCGGCGGTAACCAAATGTCCATAGTGTACCGGATCAAAGGTTCCACCCATAATCCCTATTCTTGGGCCTTTCCTCTTCATATGCCTTACTCCTTTAGGGCAGTTGAATTTTCGGTTCCTCTAGAGGCTTGCGGTACAAAAGAAAACTCTTACCAATCTTTTGGACCACATGACAATCAAGGGCCCGGGCGATTTCGTCTGCCAATTCTCCCGCATCATCCAGACAGCTCTTTAATACTTTAACCTTAATGAGCTCCCTGGCTTCCAAAACAGCATCAAGTTGATTAATGGTCTCCTCTGATAGCCCGCCTTTGCCGATTTGAAAAACAGGATCAAGCTCGTTACCTAAAGCACGCAGATATGCTCGTTGCTTACTTGTTAGCATAAAAACCCTCATTCCATATACTCAAATTCTAGTTCTCCAAGCCTAACGGTAGCTCCTTCTGGAACCTCCATTTCGGACAAGGTTTTATACAAGCCAATTTTTTCAAATAGATTCTGTAAATAGGCGATAGTCTCTGGGTTATTGAGGTCCAAACGGCGCAGGAGACGATCTAAGCCTGCCCCTTGTACTACATAATCCTCATTATCGCGCACTATCGTGTATTCATCAACAGGTGGTGTGTCGTCTTTGGGAAGAATCAACTGTTGCACTTGACCCACCTTGGGATCGGCTTGCTTCATTTCTCTGACAAGCTGGTCGGCGCGGCGCATCAAAGCCGCAGTACCTTGGCTTGTAGCCGCTGAGATCATGAAAAACTCCTGGTTGTTAGCCTTGGCCAGTTTTTCCAGACGCCCTAGATTCTCCTGGGATTCAGGCAAATCCACTTTGTTCGCAACTAAAATCTGGGGACAGTCTGCAAGTTCTTCGCTATACAAACGTAATTCTTGGTTGATCTTGGCATAGTCTTGCACTGGGTCCCTACCCTCGATCCCCGCCGCGTCCACCAGGTGCAGAATGAGGCGAGTGCGTTCAATATGGCGCAAAAATTCCATACCCAAGCCCACACCTTTATGGGCTCCTTCGATTAGTCCGGGAATATCTGCAATCACAAATGCATGGCCCGGCTCTAAAGATACCACGCCTAAATTGGGCGTGAGAGTTGTGAAGGGATAGTTGGCTACCTTAGGGCGGGCTGCTGACACAACCGAAAGGAGCGTGGATTTTCCGACATTAGGATAACCCACAAGACCAACATCAGCTAGGAGCTTAAGTTCTAACTGCAGCCATAATTCTTGTCCGGGCTCTCCCCGTTCGGCAAAGGATGGGGCTTGGCGGGTGGCAGTAGTAAAGTGAGGGTTACCCCGGCCCCCTCTACCTCCAGGTAGGGCCAAAACGCGACTATTGGGGACCGTGAGATCTAAGAGAACATTACCTGTTTCCCCATCTTTTACTAACGTACCGGGAGGAACTCTGATTTCCAAATCTTCTCCATCTTTGCCGGCCATCTTCTTGGACTGCCCCGCCTGGCCGGGAGAAGCCACAAACTTCCGGCGATAACGAAAGTCCACCAACGTAGAGAGCCCCTCATCGACCACAAAGTAGATGCTGCCTCCCCGGCCGCCATCGCCGCCCGCGGGACCACCTGCGGGTACGTACTTTTCACGCCTGAAGCGGACGACGCCATCACCACCATCTCCTGACTTCACATAGATGCGGGCCTGATCAATAAACATAATGTGTCCTCCCTTGAAAAAATCCCCTTTGCACCGTAGCACAAAGGGGATTATCACTAAGCAAGTGCGGCCTCAGTAATTACGCTAACCGCTTTTCCTGTTTTTCCTTGGCGTTCGAAGGAAACATAGCCATCTGCCAGAGCAAACAGGGTATCATCCTTGCCAAGACCAACGTTGACACCTGGTTTCACCCTGGTTCCGCGCTGTCTAATAATGATACTGCCTGCAGTAACAAATTTCCCATCATGACTTTTAACACCTAGACGTTGAGCAGCAGAGTCTCTACCGTTCTTCGTGCTTCCGCCACCTTTTTTTGAGGCGAATAATTGCAGATTCATTCTCACGGTATGGCACCTCCTTCACACTAACATAGTCTCCGTATTCCTCTTCTGTGGCCAAAAGGCCTACGTAAAGGACACTTAATACGAGTTGAGCCTGTTTCCAATCCCCACACGCAAGGTCCTCGGGAAGTAAACAAAGCAAAGACCCTTTACTCTCATCCACGCGGACCAAGCAATCAATTGCTAAGACTTCTTGTAAGCCGAGAACGGCAGTCTGCGTCAATGCTGACACAGCAGCACAGACAATATCTTCTCCATGCCCAGCAAAACCGGTATGGCCAAACGCCTGAAAGCCTTGCCATCCATGGTCTTCCTTCGTTCTGTAAAACTCCAGCTTCGTCATGATCTACGCAGTGATGGATTCAATGACCAATTTGGTGTATGGTTGCCGATGACCCTTTTTCTTGCGATAATTCTTCTTAGCCTTGTACTTAAAGACAATGATCTTCTTCTGTTTTCCTTGTTTTGCGGCTTTAGCTACTACTTTAGCCCCATCAACATGGGGTGTACCAACCTGGGTTTTACCATCTTGGCTCACTAAAAGAACACGGTCCAAGACGACTTCATCGCCTTCATTGACATCGAGCTTTTCAACATAAATGGCATCACCTGTGGACACACGATATTGCTTACCACCGGTTTCGATTACGGCGTACAATACGTCCACCTCCTCCTCTAGACTCGCCATCCAGGTACACGATGGGAATTATCCCCTGTGTTTCATAAATGTCCCGAGAGAAACCTGTTCTGAGCGGCTTCGAAAGCTCGGTTCGATAGAACCGAGCAATCTACATCAACCATTTTAACACCAAGGCCGGTCCCTGTCAATCAATACTACAGCTTTGCACTCTGTAATCTTGGCGCGCCAGGGATTCATCGCCGTGTACACAAATTGTCCTTCCCGTATGCTTCTCCAGTGCCCGTAAGTTGCTACCCCGGGGACCTATCACAAAACCCGCCACTGCCGGATGGCAATAAACCGAGATGGTCTCTGTGTTTTCGAGGGATAGCGAATTGACTTCCTTAGCGATCTGAAAAGCCAACGTCTCATCGGAAAGCACCCGACCCCGTCCTTTGCAGTGGGGACAATCTACCTCGAGAACATGGGAGAGAAGCCTTTCTGTCTTTTTGCGGGTCAATTCCACTAGACCCAAACGGGTAAAGCCCAGGAGATTTGTGCGAGTTTTATCGGCACTGAGACTCATCGCCAATTGCTCCAAAACAGCCTCCCGGTTATTAGGATCAGACATATCAATGAAATCAATAATCACAATACCGCCAGTATTACGCAGGCGAAGTTGGTGGGCGATTTCCTGAGCCGCCTGCAAGTTCGTCTTCAATACAGTGTCCTGGAGGTTTTTACTTCCCACATATTTACCCGTATTAACATCAATGCTCATGAGGGCTTCCGTCTGGTTGAAAACTAAATAACCTCCACAGTCAAGCCAAACCCGATTGTTACCTGCCCGCTCTAGCTCTTTTCTGAACCCGAGATGGGTAAGAAGATCCACTTTACCTTGATACAGCTCTACCGGAGCGATCTCCTTCACCCCAAGATTTGCCAGGTCTTCTTCGACCCGATTCTGTAGTTCTGCACTATCCACCACGACTTTCGTATTTTCCGCTGCATACAAATCACGCAAAATGCGATGCACCAGATCAAAGTCCTGATACAATAGGGGCGATGATGACTTGCCCTTGTACTTTTTCTTGATGCATGACCATTCCTCCAGCAACTCTGTTAAATCCTCTTGGAGCTCGCTCCTTGTACAGCTCTCTGCTACGGTACGCACGATCAGCCCACAGCCTTCGGGGCGAATCTCTTCAGCAATTTCCTTCAGTCTGAGCCGTTCGTCCCCATCGGTAATCTGACGCGAAACGCCAATGTGATCTTGGCAAGGCATCAAGACCAAGTAGCGCCCCGGCAAGGAGATCTTGGTTGTAACCCGCGGTCCCTTAGCACCTACAGCTTCCTTGGAAACCTGCACCATGATGGACTCACCGATCTTTAGGTCAGCTGCTGCATCAGCCAGGAACAAAAAGGCATTCTTCGCCGTACCTATGTCGACAAAGGCGGCCCCCATTCCAGGGAGAACATTCTCCACCTTTCCCTTATAGATATTGCTTTCCAGCCGGTCTTTACAGTCACGCTCCAAATAGTATTCCACTAAGCGACCGTCTTCTACGATACCAACTTGCACTTGGTTAAGCAAAGCAGAAATAATAATGTCTCTTTTCATTTACATCCTCGATTCCCTAAAGGAGGGAAGTAGTGGTTCCCAACTTTTTTGAACTGCCCCGTCCTGGTGATGGTGGCCTCTAGATGATCAAAGCCAAGCAAATCACCGAGTTCTTCCATGCGTAAATTGGCCTCATTGCCTAGGCCGCAGAGACAATCAAACACCGTGCCTGTGGAACTTGGTGCGATTTCATAGACGTCAAACAAAAATGGGCAGATATCAATCTCACGACTCCCCTTTTTAGTGTCCCGCTTCACCACAAAGCTATCCACACCTTGAAGCCACTCCCAGCGAGCCTTGATCTGCTCTGGGCCACCACTCGTTTGGGGCAAAAATAGCCTCCAAGAGGCCGCGTTAATTTCACCCATGAGGGTGGGTGTTTTTTCAGGAAGTCGTTCTGCCCAGAGGACTTCAAGACCCTTGGGCAAGTGCTGATTATAGCACCTAACAAACTCCTCAGGATCCAAGTCTACCGCGAACGTAAAGTCACCATACTCAGCCTCACTTAAAATTCCCACAGGCAAAGCATAACCATAACTCATAATGGGTCTTGGTGTGAAACCTTCCGAGTAGGCCATGGGGAGACCAGCCCTACGTATCGCCCTTTCCATCGTTCGCACTAGATCAAGATGGGACAAAAACCGTACCTCAGAACCCCTGCTAAACTGAAAACGAATGACATTACTCAACGGACTTCTCCTTCACTATGGCGTTGGCTACCTGCAAATTGGGGCACACGCCACACTTACTGCAATCATCCCAGCGGCAGTCAAGGGTGGGGATGCCTCCTTGAGCCTGTTTCCACTCCCTGCGTAAAAAATCAAAATCAATGCCGGCACTCAGGTGCCCCCAGGGTAGGGGCTCGAACAAATCCCTTGTTCGCTCAGCATAGACATGGGGATCAATACCGGAATCAGAGAAGGCTTGGACCCACAGGTCAAAACGGAAACACTCCGTCCAACTATCAAACTGACATCCAAGATCCACTGCCCTCTCCAAGACGGCCGCTAGACGGCGATCACCTCTGGCAAAAACTGCCTCCAAAAAGCTCTCTTCTACTTTGGGATAACTAAAGTGTATGGCGGGGTGTCGGAGACGTTCCTTTAAAAAACTCTGTTTGGAACGTAAGACGTCCATGGAGTCTTGGGCCACCCACTGAAAAGGCGTGTGGGCCTTGGGCACAAAGGATGCAACGCTGATTGTGACTTCAGGACGGCGTCTTGCACTACGAAATTCCTTCCCCCAGGCCAAGACCTTGTACGCCAAATCCACAATACCTTCCAGATCCTCTTCGGTTTCGGTCGGCAGACCGATCATAAAGTACAACTTGATTCGAGACCACCCCGCGGCAAAGGCTCCCTGGACGACCTCTTTCAAATCATGGTCTGATACATTCTTATTGATCACATTTCTAAGCCTTTGGGTTCCAGCCTCAGGAGCAAAGGTGAGGCCGGTCTTACGGACCCTTTGAATCTCCTGGGCCAATTCCATGCCAAAGGAGTCCAGCCTCATAGAAGGCAGCGAGATAGACACACCACAGCCTTGATACTCGGCGATTAAGTCTCGAACCAGGGGGCTGATTTGTCCATAGTCCCCACTGGATAAAGACGAAAGGGAAATCTCCTCATATCCCGTACTCTCCACTAAGCGAGAAATTTGCTTTTTGAGGATGTTAGGATCGCGCTCCCGAACTGGGCGATAGATCATGCCAGCCTGGCAATACCGGCAACCCCTAGTACAGCCGCGCATGATCTCGGCCATGACCCGATCGTGGATCACTTCCACATAGGGAACAACAAATTCCTCGGGATAGGGAAGACTGTTAAAGTCTCGAATCACCCGTTTCTCAATTCGCATGGGCACACCCGGTCTGTGCGGCTCTAAAGCTACAAACTTGCCGCCATCATCATAAACGGGTTTATATAGATCAGGGACATAGACCCCATCCATCAGTGCGAGTCTCTCCAGAAGCGTTTCCTTTCTTACGCCTTCCGCTTTACCGTTCTTCACTACGTCGAGGATTTCATGGATGACTTCTTCCCCTTCTCCCAAGACCACAAAATCAATAAAGTCTGCTAAGGGCTCCACATTAAAGGCCGAAGGACCCCCTGCCATGATCAAGGGCTGTGATGCATTGCGCTCAGAGCTCCTACGGGGGATTTGCGCCAAGTCTAGCATTTTCAAAATATTGGAGTAACTGAGCTCATATTGTAAGGTAAATCCCACAAGATCAAAGGCGGTTAAAGCAAGACCTGATTCTAGAGCCGTCAAAGGAATTTCGTTCTCCTCCATACGTGCCTGCAGGTCAACCCAAGGTGCATACACTCGCTCGGCCAGGGCGTCCTTTCTTCCATTAATGAGTGCATAGAGTATTTTAAAACCCAGATGACCCATACCCACATCATAAATATCTGGAAAGGCCAAGGCGACCTTGACGTCCACTTCAGACCAGTCCTTATGCTGGGCATTTACCTCATGATTTGTGTAACGCCCTGGTTTCGTCACCATAGGCAAGAGGGGCAGGAGACGCTTGTCCATGGGCCCAACTCCTTTCCAACAACAATGTTAGATTCTGTGCATCTGTACTGCCCCTACTTTATGGGCTAATCCATGCTCGAAGAGGGCTGCAATTAAGTCTATTTCACTTATAAATCCGATTACTTTACCTTCCAGGTCCAAGATCCAGATAAGATGATAGCAGGGTGGTTGAACGTGCTGAAGCACCTCACCTAAGGAAGTCTCCACTGTAGCCACGATCTCCCTAGCCACTAAAACCCGTTTCAGACGCAATTCTTGTTTTTTATGGGTCAAATAGCGCATAAAAATGTAGCTGGCGTTTTTTTGCTCCTGCCTTGCGGCCAAGAAAAGCATTACACCGGCAAAAACGTACATCAAACCCTGCAACTGTCCTAGAAACGCTAGGTAGGCACCAAAGCCTACAAAGACGATACTTAGCACTTGTCCCAATATGGCTGCAACGCGGGTTGCGTCTTTAAACCCGCGACCCTTGGCCAACAAACTCCGCAGAACACGTCCACCATCCAAGGGTAATGCTGGTATGAGATTGAAGGCAGCCATCCCCACGTTCGCCTGAACGAAGAAGTCAAACCACTTGAGATCCACATCAAGATAGGGCATGAGGCCATATGCAAAAAAAACGAGCAGACCATTACTGATGGGGCCCACAATGGCCACCAGCCACTCTAATTCAGGGTTCAACTGTAAGAGTGCCTCGAGCCGAGTCACGCCCCCAAAGGGTAAGAGTTCGATGTCTGTTACATGAAGCCGATAGGCCTTGGCCATCAGAATGTGGAAGCTTTCGTGCCACAGTACAATGGCAAAAAGCAAAAGTGCCTCCCCAAGTCTCCCGTAGACGAAGGCTACTGCCAAGAGCAAAATGAAAAAGGGATTCACTTTAAGGGGAATCCCAAAATAGTTGCCTATCCGCATCGTCTCACCATCCAGGGGTAGCTTCAGACCACCCTTCGAAGAGAGACCCAAAATCCCAGGTACCCCACTCCTCGGCGAATCCTACTTTTTGGAGAATTGGCTGCACGGAAAAACTCGTTGTTACAACAAAGGAAACATATTCTGTTACGGGTTCGGTAATTTCCACATTCGCGTACACCAAGATCAGCACTATCACAAAGATACTTAAAGCCAATACGGAATTCCTAACAAAACTCTTTGCCACGATTACGCACCTCCTTCGCCTACTTCAGTATATTACCGAAGGAGCGTAATCATGATTACTCTCAAGGAGCTTACATCTTACGCTTCACATTTTTCACGGGAATATTCGCAATCAGTGCTACAGAGTCATCGCCTTCATCAAAATTGACCTCGAGGCCTTCCTCGTCGATTTCTAAGTACTTGGAAATCACCTGAATTAACTCTTCTTCCAACGCCTCCACAAGGCCAGGAGAGAGGCTGGCCCGGTCGTGTACTAAAACTAGACGAAGTCTTTCTTTAGCCTTGTTCTTACTACCTTCTGAACCGCCAAAGAGTCTCGTAATAAACTCGAACATGCCTATCCCTCCTTTATTGAGCTTCACCGCTGAGGATTTTTTTAAACCAATGCATGACTTTCCGTTCCTGGAGATTCATAAACGGTACCTCTTCACCTAGAATGCGGCGCACCACATTGCGATAGGCTTGTCCAGGCCGAGATTTCTTGTCGGTAACCACCGTCTCTCCTCGATTCGTAGAGACAATGATATCTTGATCATCAGGAATAACGCCTAAGATGGAAATGGCCAAAATATCGTCAATATCGTCGATGTCCATCATGTCGCCTTTGCGCACCATGTCAGGGCGGACCCGGTTAATGATGAGCTGTGGGTCATAAAGTTCTGCCGCTTCCAAAAGACCTATAATGCGATCCGCATCGCGTACAGCCGATATCTCCGGCGTAGTGACTACAATGGCTGTGTCCGCGCCTGCTATGGCATTCTTAAACCCATGCTCGATGCCTGCAGGGCTGTCTAGGATCACAAAATCGTAGTCTTCCCTCAGCTGCGCCATGAGTTCCCGCATCTGTTCAGGCTTTACGGCATCCTTCTCCCGAGTTTGGGCCGCAGGAAGAAGTACCAGGCTGTCCCCAAAGTGCTTGTCCTTAATCAAAGCCTGGCGCAGTCTGCAATTTCCTTCAACAACGTCTAACAAATCGTATACAATGCGATTCTCCAGACCCATAACAACATCAAGGTTCCTCAGACCAATATCGGTGTCTACTAAACAAACTCTCTGTCCCGTAGCTGCCAAACCAGTTCCTAGATTGGCAGTGGTAGTGGTCTTACCCACTCCGCCTTTTCCACTTGTGATTACAATGACTTTTCCCAAAACTAGTCCTCCCTCAACCCTTAGTGGTTGTAAACTGAAAGCTGGATACTGTTCTCCACAACCCTGGCTATTTCTGGGCCTGAAGGTTGGGGAAGTTTTTCATCGGGTGCCCGCGAAATGACGTGCGCTATGCGCAGCTGCGTCGGCTCTAGACGGAAAGCAAAAACGGTAGCATCAACCTTTCCCTCCACCCCCGCATGGGCTACACCCCTAAGGCTACCTAGGACCAGGATATCTCCTGTACACACGATCTCAGCCCCAGGATTCACATCTCCCATCACAACAACATTACCATCATAATGCAGTCGCTGGCCCGAACGGATGGTACGCCGAACCAAGAGAGTGTTGTCTTCTCCAACCTCACGGGTATCCTCGGTAACTTGTTCAACCTGGGGACGCTGCATCTGCACAGTTAGTGGTTCGCGATTAAGGCGCATCCCGTAATCGGCAATCAACCGCTCAATATCGTCCATTTGGCTATCAGAAAGGGTCCCTTCGTGCAAAAAAAGTTTGGCTGAACTTCCCCTAAAAAAACTCTGGGATGCCAGAAGTTGCCTCTCCAACGACTGAAGTACTTCAGAGAACTGGGCAGCATTGGTTATGGTGATCACTAATCCTTCACGTGTACCCTTTATCGCACATAATTCGGTATTCATGCACGCCACTCCTTACCTAACACCATCTTCTACTTCTGCAAATCACCGAAGACTCCTGCCACATCTTTACTCTGCAGCCACATCGAGACCGAAATAAGCGTCTAGAACCTTTCTGGCAATGGGAGCTGCGGCTGAAGATCCTCCGCCACCCTGTTCGACCACGACGGCAACTAGGACTTCAGGATTTTCTGCTGGAGCGTAACCAACATAAAGACCGTTAGAGACTCTCCCTGGTACCTCCCAGGTTCCTGTCTTACCGGCCATGGAATACGGGAAGCCTGCCATCACTCCACGGGCAGTACCGCGAGCATGCACAATGGGGGCCATCATTACTTGGCTAAGGGCATCCCAGGTGGCTTGGGAGGCCTCCACCTTATGGGACACCTCTGGTCGGGCACGAAATATCACGGTACCATCGGGTGCCTGTATTTCCTTGACAATCTGAGGAGCAAATATAGTCCCCTTATTGGCAATGGCTGCATAGGCCTGTGCCAATTGGATAAGGGTCATCTGATGGAATCCCTGCCCGATAGAAATTTGCTCCGTGTCCGACGGATACCAATTCTGATCCGAAGTCGCTCGATTACTAAAAGCCTCCCTCTTCCATTCCCTACTAGGCACCAATCCACTGGCCTCCCCTGGGAAAAGCTCAAGACCCGTCGGTGCTCCAAAACCGAGGGCCGTCATCCACTTAGAAAGCCGGTCAATCCCCACTTTGGCTCCATTGTCGGCGAAGTAATGGTTGCTAGACATGCCCAAGGCGCCATGCATATCGATCATTCCAAAGGGTGCTAAGCCACTGTTAATTACCCAATCCTTCACTCCATATTGGCTGGTGCCGGTGGCGTTAAACCGGTCGTTTGCGCCCAAAACGCCTTCTTCCAAAATGGCCAAGGCAGTAATGGGCTTAAAGGTAGACCCGGGACCAAAGAGTGCTTGCGTCACCCGGTTGAAAAACGGCCGCCGCTCGTCCTGACTAAGGGCAGAATAATACGAGTTTCGTTGTGACTGGTCAATGAGGTTTTCCGGTTCAAACCCAGGCATACTGGCCATGACCAAAATTTCGCCCGTCTGCGGATTCAAGACCAGGACCGCACCTGTTTGGGTACCGGGATTGTCCTTTAGCGTGAGAATATGCTCATAAAAGGCTTCTTCCGCCACCTTCTGCAGGTGAGCATCGATGGTCAAGGTGATATTATGCCCTGGGATAGGTTCCACTACATTCACCGTTCGGATGGGTCGGTTCAGTGCATTGACTTCCACCGTTAAAGCACCGATTTCACCCCTCAGCAATTCCTCATAGGTTTGCTCAATCCCGCTTTTTCCAACTAGGTCGCTGCCGCGGTAGGTCACCCCGTAACGCTGCAACTCCGTTGCACTGATGATCCCCATGTACCCCACGACGTGGGACGCCAATTCACCTTGGAGGTATTCGCGAACAGGTTCTTCCTCAATAAAGATCCCCGGGAGATTAATGCGGTTTTCTTCAATGGCTATGACGGTTTCAGGTTGAACATCCTGTTTGATGCGGACGGATTCATAGGGAAACCCCTTACCTTTTTCCAGTGCCTCTTCTAACTCTTCCATACTTAGGTCCAACACGTCGCAGAGGATATGAAGACTAGAATCGTCTTCCTGCCTTAAGCCTCCAGGAACGACAGATACTGTAAAGGCTGGCTTACTGCGGACCAAGACCTCACCATGGCGATCGACGATCTCTCCCCGTGGGGGCAATAGGCGTAATTGGCGCATGCGGTTGCCATCGGCCAAGCGTGCATAATGCTCGCCCCTCGAGAGTTGCAGGTACCAGAGCCTACCAACTAAAACCAACGTGCAGACCAAAACAATGACAAAAAGAACGAAAAGACGTTTTTCTGTGCCCTTCTCTTCCACCAACGTCACCCCGTCCTTTTCAACAATTCATCTAAGTAAATCAAGTGTCTATTAATAGCAACTAAAGGTCTATACACAAGCACCCCAATCAATCCGTTGAAAAGGCCTGTGCCCAAAATCGCAGACCAGGTGATCCAAGACCAAGGGCTGGAAAAACCGAAGGATGCAGCGCCCAGTAAGTAGAGCATTTGCCCTAGAGCTGTTCCCACAAAAATCGCGGAAAAGCGCACTAGAAGATTCTCCCTATACAATCGTTTCGTTACAAAGCCCACCAAAATGGCCATTAACAAATAGGTTCCTGCATACAGTCCAATGAACTGGCCCACAATCAAATCTTGCAGCAAACCGCTGACAAAACCAAAGCCTGCGGCGCCACCAGGTTGTTCAAGCATGGCAAAAATCAGGGAGAAAAGCAACAATAACTCTGGGCGAAAACCAAGAATTACAAGTCCCGGTGAGCCAGTCTGGAGGGCCAGTGCCAAGAGTACGATTATTCCGTAGCCTACATGCTTCATCCTAACTCTCCCCTTGCGGCATTACAATAAGAACATACTCCAGGCGGGTAAAGTCAACAAAGGGTTGGACCACAGCAGCAAAAGACAGATCGTATTGGCGGGACTCCACCGCAACTACTTCACCAATGGGCAGATTCTTGGGATAGATTCTACTCAAGCCGGATGTGACGATCACATCCCCTACCTCTACGGACGTATCTCGACTGAGGGGCCTGGCCAACAACGTTCCCTGGTCCATCTGTCCTCCTTCGACAAGAACCAAGTCTCCACTGGACTGCACCAAACCGCCAGTGGCACTTTGGGCATCGACAATCAAAAGAACTGTACTGGTGTAGCTCGAACTGTTGATCACGGTGCCGACGATCCCTGCATTGGTGACAACAGCCATCCCACTTACCACTCCATGGGATTGTCCTTTATTTACAACGATGGTACTCTCCCAGTTACTGGGAGAGCGTCCTATCACTTCGGCAACAAGGAGAGCGTGATTTCCTTCGTCCCTAAAGTCAAGGGCTTCCCGCAACCATTCATTTTCCCGGCGATAATTGCGGAGAGTAAACACTTCAGCCTCAAGCTGAACAACTCGTTCCTCTAATTCATCATTTCGCTCCTTGAGTCCTCGCCACCGATTGATCTCAGCTACCTGGTTCTGGAAAAAACCACCAACCTTGCTGACGGTCCATTGAAAAGGCGATAGCATGTCGCGCCACAACCCTTCCAGTTTGCTAATCTCGCGTCGAGGCACGGACGTGTAATGAATTGTGCCTACTAAAATCAAAACTAAAAGAATGATCAAAGGGACTTTCCAGCGCAGTAGGCGATCCAGCACTTTTCTTCACCACCCTGTCCTCGGCTAGCCTAACACACTAATAACGTCTTGGCCCTAACATAATTCGTTTTAACAATTCAAAATGGCGTAGAGCCTGTCCTGTTCCTTCCACTACCGCGGTTAAGGGGCGCTCAGCTATATGAACAGGCATTCCCGTTTCTCTCATCAACAGCTCATCGAGGCCATTAAGCAGGGAGCCGCCACCGGCCATCATGATTCCCCTATCCATGATATCGGCGGCCAATTCTGGCGGAGTTCTTTCTAAGGTGACCTTAACAGCATCCAAAATGGATTGGATCGGTTCTACTAAGGCTTTATGAATCTCTGTGGAAGACACAGTCACAGTCTTCGGCAAACCAGTTACCAGATCCCTACCGCGAACGTCCATGGACAATTCGTCCTTGCCATCAATGAATGCATAGCCTATTTCTGCCTTAATTCTCTCGGCTGTTCTCTCCCCAATCAGAAGGTTATAACCCCTGCGAATGTACTGAATAATGGAATCATCCATCTCATCACCGGCTACCCGAATGGATCGTTGGGATACTATGCCGCCTAAAGAAATCACGGCTACTTCTGTGGTGCCACCCCCAATATCAACGATCATGGTGCCCGTTGGATCTTGAACGGGCAGTCCGGCCCCGATTGCTGCAGCCATAGGCTCTTCAATCACCCGGGCATCCTTAGCTCCCGCTGACAGGGTAGCATCAATTACCGCCCGCTTCTCAACCTCGGTAACTCCTGAGGGAACAGAAATGATCACCCGAGGCCGTCTGAGCCTGGAGCGCCTGGTCGCTTTATTCAAAAAGTCCCTCAGCAAGCGTTCGGTGATTTCAAAGTCAGCAATCACTCCGTCTTTCAAAGGGCGGATAGCGGTGATATTCCCGGGGGTTCTTCCCACCATCTCCTTGGCCTTATTTCCTACTGCAAAAATCTCATTGGTATCTCGATCAATAGCTACAACGGAGGGCTCATTAATGACAATCCCGCGGCCCTCCACCAAGACGAGTGTATTCGCAGTTCCTAGATCAATGCCTATGTTCTTACCAAACCGCCTGAACATACAGTTACCCCTTCTTTCTTCTATAGCAGTCCTTGTTCACGAAAGCTTAAATAACGATTGTCACCAATGATAATGTGATCCAACACATCAATGCCTAACATATCTCCCACGTCGCGCAGCCTCTCTGTGGTGGCAATATCATCTCGACTCGGTGTCAGATCTCCGCTGGGATGGTTATGAACCAAGATAACAGCAGCACTGCTGCGCCTAATGGCTTCCTTAAACATCTCACGGGGATGGACTAAAGAGGCCTGTAAATGTCCGATGGAAATGACCTTTTTTGCAATCACGCGATGTTTGGTATTCAACATGATAATCATGAAATGTTCTTTGTCTGCAAAACTTAATTCCCTAAGGACCAATTGTGCGGCATCTTGTGGACTATTGACGATGCCTTGAAACTCCATGCGGGACTCTCCGAGGCGCTTAGCTAACTCAAAAGCGGCAAGAATATCTGTGGCTTTCGCTGGCCCAATGCCATTAACTGTGAGCAATTCTTCGTAGCTGGTCGTTGCCAGCTCCGGCAATGAACCGAACCGAGCAAGAAGCCTCTCAGCCAGCATGAGGACTGATTCCCGTTGGTTACCGGTGCGCAACAAGATGGCCAAAAGCTCCTTGTTGGCCAAGCGCTCTGCTCCATGGCGAATCAAACGCTCCCGGGGACGCTCTTCTCTAGGTACATCTTTCATTTTCACTGCTGTTGACAAATCGTACTCCTTCCCCATCTCCCTGGGCGGGTGAGGGAAGCCTATTTGAAGGAAAATACCTCGATACCGAATGACCTTAAGTGCTCGGCCAAACGCGGCATGGGCAACCCTACTACATTATAATAACAACCTTTTATGCTTTTAACAAGTAGTCCGCCAAACCCTTGAATGCCATAAGCTCCAGCCTTGTCAAAAGGCTCTCCTGTGGCTATATAACCTTTGATTTCGTCATCGTCAAGGCGGCGGAACCACACGCTAGTTGTTTCGCTAAAACTTCGGACTACCTGACCGTTAAGGCACAAGACCACGCAGGTTGTTACCTCATGTTCACGTCCACTTAAGAAACGCAGCATATTCTGGGCATCTTGGGCATCTCGAGGTTTACCCAAGATGCGCTCATCTAGAGTCACAATGGTATCAGCAGCAAGCACGAGACAGTCTGGGTGCATTTCGGATACCGGCAATGCCTTGCGGGTGGCATTGCCACGGGCCACATTGATGGGTTCACCATGTTCCTCCTCTGTGCTGGGTAAAACATGCACAGAAAAGGGAATACCGAACTTTTTAAGTAATGCTTTGCGTCGAGGCGACTGCGATGCCAAGATTAGATTCATAGGGACTAATTCCACCTTAATTTAGCTAAATAAGATATTCACCCTTATGTGTCAATTCCCTTCTCAAAAAAAGGGAGTCCGTGCCGGACTCCCGATGCCTAGCGCTGCCAATGGGGTACTGTGGTAGAACCAAGCTCTTTTCCTACTTCTAGCAGATATCTATCTTGACGAATCCTATTCTTGTTAATCTCCCAACCATCGAGATGGCGATAATGTACGTAGGCAAAGTTCCAGGGCTGCAACAATTGGCCTTCAAGGTCAAATCTGCGTCGCTTTAGCTTGTAGTCCACCTCATCCCTCCATTTCCCAGTTAATAAGCCTCTTTCAGCTCAATTCCCTGGTAATAGTATTGGAGAATATCGGCGTAACCATACCCCGCAACCGCCATTCCTTGAGCGCCATATTGGCTCATTCCCACGCCATGGCCATAGCCCCAGACCGAGAACACCATCTCATTTCCTAAAATCTCTGCAGTAAACCACGTAGAGCGTAAAGACAGACGCTGCCTAATTTCCCGTCCACTAAACCACTTTTCATCCACCTCCACCGTCTTCACCCGTCCCGAAGGATAACGTTCCACCACCTTGAAGTTTTTCACGTTCTTTACTTCCAGAACCTGCGCCAAATTACTGAGTTGAATGGTGGCGGTTGAATAATGGCTCGGGGAATTGGTGCCGTAGGGGTCCTCTGCCGAACGTAGGTAGGGTAAGGCCTCGCTCCAATAGTGTTCGGAGTTTTCTGTCCGACCGCCGCTGGTGGAATGGTACACAGCCAAAATGGGCTCGTCATCATAAAAGGCGACTATTCCTTCCGTTTGCTTCACCGCGTTTTTGATTTTCCTCTGCAAACGTGCCCCGAGAGAACCTCCATTGCGTTCTAAGAAGGTATCCCACGAAATCCAGGCCTGACCCGATTGGTAGTCAGAGGAAAGGTGGGCCTCAGGGTGTTCAGAAATACGTTCATCGCGCAAAATACGCCGAAGGGCATAGGTCCTGGCAGCCACAGCCTGCACCTTTAGGGCCTCGATATCAAAACTCGCAGGCATTTCGGCAGCCACAACACCCTGTACATATTCCTCCAATGTCATGAACCGGAGCTCTTTTTGTTCAACATCCCACAGTCCCACCAAGGGGATTTCCCGGGGAGAAAAAAAAGGTACCGAGCAACTGCGGACTAGAAGTGCCGGTAACCCAACCACCATGATAAAGAGAATCATCAGGGGAAGACAAGAGCGACCCCTGGAATATTTGCGTCTTCTTCGTTTTGTCCTCAAAAAAACTCCCTCCCACCCAATTCATTATTATGAGCGGGAGGAGGGTGTTATGCCTACCTAGGCTTCACTTATCGCGCCTTCTGGACAAACATCGGCACAAGCGCCGCAATCAATGCATACATCAGCATCAATAGAATAATGATCAGTTCCTTCGCTAATAGCCTCTACCGCACACTCCGCCATGCATGCACCACAACTGATACAAGCTGTGCTAATCTTAAACGCCACAAACTTCGCCCCCTTTTTCACAAAGTATTCGGAACTGAGTCCGAGGGACTCTTCAGAGTCCCAATTTACAATAGCAAACTGCCCAGACACTGTCAACCAAGGAAATCACTTCCTAAATGGAAGGACTAACGGACAATAATCGCTTCAAAACCCTTCTGTACCAACTCTTCCATAAGCCTCGCCGCATTATCCTGCGAGCTAAAAGCTCCCGTTTGCACCCTATGGGGTGGCCCGGAGATGATGATACCTTCATAGCCCTCTTCTTTCAGCATGGCAACCATACGATCGGCATTAGCACGTTCTGAAAAGACCCCAACCTGTACGCGATAAAGTGCCCCGCTTGGCTGTGACGGCTCAGGGGATGCGGGAGTCACAGAGCTTGTAGGTGGTGAACTAGGGAGACTAGGTGGACTAGGTGCCCTTGCAACCACAGGCGCACTGCCCCCCTCTTGTGCAAGCTGTACGGCTGTTTGGTGCTGCCCCTGTAACACCCCGACAGCATACTTCCCAATTAAGTACCCAAAAAATACAAAAACAACGCCAAGGACAACTAGGGTAGCTACGAAGTTTGCTCCTTGTCCTGGACTTTTCTTCTTTTTCTTCGCGCTCATGGCCAATCCCCCTCCACCATACTTACAGATTAGGACGGAAACACCTTTTTACCGAGCCAATCAAATATAGGGACCCGCAAATACATAAAGGCGGTGTTTTCTTCGCTTCAAGAATCGCATCGGAAAGCTCCTCGTACCCCGACGCGGCTAGTCCACGGCTCCGAACATAATCTACCATGATGCTTGGTTCCATGGCAGGTAGACGTCCACTATCAGCCTTAGCAAACACAAAACGCCTGGCCAGGGGTAGCAAGGGTTCGAGCAGACTCAAACTCTTATTGTGTAGCATACCAAAGAGCAAGGTGAACTTCTCCCCGAGCTCCCCCTGGAGCTGTTGGAGACTTTGGGCCAGGGCATCTATGCCCTCCTCATTATGGGCCCCGTCGAGTAGAATAAAGGGTTCTTTCGATACCACCTCGAGGCGGCCAGGCCACAGAACTCCTTGGCAGCCCTTCCTTATTGATTCTAGTGGTATGTCGTAACCTAAGCCTTGTAGCTCCTGTATAGCCAAAAGAGCGGTTGCTGCATTTTCCAACTGATGTGCACCTAAAAGACCAATATGAATCAGGCCAATCCCAGGAAACGTTAAACTACCGCCCTCTAGCGTCCACCCATGTCCTACCCAGGGAACGTCTTTGGTGCTCCTCCATGGTGCACCCTTTTGTGCGGCAATCTGTTTCAGCGTTCTTTCTGCTTGCGGTGACTGCACGCCGCTGATTATGGGTACCCCACCCTTGATGATGCCTCCCTTTTCTGCCGCGATCTCTTCGAGGGTGGATCCCAAGCGATCTTGGTGATCGAGGGAGATGGTTGTGATCACAGTTAGGATCGGATGCACCACGTTGGTGGCATCTAGGCGACCTCCCAATCCGGTTTCCAACACCACCACATCCACCTGACTCTGGTGGAAATACAGGAAACCTGCAGCCGTAGCCAGCTCAAACTCTGTCACTGCGCCCACATGGGGGTACTCCGCCTCAACTTTTTGGCATGCTGCATCGGCACTAGACACGACGTTCTCGAGAGTCCCAGGGTCGATGGGACTCCCATTAATCTGAAAGCGCTCGCTATAATGTTCAAGGTGGGGGGAAGTAAAAGACCCCACCCTGAACCCACTTCGCTTCAAAACTTCCGTCAAAGTTGCCGAAACCGATCCTTTACCGCTGGTCCCCGCGATGTGAATACACTTCAGGTCCTTTTCTGGATTTCCCAAGGCATCGCAAACGAGTTGAATTCGCTCGAGGCCCAAGTGACTGCCAAAACGTTCTCTCTGACCCATCATCTTCATACTATTCCTGCATCTCCTGGAGTAAACTCTGCAGTCGCACAACGGTGGCTCGGTACGACTCTACCTTTTCGCGTTCCTTTTCCACCACCTGCGATGGCGCCTTCATAATAAATCCTTCGTTGCTCAATTTGTTTTGTGCCCGCCCTAGCTCCCGTTCGGCCTCTTCGAGATCCTTTTTTATCCTCTCAATTTCTGCTTCCATATCCACGAGATCAGCTAGGGGAAGAAAAATGTTGATCCCCTCGACCACAGAACTCAAAGCCTTGGAAGGTTTTTGACCGATATCCTCTAGAATCAAAGTCTCCAGACCCGCTAAATTCAAGATATCCGGCTTCGCTTCGGCCAAAAGCTCTTGTACGTCAGAGCTAGCCTGGCAAATGGCGGTGATCTTACGTCCAGGCGACACATTCTTCTCACTGCGCATGGTGCGAATCTCGGTAATAATGGCCATAATCGTACGCATCGCTTTCTCATCGGCCGGTGCAGCCAAACCTGTAGGCGCGGGCCAGGGTGCTAGCATAATGGTATCACCATCGTGGGGTAGATTCTGCCATATCTCCTCGGTGATGAAGGGCATGTAGGGATGGAGAAGCTCGAGAGTCCCTTTGAGCACATACCATAAGACATACTGGGCCACATAGCGGGAGTCCGCGCCCTGCTTACCGTAGAGCCTGGGCTTCACTAGTTCAATATACCAGTCACAGAGCTCGTTCCAGAGAAACTCATAGAGCACACGAGCCCCTTCCCCGACGTCATAGCGTTCCAGGAAGCGTGTTACTTCCTTGGCTGTAAGTTCGTAGCGACTCAAAATCCAATGGTCGGTTGTAGTCAAATTCAAAGAACCCATATTCTGCTGTCTATGGTTAAAGTCCGTGAGATTCATCAAGGCGAATCTCGAAGCATTCCAGATCTTATTGGCAAAATTGCGATACGCCTCCACCTTCTCTGGAATGTAGCGCAGATCGTTTCCTGGTGCCACTCCAATGACAAGATTAAACCGCAGAGCATCTGCTCCATACTCCGAGATGGCATCTAAGGGGTCCACTCCGTTATTTAATGACTTGCTCATTTTTCTCCCCTGGGCATCTCGAACCAGTCCATGGATTAGGACATCATTAAAGGGCCTATTACCCATAAATTCGTAGCCCATGACAATCATGCGGGCTACCCAGAAAAAGATGATGTCAAATCCTGTAATCAAGACCGCTGTCGGATAGAAATGATCAAGCTCCTCCGTTTTGTCGG
>DIPH01000020.1:15954-16309 GCA_002424045.1 Firmicutes bacterium UBA5493 | reverse complement strand
AGAAATGCTCCAATTCTTCGGTGGCATCGGGCCAGCCCAAGATGGAAAAGGGCCAGAGAGCCGAAGAAAACCAGGTGTCTAGAACATCAGGATCCTGCTCGATTTGTGCAGAACTACACTTCGGGCACAGGCTCGGCTCTTCAACACTGGCGAAAACCTCTCCACAGTCAGCACAATACCAAACGGGAATGCGATGACCCCACCAAAGTTGCCGCGATATACACCAGTCTCTTAAATTCTCCATCCAGCGGAGATAGTTCTTATTAAAGCGCTCAGGAACAAAACGGATCTCTCCATTTTCAACAGCAGAGATGGCCGGCTTGGCCAGTGGCTCCATTTTTACAAACCACTGCTT
>DIPH01000020.1:0-15855 GCA_002424045.1 Firmicutes bacterium UBA5493 | reverse complement strand
TCCATTTTTACAAACCACTGCTTGGACACAACTGGCTCTACAACAGTACGGCAGCGATAACATTGGCCCACCGCGTGATCATGATCCTCAACCTTGACCAAAAGACCAAGTTCATCCAGGTCGTGCACGACTTTTTTACGGGCATCATAGCGATCGAGACCAGCATATGCTCCCGCTTCCTTTGTCATGACTGCATCGAGACCAATGACCTGAATCTGGGGCAAGTTATGCCTCAAACCTATTTCAAAGTCATTGGGATCATGTGCCGGAGTTATTTTCACCATTCCGGTGCCAAATTCGAGATCGACATAGTCATCGGCCACAATCGGCACCTCACGATTGACCAAGGGCACCGTCACCGTCTTGCCGAGCAAGTGTTCATAGCGTGTATCCTTTGGATTCACGGCTATGGCAGTATCGCCTAGCATCGTCTCGGGACGTGTGGTGGCCACTTGAATAAAGCCGCTGCCATCGCTGAAGGGGTACTTGACGTGATACAGTTTCCCGGTTTCATCTTCATGTTCTACTTCAATATCCGAGAGTGTGGTTGCGCAGTTAGGACACCAATTCACACTGTAATTCCCCTGGTAAATTAGGCCCTTTTCGAACAGGCGGACAAAAACCTCCCGCACAGCCCGGGAGCACCCTTCGTCCATAGTAAAGCGCTCCCTTTCCCAATCCAGGGAAGCTCCCAGCTTCTTGAGTTGGTTGAGAATCTGATTACCATAGTCTTCCTTCCAGGCCCAGGTGCGTTTGAGAAACTCATCCCGTCCCAAGTCGTCCCGGGTCTTGCCTTCGGTGGCGCGAATATGTCCCTCTACTCTGGCTTGGGTGGCAATGCCAGCGTGGTCGGTACCGGGAATCCACACTGTATTAAAGCCCTGCATGCGCTTCCAACGCACGAAAATGTCTTGGTAGGTGTTGTCAAGGGCATGACCCATGTGCAATTGCCCAGTAACGTTTGGCGGCGGAATCACCACACAGAAGGCCTCCTTGGTTTTATCCACATCTTGATGGAAAAAACCATTTTCCTCCCAATAGGTATACCATTTCTGTTCCACCTGTTTTGGATCATAGGTCTTGTTCATTAAATCGTCACTCCCTGCTAAAAGATGAAAAAAGACCTTTCGTCTTGTAAGGACGAAAAGCCAACTTCGCGGTACCACCTTAATTCTCCCTGAATAAGCAGGGAGCCCTCAGAGGTTATAACGGAACCACCGTCTCAAGCTACCTCGCCACGCTGTACAGCAACGTGCAGCATTGCCGCGCTGCTCCGCAGCGCCGTTTACTTAAGAAGCTCCGGGGCGACTTCCATGGCCACATTCTTAGAAAGCTTGCACCTCAAGGCTTTCCTCTCTTCAAGGGTACGCCATGTACTACTCCCCTTCAACGCTTTTATGCTAATTAAACCCATAATACACCGCAGTTTGGTCCTTGTCAAGCACCGTCCTTCCCACGGCATTTGGAACATAGACCAAAAAACCTAAGGCAATGATCGGTTACTTCAAAACCGGTTTCCTCGGCAATCCGCCGTTCTATACTCTCCAAAAGATCGCTGTGAAACTCCCCAATAGTACCACATCCTCGGCAGATCAAATGATGGTGATAGTGTTCTTCTTCATCTCCCAGCTTGATCTCATAGCGATTCTGACCATCGCCATAGTCAAAGCGATGAATGATCCCAAGCTTCTCCAAAAGCTCAAGATTGCGGTAAACGGTAGCCAAACCGATTTCCCCATGAAGCTTCTTGGTGTGCATGTAGACCTCTTCGGCTGACAGATGATCATCTGCATTGGCAATTAGTACATCCACCACCGCTTCCCTTTGTGGCGTAAGCCGATGAGAGTCCTCTTCGAGCCGGGTGCGTACCCAATCTTTCAACATGCCGCCACCCCCTGTTAACTAAACCGCCAATAAAAAAACCGAGCCATGATGAGACCTACTCCCAAAACCGAAGCAAGATAAAGCAACCATGAACGCCAGTTATTCAAGTTTAAGCGTCGCCGAGAATCAGTGAAAGGTGTTCGCAGATGCAAGTAAAACCAAGCAGATCCAAACAAAACGAAAGCAGTTGTATACAACCAGGGATTCGTGGATTCCCCAAAAACTTCACGGAAATTCATCAAAAGACGTTGCGCCAGAGCGGTTAGGGCCAAATATCCCAAAAACAGCTGGCCATCATAGCGCAAGTTGCGCCTCATCCGCCATAAAAAAGAAAAAATGA
The DNA here is from genome assembly GCA_002424045.1 of Firmicutes bacterium UBA5493. Classification (GTDB taxonomy): domain Bacteria; phylum Bacillota; class Limnochordia; order Darwinibacteriales; family Darwinibacteriaceae; genus UBA5420. The sequence goes on along the minus strand of DIPH01000020.1, from coordinate 13,631 downwards.
GATAGTACGCCAACGCCGAGTACAAGGGTAGGGGGTGCAGAATAAATTCACCCAAATCGACGCCCCAGGCACTGATAGTCTCGCTCCCGAGAATGCTCGATCCTAGATATCCTAACGATTGCATCAGCGTAACAGAAGGAACCAGGGCGTCCAAAAAAGCGGCAGGATTCTGTGCATGACGGACAAGGTAGTATACGGTGTAAACGCCAGTACCTATGAGGCCTGTGTATTCATCCAATTGCATGTTGGCAAACAAGGTCCACGGGTAAATCAAGGTCCGCCAGCCATACACTTGGTACACGCAGCCAACACGTCCCGCCAGAACAAAAACTAAGGCTGCCTTCAAAATAAAAGCGAAGACCGTTTCTTGCCCGATGCCCTTGCGCTTCCCTTCCCGCTGCGCTAATACGGACCCAATTAAAAGCCCCAACCCTAACATGAAGCCATAGGAATAGACGGGGAGGTTAGCAAAGAAAAACATGACATTTTCCATTTCGTGACTCCTGCCCTTCTACGCCTTAATTCCCTAAACCTAGGGGAGAATCCTGCTACTATAGGATTATTTCCCCAGCTCGTCCCGGAGGAGTTCGTTAACTACTCCAGGGTCCGCCTTGCCTTGGGTAACACGCATGACCTGGCCCACAAAAAATCCAAACAGCTTGGTTTCTCCATTTTGAAAACGACTCACGAGTTCGCGATTTGCAGCCAATACTTCACGGGCAATCGGTCGGAGTCTTCCGGGATCGCCCACCACTTCAAGGCCCTTTTCTTCCACGATTTCCCGGGCCGATAGATCCGATGAAAACAAGTCGTCTAAGACCCCTTTGCCCTGCGTCTGACTGATCACTCCCTCATCAACGATCTTGAGCAACCCTGCAATACGCTTTGGATTCAAATGCCCTTTTTCCCTTGCCAGGCGGGCGTAATCACCCATGAGAAAGTTCACAATGGACTTATACCCAAAGTGCTGGCTGACCAGGGCAAAGAAGAGCTCCCCAAAGTCGGGATAATTGACTAAGAATGTTGCTTCATAACGAGATAAACCGTACTGGCCTTCCAGTCGTCTAAGACGTTCGAGAGGCAACTCCGGGATGGTGGCCCGAATCAATTCAACCCAGACTGGATCCAAGTATAGGGGGGGAACATCTGGCTCTGGAAAGATGCGGTAATCAGGCGCGTCACCCTTTGATCGCATAGACATGGTCTTCCCAGCGCGATCATCCCAGGTACGACTCTCCTGCCGGATAGTCCCGCCTCGGTATAGAACCTGACTCTGCCTCATTTCCTCATACTCTAATGCCCGCTCCAGGGCCCTAAAGGAATTAAGGTTCTTGATCTCTACCTTTGTGCCTAAAACACTACTACCATTTGGTTTCAAAGATATATTAGCATCACACCTCAGGGACCCCTCTTCCATTTTCGTGTCGGAAACCCCGATGTAACTCATCAGTAATCGTAGTTGCTCCAGGAATAGACGAGCCTGTCTGGGATGGTGAATATCTGGAGCGGTTACGATCTCAATCAAGGGAATACCGGCCCGATTGTAATCCACCAATGAGTACTCCGAATCGACAATGCTCGCTCCGCTGTGAATGAGCTTGCCTGCTTCTTCTTCCAGATGAATGCGGGTAATCTCTGTCTGCACGAGCCTATCATCAACATAATACTCTAAAAATCCCTTGGTACAGAGCGGGAATGCATCCTGTGTGATCTGATACGCTTTGGGCAGATCGGGATAAAAGTAGTTTTTGCGATCAAAGCGGCTGAAATGGTTGATCTGGCAATTTAGTGCTAGCCCGGCTTTCGTCGCGTATTCAACCGCCTTCTCGTTGATCAAGGGCAATGCACCTGGTAATCCCAGACAAATAGGACAACACTGACTATTTGGCGGAGCCCCGAAGGACGCGCTACAGCTACACAAGAACTTGCTTTGGGTCAGCAAGGCTACATGTATTTCCAGGCCGATAACCGTATCATAGCTTGTCACCTACAGCACCCCCCTCTATGCCAACTGTTTTCTCCACGAAATGACCAAGCCTAAACAGTAAAGACTCACTAAAATGATTGCCCATGACTTGCATGCCCAGCGGTAAACCCCTGGAGTCTTTGCCGCAGGGGACGCTAAGGGCCGGAATCCCACTAAGGTTAGCCATGGCGGTAAATAAATCCGAAAGATACATCTCCAAAGGACTCTGCTTAGCTCCAATTCTAAAAGCCGCTGTGGGAGTTGTGGGGGTAATGATCACATCTACCTGTTTGAAGGCCTCGAGTACATCCTGCTTGATCAAAGTGCGTACCCGTTGGGCCTGTTCATAATAGGCCTCGTAATGGCTTGCACTTAAGACATAGGTCCCCAGCATAATGCGGCGCTTCACTTCAGGCCCAAAGCCCTCGGCCCGGCTCTTGGCAAACATGGTATTAGAATCCAGGGCCAGAGCACGCTCTCCATAGCGCACCCCATCATAACGGGCCAAACTCGAGCTGGCTTCAGCGGTTACCAAAGTCAAATAGGTATCAATGGCGTAGTCATTGGTTGATAGCGAAATGGGTATCAAGATGGCTCCTTGCTCTTCAAGGGCTCCAAGACCTTTCCTTACAGCCTGCTCTACTTCGGGGTGGAGTCCCTTGCTGAAAAACTCTTCAGGAACACCAATCTTCAATCCCTTTATAAACTCCCCATCCCACGTGGGCACCTCAAAAACTCGGGCAGCTGCAGAGGTAGCGTCCTTGGGATCGGGACCTGCCAGAAGCGAAAACAGAGTAGCTGCATCTTCCACCGTAGTGGCCAAAGGTCCGACCTGATCGAGGGAAGGTGCCAAGGCCACCACTCCATAGCGGGAAACCCAACCATAGGTCGGCTTGAGCCCCACCACACCGCAGAACGAGGCAGGCTGCCTAATGGAGCCTCCCGTGTCCGTCCCAAGTGACCAGGGGATTTCACCTGCTGCCACCGCCGCGGCAGATCCTCCACTCGAGCCTCCTGATACTCTCGCCTGATCGTGGGGGTTACGGGTGACACCGTAGGCTGAATACTCCGTTGAGGAGCCCATGGCAAATTCATCAAGATTTGTCTTCCCAATAATGGGTAAACCGGCATTCTTCAAAGAGCTTACAACGGTGGCGTCAAAAAGAGGGCGATAGTTGGCCAGGAAACGGGAGGCACAGGTGGTCTTCAGACCCTGGGTAGAAATATTATCTTTGATGGCAATGGGTATACCGTCCCAGAGAGACAAAGGCCTATGTTCGGCCCGACGTTTATCGGACGCTTCGGCTTGGCGAAGTGCCTCGTCTCCATCAACAGTGATAAAAGCATTGAGAGTTGGCTCTTGCCTAGTAATTTCTCCTAAATAATGCTCAACGATCTCTTTGCTTGAGACCTGCCTGGTTTCTAATAAATGGGCTAGTTTTTTCATTCCTGCGCCTCCACAATACGAGGAACTCGAAAGAAGCCATCCTGGACCTGAGGACCCCCTAAAAGAACGGCCTCCTGGGGTAGACTCTTCCCCACTTCGTCCTTGCGCAATTCATGCGCCACAGAGACTGCATGACTCGTCCCTTCAACACGAGAGACGTCCACCTGTTGCAACTTTTTGCCCGAGGTTAGAAAACTCGTCAAATCCTTTTGATATTGATCGATTTCCATTTCGCTGAGCTCTAGACGAGCAAGTCTTGCCATACGAATTACTTCGCGGCGATCAATCAAGTCGAACACCTCTTTCTGCCAAGAATTCCTTAAGGTCTGTCTCCGAGAGAACGGGGACTCCCAGTTCGTTAGCTTTGGTGAGTTTGGATCCACCACCAGGTCCCGCCACTAAGAAACTAGTCTGTTTGCTAACACTTGAGGTAACACTAGCGCCGAGTGTACGTAGGAAATCTTCGATAGCAGACCGGGTAAACCCTTCTAAGCGACCAGTGACCACGAAGGTTAGGCCTTCGAGCACCCGTTCCTGTTCGCCGGTTTCTTCGTTGGTCGTTGGGGCAAGCAATCCGTGGGCTAGGAGATCTTCCACCAATTTCTGATTCTCATGATCCGCAAAATAGTCCAGTATGGACTGGGCTATCTTATCCCCCACAGCAGGAATCTTTAAGAGCTCTTCCTTGCTAAGTTTGATCAAGTCATGGAAGCTCCCGGTCGAAGCGGCCACCTCCCTCGCTACTTCCGCACCGACGAGACGAATACCTAGGCCAAATAGGAGTCGAGCAAGGGGCTGCTCTTTACTTTGGGCAATGGCTGCTAACAGATTGTCTGCTGACTTTTCGCCAAAACGTTCCAGGCTCAAAAGATCCTCTTTCGCCAACCTATAAAAGTCCACCGGGCTCTCAACCAGACCAGCTTCCACTAGCTGCATGACGTTAGCAGGGCCCAATCCCTCAATATCCATAGCTCCCTTGGAGGCAAAATGGATTAGCTTTTCTACACGCTGCGCAGGACACCGTCCATTCACACAGCGCGTCACCGCCTCCCCGGGCATCCTCACAACTTGACTGCCGCAAGCTGGGCAATCCGTTGGCATTTGAAAGGGCAACTCGCTGCCATCACGCCTCTCTGGCAAGGAACGCACGATTTCGGGAATTACATCCCCCGCCTTTTGCAGGACCACATAGTCTCCTATGCGGATGTCCCTTTCGCTCACAATGTCTTCGTTATGCAACGTCGCTCTACTCACCGTGGACCCCGCGACTAAAGTAGGTTCGAGCTCAGCTAGGGGAGTCAATGCCCCGGTGCGTCCCACCTGCACCCCAATCTTCAAAACCTTCGTTATCACCTGTTCGGCCGGGAATTTGTAGGCAATAGCCCACCTAGGACTACGGGCCGTCGTTCCTAAGTCTCTCTGGGCGGGCAGTTCGTTGACCTTTACGACAACTCCATCAATATCATAGGGCAGACTTTTTCGCTGATCTTTTTCCTGCCAGAGGCGCACAAAATCCAACACTTCCGAGAAGTCGCCACACACTTTAGAGTGGGGATTGGTCCGTAAACCAAGGCGGTGTAAATACTCCAAAGCCGCACCCTGGGTGTGAATGGCAAGGCCAGTATGCATTCCCATACCGAAGAGAAAGATATCAAGCGGCCTTAGTGCCGTCGCCTTGGGATCAAGTTGCCGCAATGAGCCCGCCGCAGCATTCCGCGGATTGGCAAAAAGACTCTCTCCCAGGCGCTTTCGTTCTTCATTGAAAATCTCAAAATCCCTGCGGCTAATAAAGACCTCACCCCGAACATTGATGGAAACGGGCTCATTCAATCGCAAGGGAAGAGAACGAATGGTACGCAAATTCAAGGTCACGTCTTCACCGATCATACCATCGCCCCGGGTGGCGCCGCGAACAAAAACACCTTCTTCGTAATCCAAGGAGACCGAAAGTCCATCGATCTTAAGCTCACAAACATAGCTAACAGGTTCAGCAACTTGCTTCTGCACCCTATCCTGAAAGGCTAGGAGATCCTCTTCGGAAAATGCGTTACTAAGACTCATGAGTGGCTGGCTATGGTTAACTGGAGAAAACTTTTCACTGGGTGTGTGACCTACCCTTTGGGTAGGTGAGTCCGAGGTGATAAGCTCGGGGTACCTGCCCTCCAAGTCCTCTAGTTCTCGCATTAAACGGTCATACTCTTCATCGGAGATACTTGGCTCATCTAAGACATAGTACCTGTAATTGTGTAGTCTAAGGACTGAGCGTAGTTCCTCAATTCTCTTCCGAGCGTTGTTCATGGAATTGTCCTCCCCGCTAAATCTTTGTTATAGGTGCTAGGTGTGCGATCACCGTCTTGATGCCTTGATCGGGAAAGGCGATGCTCAGCTGCAGGTCTCCACCTGACTGGGTTGCTGAAACCACCATGCCGTCACCCCACATCTTGTGACGAATCTTGTCTCCTGCCTTGTATACTAAGTTCGAAGGCGTCACCTTGGGCCTATTAGAGGGGATAATGCCCTTCAAACTAGGGCCGGAGGTAGAAACGCCTACCTTCGCCAGGAATTCTTCGGCGATCTCATCCACAAAGGTGGATACCGCATTTAACTTGGTTGCTCCATAGAGCGTACGCTGCCAACTGCAGGTCAAGAAAAGACGATCTTGAGCCCTGGTCATGCCCACATAGGCCAGACGCCTTTCTTCTTCAAGTTGCTCTGTTTCAAAGGATGATCGAGCGTGGGGAAAGATACCCTCTTCGAGCCCAACAATGAAAACAACCGGAAACTCTAAGCCCTTAGAACCATGTAGTGTCATCATATTCACAGCATCAGCCGCGGCATCATACGAATCCACCTCGTTAATCAACGCCACATGCTCCAATAAAGCACCCAAGTCAGTGGGAGACACATCTGTCTCAAACTGACTAGTTACAGATAGAAACTCTTGTAGGTTTTCTATCCGCGCCAAGGCATCGCTATCACCTGCAGATTCAAGTTCCCTCAGATAGCCGCTCTGCTCTAAGACGGACTTTGTAAGCTCTGTCAAAGTGAAATCCCCAAGTTGCATGCGGAACCCGTCAATGAGTACTCTAAAAGCTTCTAGGGAGTTCTTGAACCTAGGACTTAGACCATCCACGCCGTCAAGAAATGAGAGGGTTTCAAAGAGGCTGATCTCAAACTGCTCCGCATAGGCAGCAAGCCTACCTAGGGTAGCATCGCCTAAGCCTCGCTTCGGCACATTAACAATCCTTAGAAATGCTAGGTCATTGTCGGGGTTTTGAATCAGACGCAAATAAGCTAAGAGATCTTTGATTTCCTTACGCTCATAGAAGCGAAGTCCTGCCACAATACGGTAAGGAACTCCCCTACGCATAAACTCTTCCTCAAAAACCCGAGATAGGGCATGGGTACGATATAGTATGGTAAAATCTTTAAAGGGGCGCCCCTCCTCGCCACGCAGACGGTAAATTGTCTCCGCGACAAAGCGTGCCTCGTCCCGTTCATTTTCGCCTTGATGAAAAACAACCGGCTCACCTTGGTCGCGATTCGTCCAGAGCGTCTTCTCTTTACGCTCGGTGTTGTTTTGGATTACCGAATTGGCTGCTCCTAGAATAGTTTTGGTAGACCGGTAGTTCTCTTCTAACTTGACGACTGCAGCGCCGGGGAAGTCCTTTTCAAACTCTAGAATGTTACGAATGTCAGCACCCCTGAAGGCGTAAATACTCTGGTCCTCATCACCTACCACACAGATATTACCCCTTTCCTGGGCTAACATGCGGACAAGCATGTACTGGGCCATATTCGTATCTTGATACTCGTCCACTAAGATATACCTAAAACGCTCTTGATACTTGCGTAATACATCGGGGTGCTTCTGGAACATTTGCACCGTAGCCATGATCAAGTCATCAAAATCTAGGGCATTGCTCCTTTGTAGTTTCTCCTGGTATTTTCCATATACCCTTGAGACCGTTTGTCCCCAAAAATCCCCACCAGATACAGGGTAATCTTCAGGAGTGATCAGCTCATCCTTAGCCTTACCAATGCTACCCAAAATTTGCTTCGGCGCCACCTGTTTTGGATCAAGGTTAAGCTCCTTGAGACACTCCCGAATCACCGCAAGTTGATCGGTTTGATCGAAGATTTGAAAGTTGGGTTCGTAACCGCTCTTAGCTACTTGGGTGCGGAGGATGCGCACACACAGTGAGTGGAACGTGCCCATGAAAACGTCAGCGCTGCGAGATCCGATCAGATCTTCAACGCGTTCCCGCATTTCTTGGGCCGCTTTATTTGTGAAGGTGACGGCAGCAATTCTATAGGGAGGCACCTGGTGCTCACAAATGAGATGGGCAATGCGCATCGTCAACACCCTGGTCTTACCACTACCTGCCCCTGCAATGACCAAAAGAGGTCCTTCGACTGTCGTCACCGCTAATCTCTGATTAGGGTTTAAGTTCTTCAAATAATCCATACTCGTCTCCTTTACGCAAAAATGCCCTTGTCAACTGGTTTCTGGGGCTTCCAGCCTTTCCCTGCAGGTTAGTGGAAACCCAGGAAGAAATATGAGATGCAGAAAATAGCTCCAAGCTGGAAAGAAGGGCGATTCGTTTTGCGGAATTATTCATTGTTAGCAAGTGTCTTAATCCTGGCTGTGTTTCTGAGTGGTTGTTTGAACACCCTACCACCTTCTTCAAGTCCAGGCCTAACGCCTCCTGGCAACCAACAAAAAAACTCCCTAACAGGACTCGTCCAAGATGCCAATTCTGGATTAGCGCTTTGGAGTGGGCAGGTTACTTTAACGAACGCACATAATGGATACAACACCTCCATCCGGAGCGGAGCATTTGAGTTTCAGGACATAGCCCCCGGTGCCTACACTTTGACCATCGAGAAAGTATTCTACAGACCCCTCAAAAAACAAGTGGTCATCACAGGCGCGAACACCAGCGTTACTGAGAAAATGACGCCCATTTTCACGGTGGGTGAAATAGACCTCTTTGCGCGCCTGGTCCATGCGGAAGCCAAGGGCGAACCGTATCGAGGTCAAGTGGCTGTGGCCTCCTCCGTTCTGAACCGTGTGCTCCATTCTGATTACCCTAACACCTTAAGCGGCATCATTAACCAGGTCGTAGTCTCCGGCGGCCGCAGATATTACCAATATGAGCCCGTGCTCAACGGAGCCATTAAAGCTCCTGCCAGTCAAACGGCGAAAGACGCCGTTAACGATGCCTTAGTAGGTTGGGATCCATCGCTAAACGCCACTGGTTTTTTTGCTCCGGCCAAGGTTGGATCAAGCTCATGGGTGTGGAACCGTACTCCAACCGTAACCATCGGAAACCATCGATTCTTCCATTAAAGGGCTTTACGTCAAAAAACCTTTCTGCTACAGAGGACCTCTGGCAGAAAGGTTTTTTCTATTTCACGTGGTCAGTTTCCGGATAAACTGGAGCGACCTAGTAATTCCTCCCAGATGGTTTCTAGACTAATTCTCCGATACACTAGAAGGACTAAAAGGTGATACAATAGGTCACTTGCTTCATAAACGAGTTCCTCGTCACCATCATTTTTCCCCGCAATAATCACTTCTGCAGCTTCTTCCCCCAGGGCTTTGAGGATCTTGTCCAGACCGTTTTCCATCAAGTAGTTGGTATAGGACCCTATTTTGGGCGAACGTCTGCGATCCTCGATAGAGGCATAGAGCCAGGAGAGGGCCTCCCTGTGTGGCTGAAGATCCCTTTGATCAGGCCCATCGGACATAATCAGATTATGGAAACAGCTAAAATGGTCTCCCTCTCCCTCTAGGTCATCATCACAGGCGCCGTGGCCATGTTGATCAACGGTTATGAGGAGCGTATCTCGATCGCAATCAGCAGTAATGCGTCGAACTTTCTGCACATTCCCGGATTCGGCCCCCTTTTTCCAAACTTCTCCACGCTTACGACTATAAAACCATGTCTCACCTGTCTGTAGAGTCTTATTGAGGGCCTCCTCATTCATATAAGCCATCATTAGAACACTACCCTGAGTATCTTGGATCACCGCTGGTACGAGACCATTTTCGTCATACTTGATCATGGCAATACCCCCCAATCTATTCCCACTCAATCGTAGCTGGCGGCTTGGAACTTATATCATAGACAACCCTATTAACTCCCTTGACTTCCGTCATCAAACGTCGGCTGATAGTATCCAGAAGATCATAAGGAACCCGCACCCAATCGGCACTCATAGCATCGGTGCTTGTCACAAAGCGCAGGGCTACAACGTAATCGTAGGTCCGCTCGCCCTCAAATACTCCAACTGTTCGCGTGTCGGTTAACACAACGAGTGCCTGCCAGATCTTATCGTACCATCCCGCCTTGCGGACTTCTTCCATGGCAAGGGCATCAGCTGCTCTTAGAATCTCCAGTTTCTCCCTTGTGACTGCCCCCATCAAGCGAATGGCTAGCCCCGGACCTGGGAAGGGGTGCCTCCATAAGATCTCACTGGGAATCTGCAACTTCTCACCAAGGATGCGCACTTCATTCTTAAACAGTGTGGCCAAGGGTTCCACTAATTCCAGGGCAAAGTCATCAGGTAAGCCTCCCACGTTGTGGTGAGACTTTACAACCTTACCTGCAGAATCACCGCTCTCTATGACATCGGAGTACACTGTTCCCTGTACCAAAAACGCTGCATCCCCAATTTTAGCCGCCTCTTCTTCAAACACTCGGATAAACTCTGCCCCGATAATTTTCCTTTTCTGCTCCGGATCCTCTATTCCTTGGAGTTTATCTATAAAGCGGTCCTGGGCATCAACGTGAATGAGGGGAATGCCAAACTGACCTTGAAACGTCCGCACAATCTGCTCGGTCTCTCCAGCGCGCATGAATCCGTGGTCTACGTACACACAGGTGAGCTGTTCTCCTATGGCCTTATGGACCAAAACCGCTGCAACCGAAGAATCAACCCCCCCACTGAGGCCACAGATGACTTTGCCAGTGCCTACTTGAGCGCGGATCTGCTCTATGGCTTGCGCGAGGAAGCGATCCATGTTCCACTCTTTCGTATCGCCACAGGTATCATGTAAGAAGGTCTGTAAGTCACCAGATAGACAAATTGGAACGGCCTCTGCTTTAAGCTTTTGAAGAACCTCGCTAGGAACTGGACCTACGGGAATGATTCCACGAGGCTCCTTCCCCAGCGCCTGCTCCAAGGAAGAGGCGGGAACAACTTCGCTGTAAACTCCCATTTCCCGAACCTCTCGGGCCACATCCTGCACCTTGTTCGAGCCATAATCCACGACCAAAATCCGCTTCAAGCTTAAGCCTCCCATCTTAGTCATTGACCACACCTATATAAGGTAACTCCCTAAATCTATGGTTGAAGTCTAAGCCGTAACCGATCACAAATTGATCCGGAATGGAAAAACCGACATAGTCAGGGACAAACTCAGTCTGCCGTCGATCGGGTTTATCCAGTAAGACAGCGGTCTTTATGCTAGCTGGCTTACGTGACAGGAGCAATTGTGATAAATATGACAAAGTGAGTCCTGAGTCGATGATGTCTTCTACAATAAGTACATCACGGCCTTCTATGGCCGTATCTAGGTCTTTGAGTAGCTGGACAACACCGGAGGTCTTCGTTGATTGCCCATAGCTTGATGTAGCCATAAAATCAACTTCTAGCGAAACCTTGATCTGGCGAATTAAGTCACTCATAAAGATCACAGCCCCTTTTAAGATACCCACTACAACCAGATCCTTATCACCATAATCACCACTGATCTGTTCGCCGAGTTCCTTCACGCGTCTGGCTATATCTTCTTCGCTGAGCAAAACTTGTATCTGCAAACCTATACCACCTCCGATTTTCGTAACTACTCCTTTCGCCACGACCTCTGAATTCCCCTTGTAAATCCAGTGTTAACTTAAAAGGGGGCTGCTGCAAAATGAACCAACCAGAGTTCATCTTGCAACAGCCCCCGAGAGCCTCACACTTCAGTTGAGGTCCTAGGCTCTAACTTATATCCGTGTCTCTACATCATTCCACCCATGCCACCCATTCCGCCACCTGGAGGCATTGCAGGTTCATCAGCTGGCTCATCTACAATCAAGACCTCTGTGGTCAGAATCATAGCACCGATAGAAGCGGCATTCTGGAGGGCACTTCTGGTGACCATGGCTGGGTCAATGATACCCTTTGCAACCATGTCCACATACTCTTCGGTGAGAACATCAAAGCCGACACCTTTTGGTTCATTCTTAACTTTCTCCACAACGATGGCCCCTTCAACGCCGGCGTTATTGGCAATCATCTTCAAAGGCTCTTCTAAGGCCCGACGAATGATGGCTACACCGGTAGCCTCATCGCCTGAAAGATTCAGATTATCTAAAACGTCAAGGGCATCAATGAGCATTGTTCCACCGCCAGCAACAATACCTTCTTCTACAGCCGCGCGGGTTGCAGAAAGGGCGTCTTCAATGCGATGCTTTCTCTCTTTGAGCTCGGTTTCTGTAGGTGCACCGACTTGAATAACCGCTACACCGCCAGCGAGCTTCGCCAAACGTTCTTGAAGTTTTTCGATATCATAATCCGACGTGGAGTCTTCAATCTCTGTGCGAATCTGATGGATACGACCTGCGATAGCTTCAGAGCTGCCGCGACCATCTACAATGGTGGTGTCTTCTTTGGTTACAATCACTTGGCGAGCTTGGCCGAGCATGTCAATTGTGGTGTTTTCGAGTTTCAGTCCAACCTCTTCGCTCACTACCTGGCCGCCAGTTACAACTGCAATGTCATCAAGCATGGCTTTACGCCTGTCGCCGAAACCAGGGGCTTTTACAGCCACTACATTAAGGGTTCCTCTGAGCTTGTTAAGCACCAAAGTCGCCAAGGCTTCTGCTTCAACGTCTTCCGCAATAATCAACAAGGGCTTGCCAACTTGCATCGTCTTTTCTAGAATAGGCAGAATGTCAGCAATGGCACTGATTTTGCGGTCTGTGATGAGGATATAGGGATCGTCCAAACTTGCTTCCATACGGTCGGTATCTGTCACCATGTAGTGAGAGACGTAACCGCGATCAAACTGCATACCTTCTACTACATCGAGTGTAGTGCCGATAGTGTTTGATTCTTCTACTGTGATAACTCCGTCTTTGCCAACCTTCTCCATGGCGTCGGCGATGAGATCACCAATCTTGGTATCACTTGCAGAAATGGACGCTACTTGGGAGATGGCGTCGCGAGTTTCCACAGGTTTGGCAGTTGCTCTAATCTCTGCTACAACAGCCGCTACTGCTTCTTCAATACCCCGTTTGACAAAAATGGGGTTAGCGCCAGCGGCCACGTTTTTCAAGCCCTCGCGAACAATGGCCTGGGCTAAAACGGTACCGGTCGTTGTGCCATCACCGGCGATATCATTGGTCTTGGTGGCCACTTCTTTAACCAGTTGGGCACCGAGATTCTCGAATGGATCGTCTAACTCGATTTCCCGAGCAATTGTCACTCCATCATTGGTGATGGTAGGGGAACCATAGGACTTCTCAATAACAACATTTCGCCCCTTGGGTCCTAGGGTAATTTTTACAGCGTCAGCTAACGTGTTTACACCTTTTTCTAACTTTTTCCGGGCATCTTCCCGAAAAAGTAATTCTTTAGCCATAGTCAGTCACCTTCCTCGTTTAATTATCCTACAATTGCCAGTAAATCAGATTCCTTGAGAATAAGTAATTCTTCGCCTCCGTACTTTACTTCAGTTCCGGCATATTTCGCGAATAAAACGGTATCCCCGTCTTTTACGCTCATGGGCATCAATTTGCCATCTTCACCGTATCGGCCAGGACCCACAGCCACGATTTTACCTTGTTGTGGTTTTTCTTTGGCGGTATCTGGTAAAACGATGCCGCTTGCGGTTTTTTCTTCAGCTTCCAGAACTCTTAAAACTACGCGATCTCCTAAAGGTTTAATGTTCAACTACGTGTACCCCCTTCAATACTCTTTTGTTAGCACTCATTCTTGGTGAGTGCTAAATCTATACCATATATTAATCAACCACCCCATTTTTTGCAAGTCCCTTCACCGTTCAAAAAATGGTGCAATTGGTTGATTTTGACCACAATACTAGTTTTATCGTGATAATGCTCGCGTTATCGGGCCATAGCGCCCCAACCTGACTCTTGATCCCACACAATAACTCCCGAACTAGCATTTAGCTCCAGGCTGTAGACTTGCACATTAAGT
>DIPH01000045.1 GCA_002424045.1 Firmicutes bacterium UBA5493 | reverse complement strand
AGAATACACATGCATCAGTCTTCCATCGATTTCCACTTGCTGGCCCATGGGTATGAAGAGTTCATCCTCTTTCGCAAGTTGTATTCTATGATGGATGTAGCTAAGAGGCAAGATCAATGGAATAACGGCCAATACTAACAGAGCAATGCCGATTCGTCTTTCCACGTCTTTTCAGCCCCTCATGAACCTTATTTCATTGATTACCAAGCATGACCATAACTGGATAAAAAAGTCACTCGCTTATAGAACAGTCAAACGCTAAGCTTCAGCATGAGGCTCAGCTCTCCCTCTGTTCATACCTGACTCTAACCGTTTACAAGACCATAGGTTTCGCTTACTGCCTGCACAAAAAGTATACCATGACCCGGCTCGTCGATCTTCAAGTTATCCCGTATTGCGATAACAATTTTATCGGACAACGCAGTCGAAGTGAGGATCAGTACTATCTCCTTCTCAGGCTCAATTTCCATATTTAAAAATGTCGCGGTTTTATGAATGCCAGAGCCGCGAGCGTTGATAATCGTTCCCCCACGGGCACCCGCTTCTTTGGCTGCCTCCATCACTGTTTCTCCTTTTCCCTTGTCCACCACAACGAAAATTGCTTTATACACGCTAACACTACCTCCATCTCCAGCATTGGACTCATACTCGTCGTTTCCCGCGCCGATAACTGCATCGATCGGCATGGTAAAGGCTATTCCGTGTTTAGGCTTACTAAAGTTCAGCTTCTCGTCGATGGCGTCAAGAGCCTTTTTACCGATTGACTCCTCGCCCACCATGAGAACGACCTCCTTGCCGATATCCGTCAACTCCAAGAGTTTCAGCCAACGATTCTCGACTGTACCTCTGCCCAGCATGATTGTACCCCCTGATACACCACTTTTTTTGGCTGCACTCAATGCTTTGCTTCCCAAACCTAAGTTCACGATCACACAGATCAGCTCATACCGTTTTCCTGTCGACTCAGACTTGTGCATCACTATCAACTCCTTGTTTCTGGGATCTGGCTTGGAAGATAAACCCAAGAATTTGTAATGTGAGGATTGGCGCCATTGCTTCCAAGGGTATAACCTGGCAACAAAATGTGCCATAATTGCATCGAAGGCGATGGCTAGGAACTCTGGTTGCGTAAAAAAATCCAGCATGAGAATTATGATGCAACATATCAGCAGGAAGACCTTGAGGTGTGTTGACAAACACTCTAAAAAAGCCGAGTGCTACCGTAATAGCGAGACAATGGAAACCACCACTAACAGGGTGAACGAGGAAATGGCACCTAAAGTAACGAAATCCACTTGATGAGCTAATACCATGAGACCGGGTTCTGCAATGGAAATGAGCAAACCCAGAATGGGTCACCCTAGAAGAACCAAGGAGAGTTTGTCAGTCTTAACGAAGAAGACCCCGTTAGGCTTCTAACGGGTGTAATGCCAATTTTCACATCAAAGAGAAAAGTATGTTCACACGCACCCTACCTTTCCGGCCTTCATGACGAAAAAAGTGCCCAGCCAGCAAGACTTACGACGCCGGGAGCACCAAAAAACGCCATAGATTCTCTATAAATCCGGATCATTTGAACTGTGTCAAGGACCAGGATGGCCGACTCCAACCCTGCCATCGATCATGATTCGCTAATGATTTACTTCTTTCATTTCTGCCTAAGTTCCTGCTTTTTGTCTAATATTTCTTCCTTGACTGGATCAAATTGGTTATGAGCAGACTCCAGGACATCTTATAAATTGAAGAGTTCTTCGATCCGCTCCGCGGCTTGTGTAGGACTCATTTCGGTGTTATTGTTCCTCACGTAGTCTGGTCAGCCGTCATCTTGCCAACTGCCTGTGGATCAACATAGGAGCTGTATCCACTCTCCATAGCCACAGAGTTTGTATTTATGGTAATCATCTCTCTTGAAATAATTGGACCATTGTAGACGCTGTAAGTTCGCATGGTACATTAAATATTGCCTTTCGAATTCTCCAAGCATGGCATTAGTTCCCTTACGAAGAGTTCGCTTGCGGTACTTCCAGGAAGGCCATACCTTGACCTTACTCGCTGATAGTCTCTACTGGAAAGAACTCACGCTCATCTCCACCTATAATCGCACTTCTCCACCAAAGACCGTCCTAGCCTGCCCACGTATATAGACTCTATCATCAACTCGAAGCTTTAAAATCCCACCACGCTCCGATGCTTGATACGCCACGAATTCATCTTCCTTCAACTTCCTCTTCCAATAGGGTCCTAAGCAGCAGTGGGCAGAACCCGTGACTGGATCTTCATCGATGCCCAAGGCCGGAGCAAAGAACCGTGAGATAAAATCAAATTTGTCGCGTTCCGATTTGCATGTGACGATAATCCCTCTATTGGCTAGCTTGCAGAGCGCATCTTTATCGGGCCTGAGCTGCCTTAGGATCGCCTCGGATTCGACTTCGACAATATAATCCATCCTATTCTTACCCACATATGTAAAGGGCGCTTTGAGTCCATCAACCAATTCTTGGGGAGGATGAACTGGTTCATCCTCTTCCAAAGGGAAATCCAGTTGTACCCAATCTCCCATCTTTGTCGCCTTTAATACACCACTTTTTGTAAAAAACTTGGCTTCTTGGTCAACATCCAGTTCACCAGTTTCCCACAGAGCATGAGCTGCCGCTAGCGTAGCATGTCCACACAAATCCACTTCTGTGGCAGGAGTGAACCACCGCAATTCGTATCCTTCTTTCACTTCTCTCAAGAACGCCGTTTCTGAGAGGTTCATTTCCCCAGCCATATTTTGCATCCATCTATCAGACTCCTTGGATACAAACATGCACACGCCTGCTGGGTTGCCTTTAAACAACTCATCAGTGAATGAATCAACCTGAAAAACTCTCATGTAAATCACCTTCCCACGTTGTCCTATATCCCTGAACCACAGGTCCCGGAGGACAGGCTGCATGCGTCGCCAAACCCTTGTTACGACTACAACTCGAGATTGTTCGGCGAGCATAGGAATTATCTTTCACATAAGCAAAATGGATGACCAGCGGGGTCTATCATGACGGTCCAATATGGTGAAAACTGCTCGGCAGCCACGATAGCCCCGCAGTGGACAGCATGTTCGATGGCCTTGTTCATATCGGACACGGCAAAGTCTAAGTGAATGCTTTTCTGTTGGTCAGCAGGATTATCTGGCCATACGGGAGGTCTATAATTAGGTTCTTCTTGAAAAATCAGAAAAGGTGTTATTCCTTTCTTGCCAACCGCTATCCACTCGGGATCATCGGTGTTCTTTTGCCATCCTAGCAAAGCTGCATAAAAGTCAGCTAATGCATTGGGATTATTACAGTCAATAACGATAGAGAACACTCTGATGTTTAACTCCTTATCGCGGGTCTCACACATTCTCTACTACCCCCCCTTGCTGTCTCTTCACGTATTCGACGATTTCCTTGAGTGAGTTGATTTCCCACTCGCCTTCCCTTTGTCCCTTTCGCTTTATGTGGAAGGACGTAAAACCCAGTGCTCTAGCACCATCAGCTTCCACGTCATAATCGTCAACATAGAGACTCTCTTCGGCTGACACATGTAGCGATTCTAGTGCTGCATTGTAGATTTCAGGGGCCGGCTTCATAGCGCCAACCAAGTCGCTACAAGTGTAACTGTCAATGTATTTGCCTAAACCCAGGTTCTCTAAGGTGGTTTGAAGTGATGGAGAAGTATCACTTATTACGCCAATTTTGTAGCCCTTATTCTTAAAGTACTCCATGACGTCAATAACTTCCTCGTATAATTCTCTATCATTGTTACACCATAGTTCAGAAAAAAGCAGTTCTGCCCGTTCTTTCAGGGAGTCAACCACCCCTTCATTTTTCAGCAGTTCTTCATAATATTTTCTCCAGAAGTCTTTCTCCTGTTCAATGCTTTTTAAGCCTTCTCTGGGGTAACCAGCCAGGTCGAATAACATCATCATTTTCTCGTAATCCAACTCGAATTTCTTCTGTGACCATTCTTCAACTACTTCTCTGTACCATTTGATCTTTTCCTTGTTGGCATATGTGAGGGTGCCATCTCTATCGAAGAAAATCGCTCGAAAACGCATAAGCTCCTCCTTTCATTGTTCAAACTCTACCACAGTTACGGATGTAACTTCCTTCAGGGGTACTTTAGTACTTTATGGTCTAAGGGTTCGCTGCCTTTGGCAGCCTGATCCTGACGCCTAGCGAAGGACAGATAGAAATACATGGGTTCACGTAGTGGTGTGCCATCAGCCACCTGAATTTCGAGAAACTCGGGCAGATTACACTGGATGATAGTCCCAAGCGGCGAATGGTGCCGATTCTTCTTGTTCTCTGGTTGGTCTACATGCAATGCCGAATGGACAAACCTTCTCGGTGGTTGCGAGGCAACGATCATAAAGTCTCATTGGCTTGGTGCGGGGGCTTCGCATCTCCGTAAGATCTTCGATTCGCTCTAATATCATATTGTGAAAAAGAATTTTCTATTGTCCATCCTTGGCAACTCAATCACTCCCATATGGCTCACATGCCGACCGCGAGCTCTTTTTCATGATATACCTACTATCACCGACGCTCGCAACAATCTCAAACCCGTTGCGCTTATACAAGTTTATGGCCCTATAGTTTTCTTTGAACACGTGCAAGAACACAGCTTTATCCATGTCTCGCCATAGAAACCACGTATTCCAATACTCGTGTACCGTAGCCTCGTCCCTGACAGTCATCAAAGACATATGAGTATCGAGCTCCAGCCCTTCTCCACCGTCAAGGACGCAAAAGTAACCTACCTTCACACCATTCACGTGGATGGTGTGATAGGTCTCAATATTCCGTTCTATCTTCTTTGTCACCCAGTCAAAGTCAAAGACTTTTTCAAAGTCCAGGCTCAAGTCGGTTTCGTATTCCTCAATGAGCCTCCTTGCCATGCGGAAGATTGTGTCCGCATCACGCGGAGTGGCCCCTGTAAATGAAACCTTCATTGTCTCTCCCGCGGGATCCTCGATTAGCTGAGTACTTTTTCTCTCAGTATCACCTTGCATCATGCACTCAAAGATGCGGTTGCGTTATCCTCCAAACCTCCACCAGGCAAGTGAATACCGTTTTGGTCCTGATACTGTGTCAGAAGAATAGACTCTCCCTTAAAGATGAAAGCACAAGACCTGATTCTAATGTTCTTACTCATCGCGATCTTCCTCCGCATCGCGGTCCGTGCTAGACCTCGTTCTACGCCCAAGCCAGTAAAATGGTCTGAAAGAAAGGAACCCAACTCTTCACTGATCTTTTTCTCCTCTCGATGGGCCATAGTTCTTGTTCTTGGTCATCAGCTTATTCATACTGGATTTTTCGAGTTTTGTGTTCAACAAGACTTTAATGTTAAAGCCCGATTTGCCATAGCTTAAGCGGTACCAGAAGTAGTTGATGTACTCGATGAAGGCAAATGCAAACGCCGCAATGCCCCAAAATAAATCCCAAAGACCCTTGTGAGCGATGGGTATCATAAGCCCTACTAGCGCCATCAAACCCGTGCTCAAAAACCGCTGCACTCTCCAGAATGTCGCTGCTTTGCAGCCTGGACTCTGTCGTTTACGCAACAATACATACCGATAACCCCAATAGATGCTACCTTGTAGCAGAACAAACATGAGATAGGAAAACGCTGCAAGGCTAGTTGGTCCCAGTCGCAAAGAACGGCACAAAAAACCAAAGGTACAAAGTGCTGCAAATTCGCCTGTGGATAGATACAGAAGATGCTTTCTCAGCCTATCCATATGGATTGCCCATCTCCGCCAACACTCTGAGCACATAGGTATCCCTCTTAGTCCACCAAGGTGGGTCACCAAAATCTCCGTCCAAAACAGACTGATTCTCCCTGAGGGCCAACTCTATACTCACCCACTCTGGACGAAAGCCCAACTGCCGCTCATATTCGTCTAGATTCTGGCCTAAGAAGCGCGGATTTACCCTACATAGGTAATAATAAGAGATCTGCTTAAATACATCATACTCTGCTTCCCGCGCTGTGGCGTATTCCACCACAAGCCCAAATTCGTCTGTCACTTCTGACAAAATGACCCCACACTCTTCCTTGATCTCCCTGAACAGTGTCTCCTCGTGGCTTTCCGGTTCCTTGATGCCCCCACCTGGAAACTTGTAATCCTTATTGACAGGAGAATACACCATGAGCAATTGATCGCCCTCTCGGATAATTGCCCTGACTGCTTCGCGCTTGATGGTCTTACCATGCAGGTTAAGACCTTCACTACGGTGAAATTCCTTCAAAAGCTTCATTAATTACACCTCACTGATGATCTGCGGCGGAGATTAGAGATATGTAACGTCAAAGTACGTAGGCTCCTGAGGCAAAGGAAGCTCCGTTAAGGGTAAGAAGAACAGATGGTATTTTAGACGTACCCAAGCCTTTCTAGAGATTTGTTCATATTCTTGGTCTCTTGAGTTCATACAAATCACCAAGTAATCGACGCCATTCTCTCTTGCAGCCAGCCGCGCCTTTTCCAGGAGGTAGGAGAGATCGCCTGGTTGATTGAGGATCAGGTCGTATAGTTGCCACACTCTAATCTCATCGCCGAGTCTAGGGATACGGGGCAAAGAAAAGACTCGGGATCCTGCACTAAACACTGGCCGAGCAACTTTGTAGAGCAAGGGCATATTCAACACTCTCTGCGAATACTCATCATTCGTGTCCCAGACTTTGACCGCTGACTTACCATATGAAAACTTTCCGAACATATAACGTTCCCTTTGTGTAGCAGCAAAACTACTCTGGGATAGATCGGGGAATAAATCGAGGGTTCCAAAATTGCTGTGAAGAATGATGTTTTCTCTGTCTGCATTGATAGTGCGCTCAATGTCCACCTTGTTCACTTGTGCTCGATCTCTACAGAAGCTGGCGTGAACAGGCATGGTAAGAAACTCTTTTGTTTCCACAGCCTGCGCTCCGTATTTTGTAAGGATGCCCAGAGAGCGTTCATTGTCTTCTTTCACGTAGCCAAAGATGAACTTGAGCTTCCGACGGGCTATCTCGTCCTGCGCCGCCTGCCAAAGCCGTAACATGTGCCTGGGAAGTCCCTTTTGTGTCAGAGGATTAGAACGCCAGTCGAAAATTAATCCGCCGCGTACCATCTCCCCCCTAAGCCTCACATTAACTGGACCAATACCCATGATTCCCAAAATATTGCCTTGCGCTTCATCCTCTGCCACCAGGAGAATCGGTTCCTCAAACTTCTTGGCTCGAATGAAGTAATCTTTGCGCTCACTGACCAGTTTTATTTGTTCCCCCTGCGGCGTGAGCTGCTCAATCGCTATTAATTTAGTGTTGTCTTCTGCAGTGGCTACTCGTACATGCAACTTGTCCACCCTCCATCTATTTTATGGAAAACGACTACTATTATGTGCTTTAATGTGTTATTATCTAAGTGTTATACTCGTCTTAATTATAGATTGACAGTCCATTGGAGGCAAGCACAATGAAAGCATTAGTGACGACGGCTAGTACACCAACCAGTCTTTTTCTTGTTCGCCGCCTAAAGCAGATGGGTTACAAAGT
>DIPH01000049.1 GCA_002424045.1 Firmicutes bacterium UBA5493 | reverse complement strand
AAAATACCCCCATCATTGGGCGGCAGCCCATGTTGATTACAAGCTGGCCGAATCCTACCATATTCTTGGTGATCCCCGCAGCGAAGAGTTTTATTTTCAGGCCCTTCGAAATGAAAGGGCAACAGGAAGACTAAATGCAGCAATGCGCCTGGTTCAAATCTACGAGGCGAGAAACCTCCTAGATGAAGCTTTGGCAGTTATAGAATACTGTCAACTCCATCTACCAAACCACAGTGCAATTGAAGTTGAGATCAAGCTAGGAGACGTGTTGGCTTTGAGAGGAGACTACGATGGGGCTCGAAACGCCTATGAAAGGGTTTTGATGATGGCCAAGGAGTCTGAAGAAGAATTTCGTGCCCAACCCCTGCATGATTCTAGTACTGGTGAGCCCCTGGAAATTAGCATTGTCCCTTATTATCAGGAGCAGATCAAAACGAAGCTGGCCAACTTAGGAGTGCAAGAAAGTGGGGAACCCGTCCTTGTACAGGGAAGGGTTACTGCATTGGGTGAGCCTCTATCAGGGATTAATGTGTATGCTAACCAAATAATCGACGGTTCTCGTTCCTACTTCACCGATCAGCCAGGTCGGTGGGTAACCTCGGAAGATGGCACATTTGTCGGCACCTTACCCCAAGCTACATTTGAGTTTGGGATTGGCTTGAACTATCATCAGGCACAATTGGTGGAAGGCACGCACCTGCAAATTCTCCATGGAGAATTGGATCTAACGGCCCAGGACAAATCACCCCTCATAGAGTTTCGCTTTGTGGAGCCAGTTAGACTTCTGCAACCTGAACCAAACTTCATTTACGCAGGCGAGTCCTTTGAAATTTCATGGGATGCTTATCCTGGTGCCCATGAGTACGGAGTGTCCGTATCAGGGGTTATCATTAACGCGGAGGGTGGAACATCTTATGTTAGCGCCAGGTCGGAGATAACCAAGCAAAGGCGTATGGTATTTGACAAACGGACGGTCACTGGATTTGGCGTAGTACGTTATGATTCGCGAGGGATTGATCCAGCTTACTTGGTGGGACGTCCTGAAGTCTATGACCGTTTAAGAATAGTGGTTAAGGCTTTGGATGAGGAGGGAAATACGCTTTCCTCTAGCGGTGGTCTACATTTCGGTGCAGATACTACTATCCCTGGGGATGTAGTGGTTCAAGGGGGACAAAGAAGTCAATGGGAGCAACTTTTACTTGAGCGCAGATATGATGAGGCTGTGGGACTTTTGGAGGCGAAGGTGGAGGCAAACCCTGAAGACGTAGACGCCCTTTGGATTCTGGCTCGTATCTATTTTTCTGGAACCCATGCGTTGGGCGAAGATCCCTGGGACACGAGAACCTTCGCCTATCGAGATCTGGAGAAGAGCATTGAAACCCTCAATCGCATTTGGGAGCTTGAGTCAAGCATTGATGTTGAAGATGCAGTCAGTACAGTTCGAGCTGCTCTAGAGCGCGAGCTATAGTTTGAGGGACTGTCCCTCGCGCAATTTGGGTGTATTTCGAAAAAGGTATCGCGGCAAATTCATGCGGCTACCGTCGGCAGCCTTGACCTATTTAACAATATGTGCCATAATAAAAAATGTTTTCATTAACCAAACGGAAGAAAAAGGCAAACGTTCTTAAAGGAACGGACGCAAAGCCACGGGTCTAAGGCTCTAAAAGCTATGATCGCCGGGTTCCCTTTCTGAATTGTGATAAGTTGAGTTCACGCTTAAAATGATTCTTCAAGCCTTTTTCTAGCATCATGTTAGGAAAAGGTCTCTTTTTGTGTAGATGTGCCGATTTTATTGAAGGAGCTTAGACTTGATGAAAGGTAAGGTTTTGCTGATGATAACTGAGCGCATTAATGAAAACAGATTTCAAAAACTACGTTTGAGACCGTTTGTCGAATCTGACAAACTAAGGAATAGCGAGCTTGATCGGGTCATTGGTGAATTGGAAAATCTCTATGATTTAGTAAATGCGCTTCGCGAGTACTAAAAAAAGACAACTATATCAGTATTATTTAACGTTTTGTTGGCAATCATTAGCAATTTGTGGTAAAATTATGGGACAACTTGTGGGGTGGGTGTATACGTAGTCACGATAAAGTTGAGGGAGGTAACACATGGATAACGCTCGGGGAAGCCTAGATTTCGTTACCATTTGTTGCCTACGTCTCCTTTGGGATGAGATCTATGACAACTGGGAGAAAGTCGCTCAGGACGCAGGGTTGACAGTGACAGAAGAGCAAATATTGTTGGTGATATGGTTTTCTAAAGAAAGCACTGTGACAGAAGTGGCCTTGATAATGCAAAGGGACAAAGGCACGATTTCCAAGAGCATTTATTCTCTAGAGAAAAACGGACTAGTGATACGCAAAATTTGCCAGGATCGTCGCTATTGCGAGTTTACCCTCACGGAGAGGGGAGAAGCGGTTTTACATGAACTCATAGAAAAACATGCAAAAGGCCAAGGGCTTGCCTTTGCACAGGGTTTTCTGGCACTTGACGAAAAAGAGCGAGTTACTTTTGCTCGTACCGCTTTTAAATTGGTGCAATACGTATATGGGAATAATTATGTGTCAAATGTGCAGCAAATGAAGAATCTCCCTGTCAATGCAGTCGAATTAATCAGCAGGTTCATGAAGCAGACGAGCTAAGTAATAATGATAGGAGGATACGGGGAGATGTCCTGTGGGGATATGATTGAATTCTATTTTATACATAAGCTTTTACACCAGGAGATGGAGCGTTGCTTAAGTCGCTGTGCTGCATACTTGGGTTTATCGGTTTTAGAGCTTCCGGTGCTTTGGATCGCAGGCTCATCGGATACGTTTACTCTTGCCGATATGGCTAGAGTAACCACTTTCACCAAAGAAACGCTAGAAGAGATTGTGGTCGCCCTAGAACGGGACGACTTAGTACAAGAAGTCCGTTTTGGCGAATCGCTCTGTGTCTATTTCCGCGCGACCGATAGGGGAAAAGACACTATCAATCAACTGTCGAGCAGAGTAAACAGCTACAGGTGCCCTGTGAATACCGACCAAGATAGTGTTCGAAGCCTGCTTGAGGCTTCCCGGAAGCTTGTTATGGAGCTTAAAGGGAAAGGCTCCTGTGATTTGATTGCAAATATGGCACGTGGAGTCAGGTGACCATTTTTTAAGCCAAACGGTTGCATATGCAACCGTTGCGCGGGCAACGCAGAAGGAGGTGAGCTGGGTGAATGTTGAAGCAAAATTCACGGACAAGACCGATAGGAATCAACTAACGGACTCTGACATTGATGTGATGAAGTTTCTGCTTAGGTTAGACTATCGCACATTTGTGCATTGTCTTCGTACACGCGAACTAGCCCATGTTATAGGAACGGCACTAGGGCTATCCAGTCGTGAACTATCCCAGCTCAAAATGGGTTCTCTACTTCATGATATTGGCAAATATCAGATTCCTTTAGAAATTCTCAATAAGGATACAGCTCTATCGACTGAAGAGGTGGAATTAATCCGGACACATCCCATACATGGCTGGCAATATATTGCGAGTTTACCTAGCATGGATGATACCGTGAAGGGTATCGTCCTAAACCATCATCGCTGGGCTAATGGGAAAGGTGGCTACCCGACACACCTCGAAGGAGAGCGACCATGTTTCCTAACCCAAATAGTGACGGTGGCTGACGAAATCGATTTCATGACCAGTAAACAAGCTTTTCGTCCTCCTTTAAGTATTGGTGGCTGTATCGACTTTCTAGATCAAAATAGCGATACACAGTTTAACCGTCATATAGTTGCAGCAGTTCAAATGATCTCTGGTGAAATCTCGGATCTTATTAGGGCATGCGCCCTGCTCTAGGCGATGGGCATATGGAGGTAAGAATGTAGTGCAATGGGGAAAGTGGGTACAAGCAATTGTTGGCCTTTGTATTCTTGTAGCATTGACGTCCGTGCCAGTCGTGGCACAGATGCAGGCTTCTGATGGCCTCTGGGCAGGAGCGTTCAATAATCACGGTTCTATTATGCTGCTTGTTGAAACAGAGTCAGGAAAGATCGTCAATGCCAATGAAGCGGCTGCAAGTTTCTACGGCTACTCTGTAGAACAATTGAAGAGCATGTACATAGATAAGATTCACATGTACACACCTGAAGAAGTGGCTCAAGAAAGGCGTGCAGCGGCGAACGAGGAAAGGAACTTTTTCATATTTCCACACCGCCTGGCTAGTGGAGAAGTTCGCACGGTTGAGGTTTACTCCTATCCCATCGATGAAGAGCAAAGCTTACTATTCTCTGTTATAAGTGATATCACAGCTCGTGTAGAAGCCGAGGGAGAGCTCCTGGAAAAGAATGCCCGTTTGCGTAGAGCAGAGATGATTACTGGCTTAGGTTCGTGGGAATTTCGTCTCTCGGACGATCGGCTTATCCTCTCTGATGGAGCTGAACAGATTCTTGGTCTGGCCAGTGGAGGACCAATTCCGGATTTACACGAGATCACTCTACCCGAGTACCGAGAGGTGCGTGAACGCGCTTTGCAGGCGCTCCTCGAAGAAAACATACCATATGACATTGAGCTTAGATTGAGACGTCCGGTGGATGGCGTCATCATAGATGTGCATTCTATTGGCGAGTACGATTTAGAGACAGACTCTGTGTTTGGCACCTTACATGACATAACAGAAAGAAAAGTGACTGAGAGGGAGTTAGAGAAGTCCCGTCAGAGATGGCTATATTCCCTTGCTTTTTTCTTGTTTGTTCAACTAGTTGTCATTATCGCCCTAGTTATCAATATCCTGCAGAGGCGTAAAGCTCAACAGGAAATTCGCCAAAACTTACAGCGTAATGAGAGCTTGGTGCGTATTCTGCAGCACCCAACCACTTCGATGCAGGAGTTACTAGATTATGCCTTGGCTGAATCATTGGAACTGACCAGTAGCAAATTTGGGTACATATACTTGTATTGTGATGAAAAGAAGGAGTTCACCCTCAGTACTTGGTCACACGATGTGATGGGGCAGTGCCGAATTATAGACAGAGAAACCATTTATCAACTCGACAAAACTGGAGTTTGGGGCGAAGCTGTCCGGCAAAAGAAACCCGTTATTGTTAATGATTTTGCAAAAACCAATTCTCTCAAGAAGGGATACCCGGCAGGACATGTAGGGCTGACTAAGTTTATGACACTTCCCATCTTTGATCAAGGAAAAATCGTAGCAGTTATTGGCCTGGCCAACAAGGAGACAGATTATAATGACATGGATATCTGGCAAATCACACTCTTGATGAATGGGGTTTGGGCTGGCTTGGAACGGAAAAAAAGCGAAATAGCACTAAAGGAAGAGAAGGAGCGTCTGAGAGCTACATTGCTATCGGTAGGAGATGGAGTGATAGCAACCGATCGAGATGGTCGAGTAGAGATGATCAATGAGGTAGCTCAAGAACTGACAGGATGGTCGAGCAAAGAAGCACTGGGGAAACCTTTTTTCCAAGTGTTCAATGCTATAAACGAAGATACCCGAGAAGAGTGTGAAGATCCTGTAGAAACCGTCCTGAACTCTGGGAAAACTATAGGTTTGGCTAATCACATACTGTTATTATCCAAACATGGCGCTGAGAAGCCCATAGCAGACAGTGCTGCCCCCATCATGAGTATCGATGGCGAGATAACAGGAGCAGTACTTGTTTTCCGGGATGTGTCCGAAGAAAAGAAGCGATTAGAGGAAATAGAATACCTAAGCTACCATGATCACCTAACTGGCCTGCATAATCGGAGATACTTCGAAAAGAAGCGTGAGGAACTGGACGATTTTCGTGACCTCTCCGTCTCAATTATTATGGCAGATTTAGACGGACTGAAACTAGTAAATGACACTTTTGGGCACGCAACTGGCGATCGGCTCCTCCGGAAAGTAGCTCAAATACTTAAAAGTACTTGCCGAGGTGATGAGATTATCGCTAGATGGGGCGGTGATGAGTTTATTGTAGTTATCCCTGGAGCTAATTCACGAGAAGCTGAAAAATTGGTGTCGCGAATCAAGAAAGCGTTACAAAAGGAGACGGTAAATTCCATACCAATTTCTATGTCCCTTGGTTGGTCCACCAAGACTGAATCTACCGAAGATATTGATACCGTTTTCAAGAGGGCTGAAAATCACATGTACCGTGCAAAGCTGTATCAAAGTTCTGGATTTAGGGGTGAGACTATCCAAGCTTTGATGGTAGCTTTATGTGAGAAAAATCCTCGTGAGGAGCAGCACTCAAAGAGGGTAAGTGCCTTGTGCAAACGGTTAGCCAAAGAAGTAGGCTTAAGCGATCAAGAGGTCAATGAGTTAGGAATTGTGGGGTTATTCCATGACATAGGAAAAATTGCCATCGACGAGCAGATCTTAAATAAAGCCGGTGTACTTACGGAAAATGAATGGAAGGAGATGATTCGCCATCCAGAAGTGGGATATAGGCTTTTAGGTGCCGTCCCTGATTTAACTGATATCGCTACCTACGTTTTAGCGCATCATGAGAGATGGGATGGGTCGGGCTATCCCAAAGGGATAAAGGGCAAAGACATACCACTACAGTCCAGAATTGTTGCAGTGGTTGATGCCTACGATGCCATGGTTAGTGAGCGCCCCTATAAAAAGAGTCTCACCAAGGGACAAGCAATAGAGGAACTCAGGAATAATGCAGGAACGCAATTTGATCCTGACATTGTGAAAGTGTTCGTCGAAGCCATGAGTAGAGGAAAAGCCGCAGTGAGTATGTAGCTGTGCAACATGCATTCTTAGACAGGGAGGTGGTGTGTGGTGCAGTACTCTAGTACAGCCCAAGCGCACCAAAAATTTGTTGTTTTCAGCCTAGAGGACCAACAATATGGGATTCGTATCTCAAAGGTCCGGGAGATTGTGAAATGGGCAAAAGTCACTCGTCTTCCCCAGACCAGTGATCAAATCTGTGGAATCCGCAACCTGCGTGGTGAAATTGTGCCGATTATATCTCTAAGAAGCCGATTTGGACTACCAGAGCCAGCGCATATAGAAAACTCGAAAATCATTATCCTCGAGATTGGAGATTCTCTGTTTGGCGCAGTTGTTGATTCCGTTGATGAAGTAATGGAGATTGAAACATCAGCCATTCAGGAGCCTCCAGATAGTATATCTGGTCAGCTAGTTAGTTTCGTGGATGGTGTAGCCCAGTCTGACAACGGGCTTACCGTTATAATTGATGTGGAAAGGTTGTTCACAAACGGAGAGCAAGAGCAGTTTATCGAAGCAGCGCTGACTACCGATTCGGTATATAGCGTAGCTTCAAAATAGGGGGATGCATTTCTTGAAACGGAGTATTGCAGTCAGAATTAGTGTGTTCGTAGGCGTTCTCGTACTCGTTATCAGTGTGGGATTGGGGCTTTTCGCTTACAGCAGAGGTTCATCAGCTGTTACCAAGCAAGTTGAGCAAGCTCTCATCATGGAAGCTGAAGAAGCTGTTGAGTACTTAGAAAGCAGATTTGAAGTGCAATTGACCGCTCTTGAGACCATCGCGGCTAGACCAGAGATAATAAGTATGGATTGGGCATTGCAAAGGCCAATTCTCCAATCTGAACTAGAACGACTAGGATTGTATCTAGCAATAGGTGTAGTTGATCCTAATGGGTTTGCTCAATATACTGATGGTTCTATAGCAAATTTGGGTGACCGCGATCATATTATTAAAGCTCTTCAGGGACGTTCTGTGGTTTCGGATCTTCTGATTAGTAGGGTCGATAATAGTCTTGTTTTAATGTATGCGGTTCCCATTAAAGAAAAGGGAAGAATAGTAGGCGTCCTGGTTGGGAGGCGAGATGGAACAGCACTCAATGAAATTACCGATAGACTAGGTTACGGTGATAATGGTTGGGCTCTAATTTTGAACTCAGCTGGCACATTATTCGCCCATCCCACTCGTGAGTACGTTATGAATCAAAGAAACCTCTTTACCGATACAGGAAACCTTGCGGAAGCTGGCGCGGCCATACGTGCATTGGGAGTAGGGAATACCGGCGTTGCTCAGTATAATCTAGATGGAACCCGCAGAGTTATTGGTTTTGCCCCTGTCCCCTCTACTGGCTGGATGATCGGGGTAGGAGCCATGGAAGCCGAAGTGCTTGAAGATGTCTATGCTTTGCGAAGCTCTTTTGTCGTAGTATCGGTAGCCTTTCTGGTTATTGGAGTTTTAGTAGCCATTATCCTCGGTCGGCAAATCGCTAATCCATTACAACAAGTTCAGGTAGTTATTGAAGCGGCTGCCGCTGGAGATTTGACAGAAGTTGTAGACGTTAGCTCTAAGGATGAGATTGGCGCAGTTGCCAACGCTTTGAATAAGACTATGGAAAGTATCAAGGAGGTCCTTGGCTTAACTTCAAGAACGACATCTGATTTGGCAGACACAAGTGGAAGACTGGCAGCCGCCTCGCAGCAGGTGAGTGCTTCTGTCGAAGAGGTTGCTAGCACTACCAATGAGTTTTCGGGTACCCTTGACTCCATGAACACAACGCCCAAGTCATGAATGAAACGGTTCAAGGTGTGTCTCGTCAAGCAACTGATGGAACTAGGGCCATTTCGGACATCGTCCGCCAGATGCAAATACTACGCGACAACACCCAAAACTTGGCCAACGAAGTAGGTAGTCTAGGTTCATTATCTGACGAGATCGGAAATATCGTCAACACTATTAGTGCGATTGCCGATCAAACCAACCTGTTGGCTCTCAACGCCGCGATTGAAGCAGCTCGTGCTGGTGAACATGGGCGAGGCTTTGCAGTTGTTGCCGATGAAGTCCGCAAACTCGCCGAACAGTCTTCTACGGCGACTACAGATATTGGGTCACTGATAGGCCAGATTCAAAACGGAATTACAGCCACAGTCAGCGGTATGAGTGAGGGTTCTAGGCAGGCAGAAATGGCGTTAGATAATGTAAATCAAAGCAGTGAGATTCTCGGTAATATTTTGGAAGCAGTAGAAGAGATCGAGCGGCAAGTAGAAGAGTTCACAGCAGGGTTAGAGCAAGTCAACAGTGGTGGACATGAGATAGCAAGCGCTACAGAGGAGCAAGCAGCTTCTATGCAGGAAGTAGCCAACTCTGCCCAAGATCTCATGGATATGGGAACCAAATTAAAGGAGCTCATACAGCATTTCAAATTGAACAATTAGAAGGCATCCAAACAGACTCCCAAGGTTACTTCAGATAACCCGGGGAGTCTGTTATAATATTAGACATAGTGCTTGACAAATATGTGCCTTACAACGTATGGGGTGATCTGCTTGCATGGAATCGTTTTTGATTTCAACGGAACATTGTATTGGGATACGGAGAAGCATAACGTAGCATGGACGATGCTTTCCCGTGAGCTTAGGGAGTATGAACTAACGACAGAAGAACTGAAGACGAAGGTCCAGGGAAGAACAACACCTGACATCCTTCGATTCCTTTTAGGTCACGATGCGGATGGCCACATCCTAAAGGAGCTTGAAGAGAAAAAAGAGACTCTGTACAGAAGGTTGTGTCTCGAAGATGGAGAAGGGCTGAAACTGGCTCCTGGGGCACCGCAATTTCTTGATCGTCTCAAGGGGCAGGGTGTACCCATGGCCATAGCCACCTCTTCGGGAAAACGAAACCTAGACTTCTATTTTGAAGTCTTTGAACTGGACAAGTGGTTCTCGTTCCACAGTGTAGTATATGATGACGGAGCAATAAAGGGAAAACCTGCCCCAGACATCTTCCTGCGAGCTTTTCGGAGATTGGATCTAGAGCCACAGAATTGTATGGTGGTAGAAGACTCTCCAATGGGCCTTGAGGCTGCGTATCGTTCACAGGCGGGACAGATAGTGCTTATGGGAGGTGATAGCGCCTGGAGTGGGGATACCCTTACGTTGAATCAAGACATTGCCGTTCACATGGATTTTTTCGAACTCGACAGAGAGTACTTTTTAAAGGGCCGGTTGACCTAGATCAAACAAGTCGAACAAGCTCGCAACGTTGGACTACTAAAGGCGACTGCTCAATACGCTGAGCGTTCCAAGGGAAACCTCGGAAGTACTAAATCTCCATTTTGTACCTACCTTTTTGAGTTCAAAGTCTTGCAGGTTTTCCTCTACCGGCCCCCATTGTCCGGGCCATTCACCCTCACCTGCTATTTCATAGCGCAAGTCTTTCCACGCGTCTTCAAGTATTTCATGGATTTCTTCCTCAGAAAAAAGTGTTTCTCCACTAGCGAGTTCGTCAAGGATGGCTCGGCCGATTGAGTCCGACAGTTTTTTTGCTGTTTCTTCCTTGAACTCAATCTCTACACTGACCACAGCATCCTTGATTACGGCGGTGTTTTGGCCATAAAGTATTCCGTCGTCCTTAACAGTAATTTTCACTAACAACCTGGTTCCGTCGGCCCTGGCGATATCGAAAGCATCTTGGGTGAAGTCAACAAAATTGGCGCTAGTGATGTTTACGTCTATATTCTCTACAGTACCGGTTTCTTCGTTATAAATCTCATCGCTAAAGATAATGGGGAAATCAATTAGAGCCGCAATTCGCTCAGGCCCCAGACTTACAATGGCAGAGGTCACTTCGGTTAGAAAACCTTGGACTGTCTGGTCCGTATCACCACCGGTGAGTCCTCCTACACACCCGGTGAGTAGTATGGCAGCAAGGAAGAAAATCGTTGAACCCAATAAACGACTCTTTGTCTTCATAATCAAACCCCCAAATTTGCGATATTAACCATCTTCTGGAAAAATGAGAAAAATCCTGCCAAACCTTGTACCCCAACCTTAGGTTACTCTCGCCGTGTTTGAGGGACTGTCCCGCGCGCATTTTGCAGGGATTTCGTACGTTTTTCCAAGAACACTTACGCTTTGCGCCAGCTTGAGGGCAAATTTATAGATTGTTACATGGAAATAAAATATATTCCATTTATATTAACCCTGTGTTTACTTATAATGATCATGAGTTTGACATGCAATGATTAGGCCAAAGGGAGGTAAAACAATTGAAAAATCGCCTTTTGTTTGCGGTCTTGCTTTGTTCAATTCTAGTGATGGTAGCACTTTTCTGTATACCGATTGTAGCTGGGGCGGAGGCTAACGGCAATATGAAAGTCGTGGGATTGTACTCTGAAACAGCTGCCGGTTCGCTATCGTGTTGGAGATAAAGATCTTATAAAAGTCAAGCTCGGCGACGAATTGCCATACGAAGCAGAAATTCAAATTGACGTTGCACGCGATTGGGTCGAGTTAGTCACGGTTGAGGATCCTAACATCGTCTATGAAATAAGAGGCGACAAAGAGGGAGTAGTCCAGGTAAAACTTACAGATCTCGTAGAGCAGGGACTGGCTAGGGCGGTGGGTTTTCCTGAAGCGAGTGCCGACATAGACCCTGAATTTGCCAACACCCTAGTGGTTAAAGAAAAACTCCGTTTTACCTGACGATGTTAATGCCGCGCAGCAAGTTGTGGACCACTTGGTGGGTTTGGGACATCGACGCATTGGCTACATCAATGGACCTGAGGGTGTGATCCCATCGCAAGAAAGGATTAAAGGTTATAAAAAGGCACTAAAGGAGCATGGTATTGCGTTTGATGCCGAACTTATAAAAAGTGGTGAGTGTGGCTGTCACAGAAGGGGATAAGGTTGCGGCCCAAATTCAGTTGGATTATGAGGTCAATGCTTATTCTTTAGGGGATTTAATTACACATGTAGAAGCGGCGACGGAGGGGCAGTCGATGCTCTCCTTAAGGAATATGAAGCGAGCTATGTCTTAACCGATCGAGTTCGGGAAGGCGGGGTAGAGCGAGAGGCTTTCAGGGATTCGGCTCGTATCGAGATTGGTCTACGCTCTTTCCTTGAAGAAGGCGGGTTCAAGGGCTTTACCACCAATTTCGAAGACCTTGTTGGTCTCAAGCAACTTCCAGGCTTAGCGGTTCAGCGCGTGATGAACGATGGGTACGGCTTTGGTGCGGAAGGTGACTGGAAAACAGCAGCCATTTTGAGGGCGATGAAGGTGATGAATGTTGGTCTTGAGGGCGGTACGTCTTTTATGGAAGACTATGTCTATCACCTCGATCCCGAGGGGAGCCGGTGCCCACATGCTCGAAGTCTGTGAGTCTATTGCCGCAGATAAGCCAGTCTTGGATGTGCAACCTTAGATATTGGCGGGAAAGAGAACTCGGCTCGTTTGCTTTTCGCGGCACCTACGGGGCCAGCTATCTGCGCTTCTCTGATTGATTTAGGCAATCGTTTCCGGATGATAAAGTTGATGTAGTGAACCCCCCTGCTGATTTGCCCAAACTCCCGGTGGCTAGGGCTCTTTGGGATCCGAAACCTAACCTCAAGGTTGCTGCGGAGAGTTGGATTTTAGCTGGAGGCGCCCACTATTCGGTGTTTAGTCAGGCTCTTACTCCCGAGTATGTGGAAGACTACTGCGAGATGGCAGGCATTGAGTACCTGCTTATTGATGAGGATACGGAGGTTAGAAAGTTCAAGCAGGAACTCCGTCTCGGAGAGATCTATTACCACATTGCTAAAGGTAGGATGGAGTTGGGGACTGTACCTCACACAATTCGCATGAATTTCGTATTTGGGACTAATGCTTGCATTATACAGTAATGGGTATTCAACTATAATGGTACCTTTGCAATATCGGTATTACCCATGCCTACCTATCTTCCACTGGGAAAGACTTTATATTTACCCTCACGGCCTGGTTGAAGGGTCTCATTTACGATGGGTTTATTTGCCTACCCAGCGATGGTATGGTGAGTTCTTTAGGAAGCATCATGGCTTTGGCAGCAATAGCTATGATCTTCGTCTTGGGGTGTAGAGGATGCTCGTTCCACAGAGACGATAAGAGGGATTTCGGGACATTCTGCAGAAAGTAGGACGCAAAGAATGCGAAGGTGATCAGCATGGGCTATAAGGAATTAATTGTCGCGGATATAGAAGGAACGCTTCGCGAGGTGATCTCCGTTGAAGATTTTATTAGTTGAAGATGAAGTGCAGTTGTGTGAGTCGCTAAAAGAACTTTTAAAAGGAGAAAAATGGACAGTGGAGTATGTCCACGATGGCCTTACTGCAGTCGACTATATCATGTGCGGTGGATACGACATAATAGTGCTAGACATTATGTTACCTGGGCTAGACGGCATTGAAGTGCTTTCTGAGATTCGTAGCAGAGGGAATACAGTGCCGGTTTTGCTGCTTTCGGCTAAGCGCAGCTCCGGCGACAAAGTTACAGGCCTAGATACCGGTGCAGACGATTACCTAACCAAACCATTTGATCCGACAGAGCTGAAGGCGAGACTACGGGCCTTATATAGGAGAAAACAGGATACGTACAAGACTGAAACCGTTGAGCTGGCCAATATTTCTTTGAACATTGCAACTGCCACTCTGCAGACTGACAGAAAAAAGGTGCAGTTAACGGCCAAAGAGTCGGATCTCGTCGAACTCTTTCTCTATAATCCAGGCCATGTTTTTGACAAGGAAGCTATTATCACCAAGTTGTGGCCTCTGGACAGCGACGTCACTTATAATAATGTGGAAGCTCATATTTCGTCCATTCGTAGAAAAATGAAAAAGATCGGCTCCCAAGCAAGAATCATCACTATCAGGGGCATCGGCTACAAACTGGAGGGTTAAAATTGTTCCAAGCCTTGAGGCGTAAATTCATGTTAGTCAATATGCTTTTGATTTTTTTCATACTCTCCGCAGCCCTCCTTGGCTTTTATGTCATTACTTGGCTTAGTTCGGAGCAATCTGCTACAAGACTAATCAATACTTACATGTCCATGCCCCTCGGAGAGATCCATAGCAGCAGTGACACGCCGCATCTGTTCATCTCAGAGATTGATGTGGCCACCTATGATTACATTCAACCCCTTATTGATTCCAATATCTTCAAGTACTTCAAGACATCATACGCACATGATAGTTTCAGTTCATCACAGACGAACAATATCTTGAGCGAGGTTGTGGCAAAAGACGATATAGCTGCCCGAATCAGGGTCGATGATCGCTTTTACAAATACCAAAAGCAAAAGATCAACGGTGAACGCATCAAGATCGTGGTTCTTGATGTGACAACGTCTACTCAGCATCTTCGTTCCACGGCCTTTACTCTAATTACGATAGCCTTGGTAAGTCTAATCTTTGTCTACTTTGTTAGCAAACTAATCACGGAGCTATCTGTCAAGCCCATTGAAGAAATGTTTAAAAGGCAGGGAGAATTCTTCTCGGACATTTCCCACGAACTAAGGACACCCCTCACTGCAGCAATTACCAACCTTGCCGTAATTCAGGCAAACAAAGCTGAAACAGTGCAATCCCAGGAAAAATGGGTTGGTTTCTTAAAAGATCAACTCGATCGCCTGGTTAATCTGGTCAATGAAATGCTCTATCTAGAGGACATTGGCTCAGGCGTCGAGACAAACGAGCGAATCAACTTCAGTGAATTAGTCGAACAACAGATTAAGGGTCTTTCAGCCTATATCAATGAGAAAGGGCTAGGCTTAAATGTCTGCATCCAAGAAGAGGTGTATTATCATGGTGAATTAGAAGCATTAACCCGCCTAGTTAGTGTTTTGGTGGATAATGCAATCAAATATACTCCGGAAGGAGGCTCTATTTCCCTAAACTTGGCAGAGGCTGAACGCCGCGTCTACCTGACTGTTGAGAACAGCGGTGAAGGAATAGAACCCGAAGATCTAGACCGGGTGTTTGATCGCTTCTACCGGGTCAGGAAATCAAGAAGTAGAAACGAAGGGGGGCAAGGACTTGGTCTAGCAATTGCCAAATCAGTAGTAGAAAAGTATGGAGGAACAATTAAAATCACTAGTACAGTCGGGGCAAATACGATTTTTTCCGTAGAATTGCCCATCTAAAAGGCGATACTCCTCAGCTTTTTTAGAGGAGTTTTTTTGACGTCTCTATGTATGTAAAACTTGTAACCAAAACAAAAACCTTCAGGGTAAATTCAGCTGAACTTGTTAGGCTGTTATCAAAGCAAGATTGGGGTGATGAAATCCTATCAAACGCCTACAATATGGGCTAAATATAAGAACGTGAGTCAAAAGGAGGAAGGGAAAATGAGAAAAACCATAGTACGTTGTCTGACCAGATTATTTTTGGTAGTTACCTTGATGAATGCACTTATGCCCTGTTTCTTTGTTGCAGAAGCCTACACAGATCTTGAGATCACAGCCTGGAAGGCTCCCGCCCACATATCCATTGACGCGGATTTAGGTGAATGGAATACTTCGACACCCCTTGTCTTAGATCATGCTGAGCAGCTCGTTCGGGACTCAAATCAGTGGACCGGGACAGATGACTTAAGCGCAAAAATGTACTTTATGTGGGATCAAGAGAATCTCTACCTCGCGGGTGAGGTTCAAGACGATACACCATTTATGTATCGTGAAGGTTTTCCACCAGATATGGCCGATGCAATGGTTCTGTTTTTCAGTACCAATCCCGCGGCAGACCCAACAAGAGTCAAGTATGAGGCGACAGACTTTCGCTTGGTTATGATTATCGATGACTATTACTTCAACACTGGTCTGGATCGGGATATGGTTGAAAACACCTGTGGATTGGAGACCAAGGGTGACGACGGCGATGACCAGGTCTTAGATGGCTACGAATATGCCGTGAAAGAAGTTGCGGGAGGCTACATCTATGAAGCCGTAATTCCCTGGAGTAACTTTGCAAACGAGCAGATACCTGTCCTTTTTCCCGAAGCAGGCATGGTCATTGGCTTTGACTTTGCCATGTATGACCTTGACTTTCCCTGCCCAGGGGTTGCCACAGTGAGCATGGCCTGGACAGGAAGCACCGAAGGCGACACCAACCCGAGCACTTGGGGTAGGCTACTTTTTCAAGAATAGGGAATGGGGGAAAACGCATTGAAGAAATCTTGGTCCATACTACTAATTCTAGTACTTCTCCTATTCAGCATGGAGATTCCAGCTCTGGCGAAGGATATTGATCTTCAAGCAGTTCTAGGCAACACAGCAGCAGAGGGAAAATTCGATGTCTATCACTGGTGGACGGCTGGTGGAGAAAAAGAAGCGGTTGATTCTGCTATAGCTGCTTTTAACCAACGATACCCGAACATTAGAGTAATTTCTAATGCGATTCCAGGGGGAGCCGGCGGTTCGATGGTAATGAAGGTCAAAGTCCTTGCTCTAACAGGCAATTCACCCGAGACATTTCAGGCCCATCCTGGTTTAGAACTCGAGCCCTATGAAGAGGCGGCGATGCTCTATGACTTAACCGAACTTTGGGAGACCCTTAGCCTGGAGGACAGGATGCTTAAGGGTATCTCGGAACTCTGTCAAATTGACGGCAAATATTACATTGTACCAATTGGCGTACACAAGACAAATATGGTCTTCTACAATAAAAAGATGTTTGAAGAATACGATATCAACCCGCCCCAAGAACCCGTGAGCTGGGATGATTTCTGGGAACTATGTGATGAACTTCAGGCTAAACTTCCAGCCGACAAATTTCCTATAGATTTAGGAGATCGAAAAGGTTGGCCCGCTACCCAAGTCTTTGAGAGTGTAATGATGGGTACGAGTCCCCAGACGTATGAGGATTTCATTAATGGCGTGGCCACAATCGAACAGGTTACAGAAGTGTTGGAAAACATGAAAAAGCTAATGGGCTACGTAGCCCCAGACCACTCGGCCAGGCTGTGGTATGAAGCGGCAGGTCGGGTTGTCGCAGGAGATTATGCCATGATGGTTCATGGTTCTTGGATTCAGGCGTTCTTTACCTCCCAAGGTTGGGAATATGGAAAGGATTACGGTGCCTTTGCCGCACCTGGTACCGCAGACACATTTGGTTTCTGTGTTGATGCCTTCGTGGTTCCCAATGGCTCTACAGGCGTAGAAAACGGCTTACGCTGGGCGGCCATGATAGCAGATCAGAATTTGCAGACCGTCTTTACTAATGCAAAGGAATCCGTTTCACCCTATCGTGATGTTCCTGAAGACATTTATGATGGCTTAACATTGAGATTTAAAAGTGAACTCTTAGATGACAACACGTTGGTTTATCCGAGTTTCACCCATGGTACTGCATTGCCCTGGCAGGTTTCAACAGATCTTCATAGTCGGATCTCTGACTTTGCCACCAGTTCTGATCCTGATCCAGAGCGCTACGCCAGAATGATCACTCAGTCCATTAAAGAAGCTGGTGTGAAAGGAGAGTGGAACATTGTTCAAGACTAAAGCTTCATTAAGACAGCTGTCTCTAGTTACCGTCATTGTGGTTTTGCAACTAGCCTTAACAACTGGTTTAGCTCTGGCCGCGGTTCCAGAGGTAGTTGGCAGAGTGAAACCTTTAATCGAACAGGATGGCTTTTTATTCAAGGATTTAAACGGCAATGGCAAGCTAGATGTTTACGAAGATTGGCGCTTGCCAGCTGCAGAAAGGGTAGAAGATCTCCTTAGTCAGATGACTTTAGTGGAGAAAATTGCCCAAATGCAGCACCCCACCTTTGTACCCAAGGCCGATGGCTCTGCCCCCGCCTTTTTGGAGCGTTGGATGGAAGAGAGCAATGTGGGTTTTGTGTTAGTGAGGGATCTACCAGGTGCAAAGGCTGCGGCTGTAACGATGAATCAGATCCAAGAATGGTCTGAAAGCTCGCGCCTGGGCATTCCGGTTGTTGTAAGTATGGACTCCGTGCATGGCTTGAGCTATGTAAATGGTGGTCTAGTTCATCCCCATAACCTGGGTCTGGCAGCTACAAGAAATGTGGATTTGGTTAGAGAACTAAGTGAAGCCGGGCGTTTAGAGCATATGGCTATTGGGGTAAGAATGACTTTATCGCCAGAAGCTGACGTTGCCACGGAGCCTAGATGGGGCCGGGTGATGGAGACGTTTGGGGAAGATCCTGATTTGGTAGCTGAAATGGTTGTAGCCCAAGTTGAGGCGTATCAAGCAGGGACAACGTTAAACCCTGAATCAGTCATGGCTTGTGTTAAGCATTTTCCAGGTGCGGGTCCTCAAATGGAAGGAATTGATATGGCCCCCATCGTTTCGTCTACGGAAACCCTGGAGATTCACCTGAAACCTTTCAAGGCTGCAATTGCAAGCGGTGTAGCATCTGTCATGCCTTATTATAGTATCCCCTTGGCCATTGATATGATGGCAGCACTCGGTTCTGAGAAAACGCTCCAAGGATTACTACGGGAAGAAATGGGCTTTGACGGAATTATCCAAACTGACTGGGGTATGATTTGGGGTATCCAGCAGAGCTCGTCCTTTGTGGGCTATGAAATTTCCACTGAGGAAGCAGTAGTAATCGGTGTTGGTGATGCCAAAGTTGATGGTATTGGTGGCGAATCCATGCGGCTGATTGATCAAATAGAAGAATTGGTGCAAGAAGGCAGGATACAGGAAGAATCTATCGATGCATCAACTAGACGCATCCTACTTGCCAAATTTGATATGGGCGTTTTCGAAAATCCCTACGTTGACCCAGTCTACGCAGAATATTTTGTGGGCAACCCCAAGCACCAGGCCCTTTCCTTAGAAGCGGCACGCCAATCTATGACTCTATTGAAAAATGATGACGTATTGCCTTTGCCAGCCCAAGGTAAGATCTTGGTGGCAGGTGCGAGGGCCGAAGATATGGATAGCTTGACTGGTGGTTGGACTAGTAGCCAGGCCGGCATGACAATTGTAGAAGCTGTGAAGGCTCGAGTTGGCGCAAACGGTACAGTCGTACACGAGGGTGAAGATGTTAAACGGGCGGTCGAACTAGCTAAAACTAGTGATGTGGCCATTGTAGTAGTGGGCGAACCTTCTTACATGCACAGCCCGCCTTGGGGAGCAGATCGGCTTGACCTAACCACTTCCCAGACTGAAATGCTAGAAGCCCTAGAAGAGACGGGTATTCCCATTGTGGTTGTGGTTATGATGGGCAGACCTTATATCCTCACCTGGTGTGCAGAAAACACCGAAGCTATCCTTTCTGCCTATTATCCAGGCAGTCAAGGAGGCAAGGCAATTGCAGAGGTACTCTTTGGAGATTACAACCCCCAAGGAAAACTGCCAGTTCAATTACCTCGTTCTATGTCTCAAGTATTGACCCAGCGCAGTGACTTACCTTTTGATATTGAAGATCCACTTTATGACTACGGACACGGACT
Source organism: Firmicutes bacterium UBA5493 (assembly GCA_002424045.1). Lineage (GTDB taxonomy): Bacteria > Bacillota > Limnochordia > Darwinibacteriales > Darwinibacteriaceae > UBA5420. The sequence continues at coordinate 12,931 of DIPH01000049.1, read as the reverse complement.
TAGTTACTAGCAGCTGTGACTCCTGGGTGCGAGATTCCTTCTTGCACCCAGGCACACAGGAAGGGGAATTATGATGGTTGATTTTTTCAAACGGCATCCATTGGTGGTTATGATTATTCCTTTCGGCCTTGTCTTCTATTTCATCTATGTCGGAATTGGCTGGAACCTTTGGGTTTCTGTTTCGGACTGGAAAGGTCTCATGGCAAGTTATAACTTCCAGGGATTTGATGCCTACCTGCGTATGCTGAATGATTCTACATTTTGGATTTCCTTAAAAAACACCTTGATTCTTTTTACCATTATTCCCATCTGTTTGCTGGTAGGCTTATTCTTGGCAATTGTTATGGATCAGGGTTTAAGGGGCACAAATCTCTTTCGTAATCTGTTCTTATTGCCCTTTGCCCTGTCCTTTGTAGTGACAGGTACATTGTGGGCGTGGATGTACAATCCAGCTAACGGTATTATCAATTCTCTGTTTCGTGGCTTGGGCTGGGATTTTCTGGTCGGTACCTGGCATACCTCCCAGCAAACGGTGATGCCCTCAATTATGCTCGCCTTGGTCTGGCAGTTTTCTGGCTATGTTGCTTTAGTTTTTCTGGGCGGTATAAAATCTGTACCTCAAAACCAAATTCAAGCTGCCCAATTAGACGGTGCCTCTACTTGGCGAATCTACAGACGTTTAATTTTGCCTCAACTAAAAGCTCCCATGACGACAGCAATTGTAATTATCGCCATGTTTGCTCTCCGCTCCTTTGACTTTATTTGGGTACTAACTGGCGGGGGACCAGGCTACGCATCACATACCTTGCCAATTCAAATGTACAAAGAGACGTTCTTATCAACTCGTTTTGTCTATGGTTCGGCCATCGGAAATGTCTTACTCGTCTTGGTTCTGGTGTTAGTGGTTCCGTTTACGTATCAAAATTACAGGAGGTAGAAAAGTGGAAACCAAATATGCTATGCCAGCCGCTCAGACGGGCTCAACTCGCACAAACGCGGCAGTCAAAACTAAGGTTTTGCATGTGGTGCTCTATGTCATACTCTTTGCTTTTGCCCTCTTTTATTTGATTCCTTTTTGGGGCGCCTTGACTACCTCTTTAAAAACCGCTCAGGAGGTGGCGGTGTCTAATCCCCTATCGTTGCCAGAAAAGGCTACTTTTGATGCTTATATAAAAGCGTTTCAAGAGCTAAAAGGGCCCTTGCTTAATAGCCTTCTTATTACGCTTGGCGGAGGCCTGGGCTCCGTCTTTTTCGGCTCGATCTGTGGTTATGTTTTAGCAAAGTTTCGTTTTAAGTACGATAATATTGTCTTTGTCCTGATGGTAAGTGGTATTTTCTTGCCGTATCAAGCGGTTTTGGTACCTCTATTCCAGACCATCCGGGCCTTGAATCTTTATAACACGATACTAGGTTTGGTCTTGGTTCACACTGTCTATGGCACTCCCATGTGTGCTTTGATGTTCCGTGGTTTTTATGGGGAGATCCCTGATTGCCTCGTACAGCAAGCCTTGATGGATGGTCATGGGCCTTGGCGGATCTATCGGCGCATCGTCTTACCTAGCACAAAGATCGCGACAGTGACCGTGTTAGTCTTTCAATTTACTTCAATTTGGAATGAAATGCTCTTTGGTTTGATCTTAAGTGGACCTGGTTCAATGCCAGCTACCGTTGCTCTAAATAACATGATGGGTACCTTGGCGGCGGAATGGAATGTACAAATGGCAGGTTCAATGTGGCTCGCCTTACCAGTCTTAGTTCTTTATGTGGTGATGGGTAAGTACTTAATTCGAGGCTATATGGCGGGAGCAGTGGCCGCATCTTAGAAATTTGAGGGAGGCTGTAAAATGCGCAAGGTTAGACTTTCCATTTGCCTTAGTTTGCTTCTGGTCTTCATGATGGGAATTCTCGAGACTTCTTTGGCCAGTGACTTTAGTTATCAGGGAGCAGCTGGCCCAGGGGAGGAGCCTTACTTGGTTAGCTGGCAAGTTCCTCTAATTGAAGATGGTAGCTTGAAATTCAAAGATTTGAACCAAAACGGGATTCTGGATCCTTATGAGGATTGGCGTTTGAGCCCAGAGGAACGGGCAGCCGATTTGGTAGGGCAAATGAGCCCTGAAGAGAAGGCAGCTCAACTGGTGCACTTGACCTTGTATTCTCCAAAAGAAGCTTGGTTTAGAGAAAGCAACGTGGGTTTTGCCCTGGCCTATGACTATCTATCGGCGGATCCTAAAACTGCGGCCGAGAGGGTTAACGAACTACAGCAATGGAGCGAAGGAGCCAGGCTAGGTATTCCGTTGGTGATTAGTATGGACTCCGTGATTGGAGCAAGTTGGGTAAAGGGAGCCACTCTGTATCCTGATCAGATTGGGTTAGCCGCTACTCGCGATGTGGAATTGGTTCGAAGACTGAACGCTATGCAGCGCGAAGAAATGCTGGCATTAGGCGTTCGTATGAGCCTTTCTCCTATTGCAGATTTAGCCACGGAACCACGCTGGGGACGTTTTCAAGAGTGTTTTGGCGAAGATGTAAACTTGGCAATCGACATGGTGGTTGCCGCTATTGAGGCTTTGCAGGCTGGCAACGAACTTACAGCTGATTCGGTTATGGTCTCTGTAAAGCATTTTCCTGGTTCAGGTCCACAAGAAAACGGTATTGATGGCAAACCACTTCTTTTCAATGAAGAAACCCTTGCCTTACATTTGACTTTGTTTGAAGCGGCAATTGAAGCTGGCGCTGCTTCGATTATGCCTTACGGTTATAGTACAGTGCCCTTCTTAGGGGGCGATGCGGTCGATAAGCCCGCCCATGAATCAAGGGAAGTAATGACGGTGCTTTTGAAAGAAAAGATGGGCTATACAGGTTTGATTCAAACCGACTGGGGTATGCGTCATCTTGATGCGGCCTTAGCTGGAGCCCACATTTTGGGTGGTGCTGGTTTGAGGGAAATTCCCCGCCTTGTCGAGGGGATTGATCCTGTGGAACTCGACGCCAAAGTTCAAAAAATCCTAGAGGCAAAGTTTAGATTAGGGCTTTTTGAAAACCCTTACGTTGACCCGGAGTATGCCGAGGCAGTGCTCGGACGAGAAGAACATCTAGCGTTAGCCTATGAAGCAGCAGCCAAGTCTTTGACATTGCTGAAAAATGAGTTTCAAGGCTCCCTGTCTGGCGATTCTGTCTTGTTTGTAGGCGGGGCTTTAGCTAATGATGCTGATGCTCTAAACAGTGGCTGGAAGGTGCCTGGTGGCCCAGGTGCAAGTGTTCAGGAGGCGTTAACCGCCAGAATGAAAGAAGGCGCAGTGCATGGGTTCGAGGATCTAGATGCAATCAATGGGGGAGATGCAGCCATCGTTGTCGTTGGAGAAGCAGCTTCGACCCATCAACCGCCTTGGGGTGTGGATAACCTTGCGATTCCACTAGAGGAATTGGATTTGATCAAAGCAGCCAAAAACAAAGGGCTCCCTGTAATTAGCGTAGTTGTGCTTAGCAGACCCTACGTTTTAACAGAGCTTGTCGAGTTGTCTGATGCAGTTCTAGTAGTGTATCGACCCGGCGTTAGTCAGGGAGGGGAGGCCATTGCGGATGCCCTCTTTGGTGAAATTCCGATCCAAGGTAAGCTACCCATACAATTGCCCAGAAGTTTAGGGGAAATAACAGAGCAAAGGGAGGATCTTCCTTTTGATTTAGACACACCCCTATATGATTTTGGTTTTGGTCTAGAAGTCAGCAGTTTTGGTAGCAATAATTGAAGAACTCCTTTTGGGCCTAATAGAAAGGTTGGTGTGAGCGTTGCCTCCAGTAATTGTAAAAGATCTTAGTGTTGTTTATAACAAAGGCAAAACGATTGCTTTAGATGACTTAAATTTGACTATACCTGATGGGGAGTTCTGTGTTTTTCTAGGGCCATCTGGCTGTGGAAAAACTACGGCCTTGCAATGTGTTGCAGGCTTAGTCCAGCCCACTAACGGCGATGTGAAGATTGGCGAAAGGCTTGTTACATCAGTAGCCAATAAGACTTTTGTGCGTCCCCAGGATCGAAATATTGCTATGGTTTTCCAAGAGTACGCCCTGTACCCGAATATGACTGTGGCGGGCAATATGTCCTTTTCTCTAGAAAATTTGAACTACAGTAAAGAAGAGATTACGAAAAAGATCACCGATGTTTCTGCTATGCTCGGTATCAGCCACCTTTTGGATCGCAAACCAGCTGAACTAAGTGGTGGCCAGAGGCAGCGTGTTGCTTTAGGGAGGGCACTCGTGAGAGATCCGGACATATTTCTCTTAGATGAGCCCCTAGGCAATTTAGATGCCAAGCTGAGGGAGCAGGTGCGCTTTGAGCTAAAGAAGATCCAAAGACAACTCAAGGTAACCACGATCTATGTGACCCATGATCAGACGGAAGCAATGACGCTGGCCGACCGCATCGTACTGATGAAGGACGGTAAGGTTGTTCAGGAAGGAACCCCTAATGAACTCTACAAGACACCTCGTTCTATGTTTGTGGCGGAGTTTGTTGGTACGCCTAAGATCAACTTCTTGAAGTGCAAAGTTGAACTTAAAGATAAAGTGCCTTCGTTTCAATACGGGAATTCGGCTATCCTTGGCACCACGGAACTCGTGAGCCAATTAGATTTACGTAAGGAATATGTACTTGGAATTCGCCCAGCTGACTTTTATCTAGTTGACAAAAACGAGCCAGAGGCGTTGCATGGAAAGGTGGAGCTGATAGAACCGTTGGGCGATGACATATTGGTGCACTTTACTTTGCAGAACGAGCTATTTGTAACTAAGCTTGATGCTACTCTCGAAGAACAGACTGGTACAGAGATCGCGTTGAAGGTGGAGCCCCAAAATCTGCATGTTTTTGATGCACAATCCGAGGATCGGATTGGCTAGTGTTTTAGAGGAAGAGCCGAGTATATTAGGTTCTGATGGATGCTTACTCTCTGAGGCGAGTAATCGGGCTACCTATTGAGAGGCGCGACGCCTGGGCCATGTGTAAATTCAGGTTAATTTCAGGTTAGAACGTTACTGTTATATTAGAATTACCGTTAATCTGGCTGTTGGTTGTAAAGTGGATACGTATGTATGTTTCGGATATTGATGTGTCCGAGAATGTCTAAATAGGGGAGACGCCAGATCCTGTCTTGTCTGCGAGTAATTAGGGGTGCGGAAAGCAAGAGACCATTTTTCAATTAGAATTTTGCAGAAAGGGGCAAGGCATGAAAAGGGTATTATGAGTTTCTTCGGTAGTACTGATTCCGTAGCCTTCTATTGTTGACGGGAGGTGATAGATGTCGTTGTGCTGTCCCAAACTAGTTTTCTAAACGCAAGAATCTACTATTTGAAAGGGGATTTACAATGAAGAAGATAACATCATTTATCGTGCTTGTGATGCTTTTGAACGTGCTCGTTGTCCCTGTTCTTGCAGCACCAGATGTTTACCAGGCTGACATTGAAGCGAGAGTGAAGCCCATTATAGAAATAGATGGACTGCAGTTTAAAGATCTAAACGGAAATGGCAAGCTTGATGTGTACGAAGATTGGCGTGCAGACATTGACGATCGAATTGCTGATCTATTGTCCCAGATGACGTTGGAAGAAACCGTTGGTTTGTTGTTCTGTAATAACACTTCTGGTCAATTCTCTGGTACCTATCCCGTGACTTACAACTACCTTTACAGGCAGGATTGCCCTTTTGAACCCGCTGAAGACGAGCCTTTTTCGGATGGCTTTTCTGCTTGGTACTATATCAATGAATATCACAATCGTTGTTTCTTAGATAATGCCAATGGAACCCCCGAAGAGCAAGTTTTTGTCCACAACGAAATTCAGCAGATGTGCGAAGACACTCGTCTGGGGATTCCCATGACGTTCACAAGTGACCGTGAGTACAACTCCTGGGGTGGCTTTGTTGATAAACCGCATGCTGCCTTTGGTACCGCCAATGATCCCGAGCTGTCTGAGAAGCTTTTGAAGCGCTATGCGGAATCCATGAAATCTGTTGGCGTTCATGTTACATTTGAGCCCTACGGTAATGAAATTGGTGCATTTAACGGTGAGGATCCAGAATACATTGCAAGGATGACGGAATTGGAAGTCGCCACGCTTAACGAAAATGGTCTGGCAACTTGCACGAAGCACTGGATTGGTCGCGGTGGGGATGCTTCGTTTCAGAACGCGCGCAGTGTTGCCCAAAACGTAGATAATTGGCTTGAAGGCTGGAAGGCCGCCCTCAGAGCGGGTACTCCTTGGATTATGACCAACTCCGGAGCCACCGGATTGAGTAATAATGTTCCCGTCGAGTACGACAAAGCAACTATGAGCTATCTTCGTGATACTCTCGGTTTTGATGGGATTATTGTTACAGACTGGTGGGCGTTAGGTATGGGATCGCAGGTTCAAGGTGTAACAAATGAAGGTGTTGATATCGGCAAGCTAAATGGGCGCCAATTGTATGGCATGATGTTGGAAAATGGCGTAGATATCTTCGGAACGGTAGTTACTCTCCGTGGCGAGGACATTGAAGCTAGAATCATGGCCAATTATCCCGATTGTATCGTGAATGGTGTTCTAGAAGGCGATATTGACGAGTATTACGTGCAGAGAGCTGCAACCCGTGTTCTTCGTTTTAAATTCGAGCTTGGTCTCTTTGAGAACCCATACTCAGACGCTGATTATGCCATTAGACTAGGTGCGAATAGTAGTTATACGGGTAAGCCCATCAATTCACTCGAAGAATACACCGCTGCTCCCCGTAACATCAAAAGTAATGAAGATCTAAGAGCCGTCCGCAACGAATATGACGTGGCCCTTGGAGAGCAAATGCAGGCATCTTCCGCAGTATTGATTAAAAATGACAATAACCTGTTACCCCTTTCTCTCGGCACAAAGGTTTACGTGGCTGCGAGTAGTGATGATTTAGCAGAACACTATGCGCAGTACATTGACTATTATGGTCCTGTTGTGGCTACAATGGAAGAAGCCGATGTCGTAATTGGTGACTTTACGGCCATCAACGACGTCGCGGAAATGTTCATTGACGATGCTAAAGATGCGGGCAAGCCCATTATCCTGACGCTAAACAACACACTGCCAAGACAAGAATCGGTGATTAACGCGGTTGATGCGTTAATGTATCTCAGCTTTAACCAGAAGGCTGACCATGGTTCGCAGTTACCAGGCTTTATGACAACGACAGAACCTTGGGTCTATGCCGATATGCTCTTTGGAATCAGAGAGCCAAGTGGTATGATCGTAAAGGAAATTACCCGGAATGCCGAAATGGATGCACTGCAATGGAAGGATCTCGCTGGAGATCAAGGTGCAAGTACTTGGGTACGTTTGCTGTTACAAGCAACTATGAAGACAAGTGAGACACACACAACACCCGAAAACTGGGGAGACCCTTTAATCACCTATAAATATGGCATGCGCTATGGCCAAAAGGGCGATTTTGTTTATGAGACACTTGTTCTTCCTTCTGTAATCGTAGAACGCGAAGTAGCTGGCAGATGGGGCGGAGCAACAATTCAGTCGATCGCCGAGCAGGCTAATGCAAAAGTAGGCGAGGCTTATAGTGTTAGTTTCCTACTCTGGAACCATGGTGGAAGTGACGTTGCTAACGTTGAAGCTGTCTCAAACGGCAAAGTTATTGCCGAGAAACTCATGGCCGTTAACGGTGAAAGCTGGCGCGTTGTATCGATGGATCTTTTCTTCGATACACCAGGTGAACACGATGTAACCATCGGCACTTTAAACGCCACGATTACTGTTGAATAGAAACTAGCCTTAAGGTCTGCGAGGCGGGCTTAACCCGCCTTGCTTTTCGCAATTCCAAAGCCAAAAAAGGATGTGACTGTAATGAAACGTTTGAAGACTTGCTTTCTTCTTGTTCTTGCGCTTAGCTTGTTGATACAGGGGATTATTTTTGCCGAAATCCCTGAGGCGACTGCTTACAAGGCAGATACTCCCATCGTAATTGATGGCGATCTTTCAGAATGGACATTGACTTCGCCGATTGTCATTGATGACATTTCTCAGGTAATCCGAGATGCTAATGCCTGGAACGGCCCTATGGACTCTAGCTGTACAGTCTACGTAATGTGGGATGAAGACAACTTGTATCTCGCGGCTAATGTAAATGAAGATACGCCCTTTGGAGCCATTGAGATGCTCCCACTAGATGGGCAGGACAACTTCAAACTGTATATATCTACCGATCCTTCAGCAGATCCTGAAAGAACCGAGTACGGAGTTCATGATTTTCTGGTTTTCTTCGTGGTTGATAACCAATATTGGGATACTGCTTTTGATCGCTCTATGGTTCCCAAAGAAAACAGAGAGCGTTTCATCAGTAAAGGTATGGATGGCGGCGAAAGTGTACTTGCGGGTCATGAACGTGCGGTCAAACTCACTGCTACAGGGTTCATCTACGAAGCGGTGATTCCTTGGGTCAATTTTTCTAATGCCAATATTCCCGTGTACACGCCTCAAACAGGCGATCAGATCAAGTTCAATTTTGCTATAACGGATATATCATACCCATGTCCCGGAACCGAATTTGTTCCCCAGCTCGTATGGACAGGTGGCTTGGAAATCAATACGAATCCCAGTTTGTGGGGAACTTTGATTTTCCAATAGAGACTCGGTAATGAGGCGGCAAGAACAACAATTTCCTTAGAGGTTGTGGGGACGACATGAGAAAGTTAACTTATTCCTGTCTATTGCTTTTGCTCTTCTGTTCGCTCTCTGCGACGGTTGCAGCGAGTGAAGTTTACGTTTTCCCAGATGCTGCTGTGGGCCTAAGCACGATACTCCAAAATGCCAAATCAGGCGATGTAATCCATCTTGCAGCAGGGTTGTATGAAGAAGAACCCGAACTATATCCCATTTTGATCGACCGTTCTGTCACTTTGATTGGCGAGGCCAGTACGGTTTTGAACGGAGTCCCCTTTAAACCTCTTTTTCAAATTAGCGCACCTGATGTTACGATTCAAAATATTGACTTTCGAATCAAACGAACGGGAATTTTAAATACAGGCGACAGGCTATCTGTGCTGAATTGTCGGTTTTTCCTGGCAGATGAGAAATACCGAGTGTCATCATGTGCTATCTGGCTCGCTGGAGCGAAGAATTGCACCATTTTAGATTGCAATTTCCGCCAGTGCAGTGTAGCCATGGCAGGAACGCCCCTAAACGAACAAAGCCAGGGACGTCCAGTTCTCACGGGTCTTTTTGAAGTCGGCGAGGATCCGGCTTTTTTCACAACTCACACGATCCAAGGCAATACGATAAATGATAAGCCCCTCTATTATTTTTCCGGCGAGAAGAATGTGAGTGTTCCCAAGGATGCTGGGGCTGTTATTGCTGCAGGTTGCGAAAGCATCTCAATTACGAATGTAGATGTCTCAAGTGCTAGCATGGGCATTGAACTTGCGTATTGCGATGGTGCCAGGATAGAAAATGTGGTCGCTGATCGCGGTGGAATCTTTAGCATTTACTTGGCGTATAGTGATGATGCTGTACTCAAAGACATTCTTTGCCGGGAGAGCAATCACGGTATTGATATTCGTGCCTCGAGGGGTGTAGCTTTGCTCAATTCCAGAACGGTGGATTGCGAGCAGGGCATTTTTCTGTCCTTTGCAACTGATTGCATAGTTGATAGCTGTAGCGTCACAGGGGGTGGTAATGGGTTTTTTGTCGCCTCTGGGGCCCGGAACCAGCTTTCAGGAAATACAATAGAAGCCAGTAGCAACGGCATCTATTGCCAGTGGGAGCGGGATGTTCTAGTCTGCGATAACACCTTCCTGTATAACAGCGCCGCGGGATTGCGATTTCTTCGTTCTAGTGGGCAGATTTTGACTAATTCATTTCTGGAAAACTGGGTTGGCGTCTTGGTTGCTGAGAGCGGGCCCGTCACCATTTGGAATAATCACTTTGATTCCACCCAATGTACAGGGCTATATCTGCGGGACGTAACCTCAGGAAAGGTTTCCTTTAACACGTTTGAGCACACGGGTTTGGCAGACCTAGAAGTAGAGGGTTCGCTAACGGATACGCTTATCTTAAAAGGAGATTAGGATCTGGTGTCCGCTGGCACTCGGGATCTTGTTCCAAATGGTTTAAAACTTGACCTTGAAGGTTAGGATTTTGGCATTGCTCCAACAAGGCAGCATAAATACGCACGAGACAGGCTTTTCGCTCAGATACTTACTCTGCCGCGAAAAGCCGTTTTCTGTTGCCGATGATCACCAGGCAGGGGGGCTCCCCGTTAAGAGGGGAACGGCATCGTTCGGAGAATTAGAGAAGAGTCGACCCAAAAGTATGAGAATCGGAGGGAGAACATGAAAAAGAGACTCGCTCGTCAAGATGTGCCAGAACAGCTTACTTGGAACCTAACGGATATTTTCCCCAGTGAGGAAGCTTGGGAGATGGCCCTAGCTCGAGTTTTGGGAGATTTACACACCGTTACAGACTATCAAGGGCGCCTCGCCGAAGGGGCTACTGTGCTCCTTGATTGTGTAGAAGCTCTAGAGGCTTTGTCCAAAGATTTTGCCCAGGTTACGAGCTATGCGTATCTCAAGCAATCGACGGATGGTACCGATCCTGTTAACCAAGAGATGTTAGGACGTAGCTCCGCTGCAGGTGCCCAGTTTGCCGCTCAGACAGCTTTTGTTCGATCAGAGGCCTTGGCCTTACCAGACGGTACACTGGAGCGCTATCTCGAGGAAGAACCGCGTTTAAAGGACTTCGAGCGTTATATCCAGCGTTTGCTGGAGGGTAAGCCTTTTCTTCTTTCCCCTGAAACGGAAAAGGCCCTTGCTTCCCTAGGAGAGATCTTGGGTTCGCCATCCATGATCTACAATCGTTCGAAGGCGGCTGACATGACCTTTGCTGCTATCGAAGACAGTGAGGGGAAAACGCATCCCATGAGCTTTGCCCTCTATGAATCAGTATATGAGCAATCGGCTGATCATGTCTTAAGGCGCAATGCCTATGCTTCTTTTGTTGACGGCCTGAAAGGGTATCAGAATACGTATGGGGCTACCTGGGGTACAGAGGTCAGAAAAAACGTTGTCATGGCCAGATTACGGGGCCACGAATCTGCAACCCACATGTTTTTACACGCGCAAGAGGTGAGCGAAGAAGTATATAACAATGTACATGATGTTATTCTTACGGAACTAGCCCCTCATATGCGGCGATATGCGAAGCTGCGCAAGGATGTTCTCGGCCTAGACAAGCTCCTGTATTGCGACATTGAAGCCCCCCTTGACCCTGATTTTGCTCCGCCAGCCACCTTTGAGTCTGCTAAGGATATCATTTTGAACGGAATTTCAGTTTTAGGTGAAGAATACAGGGAAATTATTCATGATGCCTTGAACAACCGCTGGATTGATCTTGTAGAGAATGTGGGCAAATCCACTGGGGCTTTTTGCAGTACAGTACCTGGTGTTCACCCGTATATTCTGGTCACTTGGACAGATTTCGTGCGTTCAGTTTTGTTACTAAGCCACGAGCTGGGCCATGCTGGTCATGGAGTTTTGGCACAACGTTACCAGCGCTTAACGAATTCTCGTTCCTCGATGTTTTTTGTTGAAGCACCCTCTACCATCAACGAGCTTTTGGTGGCCAATTACATTAAATCGCAAACAAGCGATATCCGTATGGAACGCTGGCTAGCTATGCAACTTTTGATGACGTATTACCACAATTTTGTGCGTCACTTGATTGAAGGGGAACTCCAGCGAAGAGTCTATCGCTTGGCCGAAAAGGGCCAAACCATTACTGCCACAACCCTCAGCCATTTACAAGGCGAGATCTTGGATCAATACTGGGGTGACGTACTCGAGATTGATCTGGGAGCAAAGCTCACCTGGATGCGACAACCCCACTATTACATGGGGCTTTACCCCTATAGTTATTCCGCAGGCCTGACGATTGGGACAGCCGTTGCTCAGGCTATTTTCGAGGAAGGGCAGCCCGCCGTGGATCGCTGGTTAACGGTATTAAAAGCCGGTGGAACCAGGTCCCCAATTGAACTAGCCCACTTGGCCGGTGTGGATATGACCTCCCCAGAGCCGATTCGCAAAGCTGTCGCCTATGTAGGGTCTTTAGTGGATCTGGTGGTGGACAGTTTTCGGGATTCGTAAGGTGTAATCCTGTGGTTCTCTTTTTGCCGGACTTTACCTTCTAGATTAAGACTGAACCAGAAAAGTATGGAGTGATCGACTTGCGTGGAATCGTCTTTGATTTCAATGGAACATTATATTGGGATACGGAAAAGCATAATGTAGCATGGACAATACTCTCCCGAGAGCTTAGGGAGTATGAACTAACGATTGAAGAACTCAAGACCAAGGTTCAGGGACGAACAACACCTGACATCATTCGATTTCTCCTAGGCGGTGATGTCGATGAAGAGGTTCTTCGTGAGGTTGGCGATAAGAAAGAGACTCTGTATCGAAGGTTGTGCCTTGAAGATCAGGAAGGCCTGAAATTGGCCCCTGGGGCAACGCAATTCCTTGATCGTCTCAAGGTGCAAGGTATACCTATGGCCATTGCCACTTCTTCAGGAACAGAGAACATAGACTTTTATTTTGAGGTTTTCGAATTAGAAAAATGGTTCTCTTTCGATAGGGTAGTTTATAGTGATGGAACAATGCAGGGAAAACCTGCTCCAGATATCTTCTTGCGGGCTTTTCAAAGGTTGAACCTCAGGCCGCAGGAATGCATGGTGGTAGAAGACTCCCCATTAGGCCTTGAGGCCGCTTATCGTTCACAGGCGGGGCAGATAGTCCTAATGGGCGGCGATAGCGCCTGGAGTGGTGATTCTCTTGATCTGAACCAAGAAGTTGCCGTTTACATGGATTTCTTCGAGCTCGATAAACAGTACTTTTGTTGCCAATCTGTAATGGACCCCATTGTCAAG
>DIPH01000014.1 GCA_002424045.1 Firmicutes bacterium UBA5493 | reverse complement strand
CTCTCAGATTGCGTGACCGTTTTCTAAAGGAAAGATGGAGCCTAGCCTGGGAAGACTAGGCGCATCAGCTAGTCTCTGCTGTTTTTCCCTAGCCTAAGAATTCGCTTTCCAGGACGACTCGAACCATACGGTCATCTACTAGGCTCTTAGACTTGGCAAAAGCATGTAATAGACAGCTAGTACAGAGATTGTTGATCTTCCTGGCGATTCCACCACTGTACTCGTGAATCAAATACAAAGCATCGTCTGTGAACACGGCACGCTCTACTCCAACAACCTTTAGGTGGTGCTGCACATAGCCTGTGGTTTCGCTCTGGCTCATGGCAGGCAGATGAAACCGGACATTCACTCTTTGTGCTATGGCTTCATAAGTTTGAGTCTGCAGAGTCGCCCGTAACTCCGGCTGACCCATCAGGATAAGGCTTAGGGGCGAGAAACTATCCATCTTGAAGTTCATGAGGAAGCGAATCTCTTCCAGCATGTCTCGGCCCAAAAGATGACCTTCATCAATGATGACCACTGGAATCCGATTGCTTTCGTGCATGTCCATTAAAGCCTTAACTAACTGCCTCTTAGCATCACCCCGGTAGAACCTTGGCGGGATTCCCAGTTGATGTAGAACTTCGTAGTAGAAGTTCCGTGGAGTGAGGTCCGAATCCGTGATGTAAAGTACTAAATGACGAGTAGGGTTTAGTTGCTCTGACACAGCCCGAGCTGCTGTGGACTTGCCTGCACCAACTTCGCCAGTGCAAAGGGCGAATCTGCGGTTTTCTGCAACATGAACCATTCGACCTATTAGCTCTTGATGGGCTTCAGACTCAAATAGATGCTTTGTGCTAATCGATCGGTCAAAAGGAGACGCTGTGCATCCAAAGAATGATTCAAACATCAGAGGAGCCTCCTAGCTTACGGAAGGAAATAGCACCTAATTCTTGCTTCCTGCGCCCCTTGTCCTGTTTTTCTAGCACATCAAGCAACCGAGAAGTCTTCGGTGGATCAATAGACTCCAAAACCGGTGGCGAATCCATCACTTGAAGCCTAGCCCCCTTAGGATAGATGGTTTTAACCTTCTTGCCGTTATCCCAAACCTCAACAAACTCAGGGTTAATCCTGTCGTAACGGACTTCTACCTTTTTGCCTACGAACTCTGGTCCAGCGTCAAATTCTATGTTATGCAAGGAGAGGCAGCCGTCTTTTCGGACAACACGATCGTCTTCCCACATGAAGGCATCTCGAAGCTCTTCCATACTAACAAAACGGAGCCTGGTTGCGTTGGTGTTAAAGACCTGAGCTGGTGTTTGCAAAGTTCCATCTTCAGTCGTTAAGGCACTATGGCTATGATGGTTGTAACCTTCTTCCAGCCAGATGCTGAATGCGGTGTTTAGCTCACGGATTGTTTTAAACCGCACCAAACGGGCTTCTTCGATGAATTGATCGACTGTTCGCATGAAACGTTCTACCTTGCCTTTTGACTCTGGCGAGTATGGTGCCGTTACCCGGTGCTTCACGTTAAGCCTAGCGCAGGCTAAGCGAAACCACCTGGAAACAAAAATTTTCCCATTGTCCACATAGACTTTATCAGGAAGTCCTCTTTTTAGGACAGCCTTTCGAAAACAATCTTCAAGTATGGGGAGCTTCTCGCTAAAGTAAAACTCTGCATGGGTAACAAGTCTAGAGTGATCGTCAATAAAAACCAGTAGATATGTTTTCAAGAACTTATCGGGGTTCTTAGGGTCTGGTAAATAAACTCCGTCTTTAAGATCGGACTGCCACATCTGATTGGGTCGTTCCTTTTGGAAACGGCGGTAGCCAGCCTTGGCCTTGACATGTTTCTCCAAGTCCATGAGTCCCATCTTTTTGAAATGGCGAGAGACTGTGGAAGGTCGGAGGACACCGACATTAACTTTACCCTCGCCCTCTAGAATCTCAATGATTTGGCGAACGCTGCGCCGGGGCAACTCTTGTTTTAAAACCACCGCAGCCTTTAACAATCCTTCCTGCAAAACCCTGGGTTTCCCTTGGTCAGAGCGGGTGCGGGGATACAAACCATCAAAACCTTGCTCCCGGTAGTTTTGCAGATATCGCCGCAGGGTTCGGGCCGAAATTGGCTCACCTTTGGCTTCTTGGGACGCTAAAATAGCCTCCCGGCGTAATGCTTTCTCCGCTGGTTCAAGATCTGGCTCCAAAAGTGGTGCAATCATCTCAAAACGGAGTAAGGCAACATCCCTTGGGTCACTTAGGTCGTTTTTCATCGGTACGACACTCCCTTCATCTAGTGATTACAGCTTACAGGGAGTTGGCAGTGACCACGAGGTAAAGGTAAGTGGGATTTAAATCCACAGCCGAGGCTGAGAAATGGTCAAGAGCATATTCATTTTTCCAAGCAGGCAACTACCACGGATTGCTTGCTGCACTAACCGCTCGGCTAAGTGTATCAAAACCCAGAAACAGTCGAAGCCTTGCTTCCAAACACCGACGGGGACTCCGTGGCGTTCTAGAAAACCGGCTACAGCTCCGATGTATAGCCGTTCACGTTTGCGATGCCTGCGAACCCAAAGTCGCATCGTGTCGATGGAAGGCCATGAAGCGGAGGGCTCCTCTCCAGTTGCGGTAATCGCTACATGCTCTACAGCAACTCCTTCCTCTAGGACCTGTTCAAGTACGCTTTCTTGGACTCCCTGCGGGTAATGTTTGTAGGGCGAGAGGAAGTCGGGTAGTACGGCATGTGTCTTGCGGCAGCCACAACATTTAACCCTAAGAATCGCTATGGGGAGCTCTTCTCCCTTAATAAAACGCTTGTACCAGCAATGCCAATGAGTTGATGATGAGCAGTAAGGACAATGAAGCTCCAAGCGTCCTAACAAAAACAAAAAACTCTCGCGATAATCCTTGATAGACTCTCCCAAAAATGCTATGATCATGGTGTTGATTGGGATAGAAGCCTTGTCTCGGTGTAGAGTTACCGCTCTTTGACCACCGGGGGAAGGCTTCTTCCTTTTCCTCCGTTCAATTATTACTTGGAGGAGTATTCTATGTAATGCTTTTACTTCCTTTAAGTGGTCATGGATTTAGATAAAAGCTCGGTCATATAGCTTGGGGAAAAACAATACTCCCTAAGCTCACGGGAAA
>DIPH01000048.1 GCA_002424045.1 Firmicutes bacterium UBA5493 | reverse complement strand
TCACCCTATGGGGTCATTATAGACCGAGGCAC
The DNA here is from genome assembly GCA_002424045.1 of Firmicutes bacterium UBA5493. Classification (GTDB taxonomy): domain Bacteria; phylum Bacillota; class Limnochordia; order Darwinibacteriales; family Darwinibacteriaceae; genus UBA5420. The sequence continues at coordinate 7,795 of DIPH01000048.1, read as the reverse complement.
TAGAGGCTCCCGCAAATGAAGAGGAGCGCGCATGATATATAGACTTTTCTGACAACCACTGGATGGAAACGCCTTCATTGTGGTTTACCTTCATCCCCCGAAAAGAAAAAACCTGCGTCAATTCGCAGGTTTCATCGCTTTTCTGTTATGGCGGCCCCGGCAGGAGTCGAACCTGCGGCACACGGTTTAGGAAACCGAAAATCCACGTCCAGAGAGCGGTTGTGGATGATGAAGTTTTGTCACGTCTGCGTTTCTGGCTTTGTGCGCCCATGGCGGGTTGGCGAAAACGGGATGATGCTAATGAGTTCGTTTGCAGGATGTTTGCAAGGAGATACAGCTATCTACCTGATTTTGTCTATAACCTGTAATGCCATTTCGACAAACGAACAAGGGTCATTGGAGCGAAAGCTGCTCCATTTATCTTTACTATCCGCAGAAGAACTGCATGATACCACCAAGAGCATTGGCTGCCCGTTTTTATCATTTCTTGTAAGCGCATGTTTTTGTACGTAGGAGGACGGTATTAGCCAGAGCGCTTCGGGCGAATGTAGGTCGGATGACAACAAAACTCCAGCGACATAAAAATTATCTTGGTCTTGAAATGTCGCTGTACGAAGGTTCAATCTGACAGTCTTTCTATCAGCATTCGTCATTGAATTAGTCCGAGTCCTGCATTTTACCTGAAGCAGAAGCGTTCGCTTTGTTTGTCTATCATATACGAGAAGATCGATTCCTCCATCATCAGCAAGGGGCTTGTATGGACTTAACCTTCCGCTGGAGCCAATCATTAACCAATTCGCTATAAGGTTTTCTGCGATTGCACCTTTCTGAGTATCGCTCACTGACAAGCTACTTCACCCCCAAAAGATAGATAGACAACTCCATGAACGTGTAGCCAAGCCAATACTACTCCAAAAATCTTCAAATGGCCGGTGAAGAGCTTAATCAAGTTTTCTGCTTACCGTAAGGGCTAAAGCACAGTTTTGGCAGTTCCTCAACAATATCCACCGTCTGCATACTCACGTTGATAATGCTTAATAATAAATCCAGAATGTACCTTGGATTTCCTACTTCTCTTGCCCAATCATTGGGATCATTCTTGATACCGCTCTCTTTATGATTAGTAATCTGATAACGCTCCATAATCCATTCAATAGCAGACTTTCCATTGACTACGTAATCGTATGCTCTGTCCGGAATACCCTCGATTTTGATTTTACTGTTGAATAGGATGGTATCCCGCTGGTTCTTCTTTGGGAACCGCATTTTTTCCACTTCATAAAAGTTGCTCTCCGCTCCTACAACCTTTATGCCGTCAAATGGAGGAACACTTTCGTAGTTAATATGCAGATCAGCTAGTTTTCTGCCTGCTTGGCTGAAAGCCCAAAAATCTTGAACATCATCAACCAATGGAATACGTGGTAATGACTTTCTTAAGTCGTTTTCGAAAGACTGTCCGTACTCTTTGCTGTGTAAAAAACCATAAACATAGTAAAATATATCTTCTTTGGTGACTTTCCTACTATACTGTTTTCTGGCTCTGTCTAGGATAAAATCGCTTATCCCGTCTCTATGTACATAATCTCCATCGTCACCCAAATCAAACAAGCCAGGGTTTTCCCGGCGTTCCTCGTAGTAGTACAAAGGGAAACACTGGGTGTCACCAACAAAGTGCAAGTCCGGAATGTATTTGGTGATAAGAACAGCCAAACCTTTATTGGAACCAACGGATGAAACACAAATTAGTCTATTATCAATACCGGTTCTTGGAAAAAGACTGGGTAATTGATATCTTTCTTGATTTAAGTCATCGTGGAAATAGCTGTTAGCTAAAGTAAATGGTCTATAATGAGTTATCCTATATTCCGAAGCCACTTCTTCTATTAAAACATTCCTTTTAAGTAGCTTCATCCAATCTCTGGTCCAAGTTCCTTTAGCCGAATTTCGGCTCGGTTCAGATATCTTATTTATCCTAAATAGCTTAAGTTGTTCTTGATAATGATCTATTGTGGTTTTAATATTATTGATCAATCCTTGTTTAGAAAAGTTGTAAACCCAGTTATCACGGTTTGTGGCGGTACCCATTGAATGCACCACAAAATAAGATTGACTTCCCACTTTATACTTCTTCCCAGGTTCCAAGGGAATGAAATCGTTAAACATGTCATTCCTTTGGTTAAGCCAATCTCCATACTCATTTGGCTGCAATACTCTCCACTTAATTGCGCCAGAATTAACTGAATGGCCGTTCCTTATCTTTTCCAGCTTCTCTTCACGACTCAAATAATCCCCAATATCATGGTAATAGATTTTGGCGTTTTTTATTTTCGCTGATGGATTCTTGACCAATAAAGTGATAGCAATAGGTGTACGAGAACCACCGCCGAAAATGTTGCCGGCCTCTCTTTGCCTTAACTCACCACTGGTCCTAGCATTGCCCCTTAGATTGAAAACATATATCGAGGTAAACTCCCTTTCAAGCCATTTTCGGAATCCATCTGTACTATTTCCATCAATCCACGCTCCATTAGTTACAAAACAGATAATCCCTCCATCATTACTCAGTCGATCAGTACTCCAACGAAATGCTTTGATATAAGCATCATACAAAGATTTATTTAGACCGGCCGTAGAAGCCGCCGCATATGTTTGTGCAATTCTCTCATCAAGTTTTGGGTAGCTTTGGTTCTGTGCATTATCGTTCGCCGATTTTTGCCCAATAGAATAAGGCGGATTACCTATTATCACCCGAAGCGGAGCCTTTTTTTGTTTTTGTACCCGCTCCGAGTTTTTCGGGAACATTTCCGAAAAGTATTTTTCGCCATTCTCATTCTCCCCTAATTGAAATGTATCAGTTAGGCAAATACCTTCAAATGGGGTATATTGTAATTCTCCGATTACATCATGGTAAGTATTTTCGATATTTACGGCTGCGATGTAATAAGCCAAAAGCACAATCTCGTTCGCATGCAATTCAGATTTATATTTGCGTTTCAAGTCATTCTTGGCAATTAAGCCACTTTGCAAAAGCCTCGTAATGAAGGTTCCCGTTCCGGTAAAGGGATCAAGAATGTGAATGTTTTCTTCTCCGAGACTCCGATCGAATTCTTTTTTCAAAACATCATTCACCGAATGAATGATGAAGTCCACGATCTCTACAGGAGTATATACGATGCCCAATCTTTCAACCATCTTTGGAAATGCGGTCCTAAAAAACTTATCATAAAGCTCGACAATAACACGCTGTTTTCCTTCAGCGTTATCAATGCCAGAAGCGCGTACCTTAACTGATTGATAGAATTTTTGTAGAGTTTCTGTATCTTTCTCAATGGCCTGCGTTTCGAGAAGATCCAGCATTGATTGCAGGCTTATAGATATGGGATTGTTCTTTACAAATGAATAGCCCTCAAATAATGCTTCAAATACCGGCTGAGTAACGATGTGCTGCGAAAGCATCTCTACCGCTTCTTGCTGAGTTATACTAGGGTTAATATTTTTCTGTAATCCAATTAGAAACGTTCCAAAGGCTTTTTGGTGTTCACCCTCATCCTTTATTAGGCGGCTAATGCGTTCTGCTTGCCTTTCTGCAATTTCTGCGACATTCTTCGCCCATTGTTCCCAATACCTTCGATCACCAACTTTTTGCACCATACGTGCAAACAATACATGCTGCAAATTCTCGAATTGGAAGGCCAACTGCTTACTAAGATCAGTATTTGACTTCTCATTGTTGTCAACCTTATATGGCGCTCCGTCTTCAAATGCTATACCCGGTCTTCCTATTAGGATATTATCGGGCCTTCTTTGGTTTAGTTCAATCTTGTTAACGGTAGCATTAAAACGATCATCGTGTGCACGTAAGGCATTCAACACAGTCCAGACAACCTTGTAGCGTTCATTGTCATTAAGAGCCTCATCTGCTTCCACATTGGATGGGACTAAAACGGGAATAATAATATATCCGTATTTCTTTTTTTCGCCAGCTTTCCGCATAACCCGCCCCACAGATTGCACAACATCGATCTGTGAGTTACGCGCCGAAAGAAACAAAACGGCATCCAACGAGGGTACATCCACGCCTTCACTCAAACAACGAACATTAGTAAGTATACGGCATTCACGATCATCATTTTCTGCTTTTAGCCAACTTAGTAATTCGTCACGTTCCGGAGCCGACATTGTACCATCTATGTGTTTCGAATTGACCGAAACCATATGCTCCTTGTCCTCAACAGGCAGGGAATCAATATATGCTTCTGTAGCTGTATTGAACATGTCTGTAATTTTCTTAGACACCGCGATGTTTTGACAAAAAGCAACTGCCCGTCTCATTGGCTCCGGATCGCTATCCTTAATGATGCCTTCATCGCCTAATATCTGTTTAGAAAGGGCGTTGATACACCCAATTAGTTTGGAGGCATCATCAATGCTGATTTCATTTTCTTCGCTAGCAATCATTTTTTGTATGGCAGGAGGCACATCATTTTCACTAAGTGTCAGTATCAGAACCTTATAGTCGGTCAGTAAATCTCTTTCCACAGCTTCCCCAAAACCAATTCGATAGATTTCTTCACCGTAATAGCTGGGGTCATCCATCGAACAAAGAATTGCATCGGCTTGCGCTGCTTTACTTTTAACATCATCACTATATAGGCGAGGGGTGGCGGTCATATAAAGCCGCTTTTTTCCGCATATGAAATTGTCATCATGGACTTTGGTGAAGGAAGACTCATCTTCCTTTGACAATGCAACCCCAGTCGTTCGATGCGCTTCATCGCAGACAATCAGATCGAATTCACTCCACTGTGATTTCTTTTTTCTAAGCTCCTTTTGCGCCTCAGCGACGACCTCAATGGATTGGTAAGTAGAAAAGACCACTGTCATACCGCAATTCTTGGGGATCCGCTCAAACTGACGCACAATGCCTCTCACATCTGTAGAAGCAGGCAAAGCCAAATCAACCACGCTGAAGCTATCATCATCGTCATTCTTGCTACTGCTCTTTGATACTTTTGGGTCGGAGCATATGCAAATAGAGAAAATGGGGCTTTGGGAAAAGGTAGTCCACTCCTTCAGTGTTTGCCCTAATAACGAGATGGATGGAACCAAGAACAGTATCAATCCCTTGCCATTTGTCTCATTTTCGGCAATACGAAGAGTATTGAACGTCTTTCCGGTTCCGCAGGCCATTATGAGTTTGCCGCGGCTTGCTCTCTTAAAGTATTCATGAGTTTTTTCGAGTGCTTCTATCTGGTGTGGTAACATTTTACGTTCATTTATCCGAGAAGGCTCGCCACTAATCCCCTGATCGAGTTTTTCCCAATCAACAGGAGCCTGCTGCAAATCATAAAGATTTACCCTAGTGACAGGCGGGGTCTGGTTTTTTATTGCCTCTGAGGCATTTAGTCCCCATTTGTTTGTTGTCGAGATCCACAAACGATAGGAAAACCCAACTGTTTGACCGCCTTCATCGACAAATCTTCTACTTGAGGTTGAAAGGAAAGAGTCGACCGCAGGCTTGTCAATAGTTGTACTCTCTTGATAGCACTTACATTGAATAGCCCAGTAATCTCCCCCGTAAGCCAATGCCACAAGATCAATACCAGTATCTGTACCACCGAAGTCTTTTCTTCCCGGAAACTCATTCCATAACCAGATCTTCGTAAATAGGTTCGCATACTTCGGATCAGTCTGTAGATATGCCTTAATTAATCTTTCAAAACGGTCACCTTTGTCGCGTTCTGAAAATGAAATTTCGCAATATTTCTTAAGAATGTTTTGCAGTGAAATGGTACTCATCCCTTTTGTAATCAAGTTCGAATCGTTATTCTAGTTCTATACATAAATGAGGTATCCCTCCTTTTGTGCCTTTTCCATGCCGCCAATCCCAACAAGTACAGTCCTTTCATGCAGAATGTAGGCAGTTATATACGCTTTTTACTAACGACTACCCTATCTACTTAGCGATAGAAGATCCAATTACCCAATAGTACCTTTGGACACGCCGACGGCGGCAAAGAGTAGGTTAGAATTTAGAAAGCGGGCTGCCCCTATTGAGACAACCCGCAGGAATCTGTTTAATAAATGTAGAATTAAAGATTAGTGTTCTTCACGATTGGCCGCCAATGGGCTAAGATTCAAACAGCCGAAGAGTAATAGGGGCCGCCGAGCTATCTCGCTGCCACAATTAGCCGTCGAAGAACTAATAAGTCATAGGAACAGCCAAATGCAGGAACGTCTTAGATTAGGGGCACTCAATGATCTTGTATTTTGCCGCGAAGACGGAAAACCTTGGGAACCGGACGCTGTTACTCGCGGTTATTTCAAGTTGATAAAGCGTTGCGAAGTAACACAGGTACGATTTCATGACCTTCGCCACAGCCACGCCACCCAGTTGCTTAAACAGGGTGTTAATCCCAAGGCTGTCTCGGAGCGTCTTGGTCACTCGACTGTCGGCATGACGCTTGACACATACAGCCATGTTTTACCAGACATTCAAGAAGAAGCGGCTAATAAAGTAGACAATGTATTGCGAACTGCACTCGGGAACTACCGCGAACGCTATGCCTATGGGGCATCAGTGTTACAGCACTGGTGCCTCAGCAACCATGCTCTTCATTTTAAACCCTAATGATATTTTTAATAAACCAGAATTATTGTATAGTGCTTATCTTCGAATGCAAAAAACGGCTAGCTAAAGGGGTGAAAATAGTGCCTAAGATTTCCGCAAAAGTAGAAGTTGAGCTATTCCAAGAGCATTTGATTGAAGTAACCTTCACAGCACTCACTAGAGATGGCTGGGGCAAGTGGGAAGGTCTCGCCGGAGCAGAATACGCAGATGAATACAAGTTGACGCTTCCCCATACCCACTTCGCATATAAAGCAAAGGTAGATGATGTGATTTGTGGGCAATGGAACAATGGTAATCCAAAATGGGAGAATACCCCACAGTTCCCTCGGTCCGGGTCCATCATTGTGATATTGGAATCGCCACACAAGCATGAATATGACTATACAGATGAAATGAAACCGCGGCGACCACTCATGAACCCCAGTTCGCAGACGAGATTCCAAAATCAATTCGAGCGCCTGATTAGCAGCATTCAAGATGGCCCTGATCTTCATCATGACCCCCAAATTGTTTTATGCAATCCAATTCAATTTCAAACCTCTCTACATCACCTTTACCAGCCAAACGATCAGGGCAAGACAGATAACCTGCGTAAAGCTATTAGAAATGCTACCTGGAGGGGACTTTGGGGGTGTAAAAAGGACGGACGCTTTCCTTTTCAAGAAGACCTTATCAACCGTCTTGCCAAACGTGAGCCTTGCATAATAATAAACGCGTGTACGCAAGTTCTACAGGATGAATTAACACATCTCCTTGTTACTCTGCCGTATCCTGTCTTCGAAGCTACAAATCATCCCGCCTATTGGAATTCAGCAACTCGAATTTACAGAGTTAAGGAAAGCACAACAACATAAGCCATTCCAATAAACGCCGAAGATCCGGTACCCTTCTATGTGCTTGGTCTAGCCAACCCAGACAAAATCAGCCCGCAGTTTTCTGCAGGCCTCTCGGGAAATACCAAGAGCGCTAGTTGTGAGACACTCCAGGTGTAATGGCATCGTTGTTATAGCAACGATACCACCATAATTATGTTTGCAATCCGTTTGCAAAATGACTTTTCAATCGAACTTCAAATACGAAAACACTTGGTAAATCTGGCGGCCCCGGGGGGAGTCGAACCTCCGACACACGGTTTAGGAAACCGCTGCTCTATCCTCTGAGCTA
>DIPH01000034.1:48085-93614 GCA_002424045.1 Firmicutes bacterium UBA5493 | reverse complement strand
AGGAATGGTGTTATTTCCAGAAAAGGATGATGATCATGCTGAGAATTCTTGTTCTGTGTGTCAGTTTAGTGCTCTTTCCTGGACCTACTATCTTCGCTAGTGATTGTCCTTTACAGTTGGGAGATTCTGTTCTGATCACCTCCATAGGGCAGAACCTTGATGCCCTGATTATCAAGACCATCTTTGACGAAATGAAGGTGAAGGCCGATTTTCAGCCTGTTGCTCCATCTAAGGTCCTGGCCGAATATGAGCAAATCATTGTTTCGCCGGGCATAAGCTATAAAGGAATAGCGGCCGCGGGGATGACAGTTCAAGATGAGATCAACCGCGCGCGGGTTCTCGCTGAAGCCGCTCATAAGCATCCCAGCCAAGTCATTCTCATGTACTTAGGCGGCTTCTTGCAGGGGGATGCCAAGTCACAAGAGCTGATCGAAATTTTGGCACCACGGGCAGATGTTATTATTGTCTACAAGGATTGTGGTGGCCCTATAGATTACTTTAGGCGAGTTTCTGAAGAAAGAAGTATTCCCATCTTTACCATTGAGAACTTGGGAGGTCTTTCTGAGGAATTGTCCTGCATATTTTCCCAATAGAAAGTGGCGCTAACGGTGAGACTAACAGATATGAATCTTTCTGATACATTCAAAGACGTGGCCCGATATGGGAGCGTGGACTCCCGCTCTCCTTCTTCCGATAACCGAAAAATCGTCTTGGGCCTCGTCTTTATTGTTGTCGGTTTGCTGTTTCCGAGAATAATCCAACCCCAGATCGGTTTTTTGCTTCGGGATTTGCAGCGGAGTATTATCTCCTCCGATACTGGGCTGCTCCTTCTAGCCACCAATAAACTCGTTTTTTTCAATACTCTGCGCCACTCGCCAGTTATCATTGGTACCTTCCTCTTCGGTGAAGGCTTGTCTTCAAAGTTCACGTTAAATCGACTGGTGTTCCTGTTGACGTTAACGCTTATCCCATTGATCTTTAAGGCCATCAGCCTCATTTATGACATTCAGTTTCTCTTTACAAGATCCAGTTATATTACCGTTTTTGTGATTCTAGTGCTCTATTTTCTCACCTTTAGAATTAGAACGATTGCCATCAAGATCATCATTATTTTTCTATTCCTCTTTGGTTTTGACTGGCTGGAAATTGTGCCATTATTGGGCAGATTCGGCTTTGGCGGCGGGGATGTGGCCAGTACTGTTCGGGTTGTCTCGGGCTTTATCAACGCTGATTACATCATGAATTACGTGGGCCTCACAATCTCGTTGATGCTTATAACCAATGCCCTGATTTTGACCAGGGTTGTGGTTGATTATTATAACAAAATGTACTTAGTGGACAAGCTCCGGAAAATCGAGTTCGAGGCTCTGCGATCGAGGTCCTTTCAGGAAATTAAACATCTTGTTCATGACTTAAAGACACCGCTTGTAACGATTCAAGGTTTGAACGAGGTCATTGGCCTGAAGGTTGATGACCCCCAGATCAAGAGTTATACAAAAAAGATCTCCAACTCTGTAGAGAAAGTCTCATTAATGATTACGGAGATTCTTCATGAAAGAACGCTCAGGCCCCTCGATGTGAAGGATATCATAGACTTCCTGAAAATCCATCTTTCTTTGGAAGAGCTGCATTCCAGGGTGCGAATCGATTCTCAAACAGATGCCATGATCTACGCTAATAAGCACCTTTTGTCTAGAGCCCTTATTAACATCATTGATAATGGCCTGCAGGCTACCGATACCCCCCATGGCCATGTACGTGTGCAAGCATATGAGGAAAACGGGGAAGTGGTATTCCAAATCAGTGATAATGGGCGAGGCATCCCCAGGGACTCTCTCGACCGAATTTGGGAATTAGGATACACAAACGGTAAGAGTACTGGCTTAGGGCTCAACTTTGTCAGGAAAGTGGTCAACGATCATCACGGAGACATACACATTTCCAGCCAGGTGGGCGTGGGCACAACAGTAAAAATAAGCCTCCCAAGGGGTGATAATTGATGACGAGACGAGTTCTAGCCGTTGATGACGACCATGATGTGTTGTATACCCTCCGAGCCATTAGTGAAGTGGGTGATTTTGACTTAGTGACCTTAGATAGTGGCTTCAAAGGACTGGAGTTGTTGAAAAAGGAGCCCTTTGATCTGGTCATTGTTGATTACTACATGCCCGAAATGAATGGGATCGAGCTTGTGGAAGGAATACGGGGGTTCTCTGAGGTGCCTATATTGGTCTTAACGGTAGATGAATCTCTAGACATTGCCCACCAGTTTATGGAGGCTGGGGCTACGGACTTTGCCACAAAGCCCATCCGTGTAGCTGACCTCATCTCCCGGATCAACGTACACCTAAGTCTGTCTCCATCGAGGGTACCTGTCTGGATGGAGGGACAAGAGCTCCCCAAGGGAATGAGTGGGGTGACCTTGCAGCTAATCGTAGATTACCTCGAACAAGCTGAGGAACCTGAGAATATCGATTCCATTTCCGAAGGGACAGGTTTAGCCTACCAGACAGTTCACAGGTATATGAGTTACCTCGACAAGGAGGGTATTGTAAAAGTAGACTTGGTCTACGGCAAGGTAGGCAGACCGCTCAAACTCTACTTTAAAAGCAGTTGATTAGGATCTCAAGTGTCTTGAGGCAAGGCCAGGAGGGTAAAGCTCTTGGTCTTTTTCTTTTTATCCCCTACAAAGAGAAATAAGAGAGAATATAGGATTGGCTTGTTACAAAAAGAACTATTAAGTACTTCTAACTTTAGTTCATTGGAGGTAAAGTCGGAGGCTGTTTGAAGAACAAAGTTGAGTTTTCTAACTGGCATAGGCTGCAAACCTTAGTCTATCTCTTACGAAGGGAGGAATGGTGGTCGAACAGGCACTTAGGTTTGAATGACAATTCACTAAATCATGATAGGAGGATTATTCTCATGCGTAAGAATTTTGAAATTCATTTAATAGCTGCGGTGTTAGTTCTTAGTCTTTCCATGGCAGCCTTTGCTGGAACTGATTTGTCTGAGATTCGTTTAGAAAGACCTATTGCGGTAACAACTTGTGGTCAGAGCCCCGGTGCTTTGATGGCTGGATTAGTGTTCACCCGTGCAGGGTTAGAAAATTACCATAATGATCTGTTGACAGCTGAGATTCTGCAGGAAAGAGCTGCCCAAGGCGAAGGTTTCAAAGCGCTCTTTATTACCACTGGAACAAGTATGAAGGGTATGGGAGCAGCCGGTACGGACATTAATGATGAGATTGATCGCATCAGTAGTTTGATCGCAGAAGCAAAAAAGCAAGGTATTTATGTCATGGGTGCTCACATTGAAGGTGCTGCCCGCAGGGTAGATCACACGGATCAACTCTCCGTTGAGGCTGTTTGTCAGCACGCGGACATGTTAGTGGTCATTGAGTCCAGTGATGAAGATGGCTATTTCACCAAATTAGCAGCAGAAAGAAATGTACCTCTCTTGAAGGTTAAAGAGACTTTGCATCTGATGGAACCATTTCAAAACCTGTTTGAGCAGTAATAAGGCGATGTACCAATCTTGGTTTTGCGGATGGCTCAAGGCTTAGGAGGGATGGAATGTTTGTCCATGCAGGTCTAGTTTTGTCAATCATGGTTATAGCGTTTATTGTAGCTAAGTGGGCAAAAGTCACAACAGAGTTATCGATGGCAGTAGCCGCTTTGGCCGGGGCTCTCTTCCACACGAAGGGAATTCCCGTTAGGCACCTAGTTGAGGGGTCCTTCAACTACTTTGATGTTTGTTTGATTTTTATTACCGCTACATTTTTCATGAACATCTTGAAAGAATCGGGCGCCGTCACCTTTATGGTGCGTAGCATCGTTTCACGCTTTTTCAAGCATCGTTATCTTTGTTTACTGTTGCTTACCATTGTTATGCTCGTCCCAGGAGCGATTACCGGTTCCGGTGCCGCTACCGTTTTCACTGTAGGAACCCTTGTGGGAACTGTACTGACATGTATGGGCATTTCTCCGAATCGTACGGCAGCCATCATCTTCCTGTGTGCTGCCATGAGTGCTGCGGCTCCGCCCATTAACCTGTGGGCTATGATGGCAGCCGCGGGATCGAATATGCCCTATGTTGGTTTCACCAAGCCACTTTTGGTACTCAGCGTTGTCGGAGCGCTTCTGTCCATGTTTATCTTGGGAGCACGGGGGAAACAAGTCGACTTACAAAGTGCCCTAGCCGAGCTTCCTGAGTCACCTACTGACATGAACTGGTTCAAGGTTGGTCTTCCCTTTTTTGTACTATTTGCGCTGGTGGCAGCCGGTCGTATATGGCCCTTTAGTATGCCCATTGTAGGTCTACCCTTAATGTTCATCCTAGCATCCATTACAGCTTTACTCGTGAGCCCGCATAAGCTACGGGTTGTAGAAATTGCTAGTGAGACAATTCATTCTCTCATTCCCTTAGTCGGGATCATGGTTGTTGTAGGAATGTTGATTCAGATTATGGCCCTAAGCGGTGCTCGTGGTCTAATCTCGCTAGGTGTTGTCACGTTGCCTCTATCTGTGTTGTTCGTAACGCTCTGGCTTATTTTGCCGGTTTCCGAAGGTCTGTTACAGTACGCGGTAGCACCTCTTCTAGGTGTCCCTTTGATCTTGCTCTTTAACATGAAGGGCATGGAGCCAGTCATCGCATTGTCTGCCATGGCAACAATGTGGCCACTGGGGGACTGCCTCCCTCCCACTGCGGTGGTTGGGCGCGCAACCGTTATGGAACTGAAGTTTAAAGGCAGTTATACCAAGGATTTTCTCAAGACCTGCCTCGTTCCCATTGCGCTAATTCTGTTGATGTGCACGCTGTTCCTTGTGTTCAGCAATGAACTGGCATTCTTAGTAGGTTAGGAGGGGAGTCATGACATTCTTAAACATTTTGATCAACGCTTCCTATTATGTTCTCTCGGCGGCTGTTAGCCTGATCCTAATCAGAAACATTATCAAGACACGTGACGCCCAGGAGGCGGTGCTGTACTGCATCATCTTGATGCCGTTTTTGTTGAGGGTATTTCACATTAAATAAGGGGAGAGAGACATGAACAATAGAAGCTTGTTTATTGTTAAAATCGTAGCTTTTACCCTGATGTTAGCCGTTATTGTTTGGGCCGGTATAGAGTTTTATAATCATCGCAACTTTACCGAGACTGTGGTACTTGGCGATGGCGTAACCACTGTCAAGAAGCTAAGTGACTACTATCCAGGAATGAAGGACAACATTAACGATTGCAACATCTACATTTTCGAAGGCAAAGAACCTGGGGGAACCCTTATGGTTATAGGCGGTTCCCATCCAGAAGAACCAGCGGCTAATCTCACAGCGGAGCTTTTGGTGGAAACTGCTCAAGTGGAAGTGGGTCGGTTAATCGTAGCTATCCGCGCCAACCGCAGTGCGTCAACGGTCACAAGACCAGGGGATGCCTATCCACAATACTACAGTATTCCAACGCCGTGGGGAGAGAAGCAGTATCGTATGGGAGATCGTTGGACGAATCCCTTAGACTCATGGCCAGACCCTGAAGTGTACGTTCACTATCCCAGCAAGCAGATGTTAGCGTACATGGATATTCGTAACTTCAACCGTACTTGGCCGGGGTACGCTAATGGAAGCTTAACCGAACGCACCAATTTCGCCTTTATGGAGCTGATTCGGGGAGAGAACGTGGATGTCTTTATCGATTTACACGAGGCAGAACTGGAGTATCCAGTGATCAGTACCATTGTTGCTCATCAGAAGGGTACGAATGTAGCAGCTATGACGTCCATGATGTTGAATGCTACGGAATTTCGCATCGGAATGGAATATTCGCCAGAGAGTCTCCATGGTTTATCCCATCGCGAAGTTGGCGATCACTCGCAAGCCATTTCCTATCTGGTAGAAACACCTGAACCAATGTTAGATAGGGTGCGGGGAGTGACCGACGAGCACTTGCTCCTAACCGGTAAGGATCCCTTTGTACAGAAGGCTGGGGAGTACGGCTTGTTATACGAGAAAATCGGTGACGATGGGTGGCCCATTGATGTCAGGGTCGGAAGACACACTTCGACAGTGTTAGAACTGGCTCAGTCCTGGAGCGATCTCAATTGGGGCAAAACCATCAAGATTTCGAACGTACCTCGGTATGCAGAGATTATTGAAAATGGTGTTGGGTATTACTTCGCAAATCCAGCCAGTGTGCCAAGCACCCGGTTGGCCTATGAATAAAATTTTAGCGAGGGAGGTAGTAGACAGGTACTCTGAGGGAAGAAGGTAAGAGCAGTATCAATAATAGACAGGAGGCTTTTCAATGAAATCCAAAAGATTATTTGTCCTTAGTTTGGTGGTCGCCGTCGTGATGATGGTGAGCGTATCAGCATTTGCTTGTACCTCCATCATGGTCGGCAAAGATGCTTCGGTAGATGGCTCGGTAATGACTGCCCACACATGTGATGGCAACTATGATGCTCGTATCCAAATTATCCCTGGTCAAACCTTTGAACCAGGAACGATGACACCTGTATATGTGAACCTCTGTACAGACACGATTAGAGAACCAAGTTATGTGGGCGAAATTCCCCAAGCGGAACAGACCTACACATATTTCCACATTGGCTATCCTTTCATGAATGAACATTCGGTCTTGGTCGGTGAAGCAACTTGGTCCGGGCGCCGCGAACTGCGCAATACTGAAGCAATGCTCAACGTTGAGCAATTGACTGCTTTTGCCCTGCAACGCTCGACAAATGCCCGTGAGTTCATCCAAGTGGCTGGCGCACTCGCTGAAACCTATGGTTATGTTGATGGTGGAGAAGGCCTAACCATTGCTGATGCTAATGATGAAGTATGGCTATTCGAAATTTGCGGACCTGGGCCTTTCTGGACCCAAGGCAGTGACGAACCAGGTGCTGTTTGGGTAGCCCAACGTATTCCCGATGGTCACGTATCCGTAATTGCCAACAGAGCTCGCATTGGCGAGATCGATCTCGACGATCCCAATAATTTTATGGCTTCTTCGAACGTCTATTCAGTTGCCCAAGAATTTGGCTGGTGGGATGAGTCTGAACCATTTGTGTTCCACAAAGTCTACAATCCTACGCCTTATGGATCCCCAGCTTATCAGTCACGTCGTGAGTGGCGAGTACTGGATTTGCTAGCTCCTTCTTTGGGCTTAGATCCTTATGCTGATGAGTATCCATTCTCCGTTGAACCTGATGAACTAGTTACACCACAAAAATTGATGGCTATCTATCGTGACCATTACCAAGGAACCGAGTTTGACCTAACCCAAGGAATGGCTGCTGGCCCCTTCGGAAATCCAAATCGCTATCCAACCCCAACCTCAGTGAAACCAGAAGGAATGGGAAGCCTGGATTGGGAACGTGCCATCTCTTTGTTTAGGTGTTCCTATAGCTTCGTAGGCGAAGTCAGAAGCTGGCTGCCTCAAGGTATGGCAGGCTTGCTATGGTTTGGCGAGGACGTACCTCACTCCACCGTTTACATTCCGCTTTATGCTGGAATCACTGAAGTTCCTGAATCCTTCAGCAGTGGTAGACGAGACATCTTTGATCGCAATTCCGCATGGTGGGCTTTCAACTTCGTAAGCAACTGGGCTGACCTGAAGTACAGCTACATGATGGAAGATATCCAAGCTAAACAGGCTGAGTTCGAAGACAACTTCTTCGCTATGCAACCAGCTGTAGAATTGGCTGCAGCAACCATGTTTGACACAAATCCCGAGTTGGCTATTAAGTACCTTACCGATTACTCCTACAATGCATGTACGAATGTAGTGAATAGTTGGTGGGAACTGGCCGCTGATTTGGTTGCCAAGTATGATGATGGTTATGTAGGAATGGGCACTTCTGTCGGATACCCAACCTGGTGGTTAGAAGAAGTAGGATACGGCGAGACCATGAAAGATATGTAAGTGTTTGATTGAAACACACAACACCAATTAGACGGGTTCCAAAAGGAGCCCGTCTATTTCATTTAAAGGAGGTCCGTGGTCGGTAATTGGGAAATATCAAAGGAGGCTCAAATCGGGGAAAAGCTTTATTCATAGTGCTTTATTCCATATTTGGCGAACTTTTTTTGACGAATATCCCCCTATCGTAGTATAATAAATCTTATATCTAAAGAACATTGACCTTGGAAAGGAGATGCCATGAATAAAAAACAGATAGCCCGAAACAGGGCAGACGAACTTGAGAATAGAATTCAAGACTATCTCGATGTGAAGGATACGATTCCCAGGGGTATGGCCCCCACGCAGCAAGGAAAGTCTGAGGAAAAGAAGGAAAAAATTCTTGCTCATCTCAAAGGCACAGAGGAGAATTGGAACGACTACAGGTGGCAGCTCAAGAATAGAATCTCTGATGTGGACACGCTGCGCAAACTTATTTCCTTAGATGAAGAAGAAGTCGAAGCTGTGCGCAAGGTGGCCGCCAAGTACCGCTGGAGCATCTCTCCTTACTATCTGTCTTTAATTGATGACGATAATAGATATGACCCCATCAAGCTGCAATCCATTCCAATGGTGGCCGAGCTCATGAAAGAGGGGCTCGCTGACCCTATGGGTGAGGAGTACACCAACCCCGCCGGTGCCATCACTAGGCGCTATCCAGACAGGGTGATTATCAATGTAACGAACCAGTGTGCGATGTACTGCAGACATTGTCAGAGACGACGAAACATAGGTTCTGATGATCACCATACGTCTAGAAAGGTGCTTGAGGAGTCTATTGAGTATATTAAAGCACATCCTGAAATCAGGGATGTCTTAGTCACAGGTGGAGATGCTCTTCTTCTATCTGATGCCACCTTAGACTGGCTCTTAGGTGAGCTCCATGCCACCCAGTCCGTTGATTATGTGCGGTTAGGCTCGCGGGTTTTAGTGACGATGCCCCAAAGGATTACGGACAAATTGGTAGACATACTAAAAAAATATCCGCCGCTCTACATTAATACTCAATTTAACCATCCTAAGGAGCTCACGAGGGAAGCAAAAGAGGCGTGTGACAAATTGGTCAATGCCGGAATCCCCCTGGGGAACCAGGCTGTCCTCTTAAACGGGATTAACAATGACAAACATGTCATGCGTCTTTTAAACCAAGAACTTCTGAAATTCAGGATCAGACCCTACTACATCTTCCATGCCAAACGTGTGATGGGGACCACCCATTTTAACACCTCTGTCGACGAGGGAATCGAGATTATGGAACACTTGCGGGGCTATACCTCGGGTATGGCTATACCAACCTACATCATTAATGCTCCCCAAGGGCACGGTAAAACCCCTATTGCACCGCAGTATCTCATATCTAGGGGAAAAAATAGCATTAAGATTCGAACCTGGGAGGGCAAGGTGTTTGATTACCCGAATCGTCCTACTCCTGATATAGAGGGATTTTTCTAATGCATAAGGAAATGAGTGAAACAAGGGAGGGCCGGGGACATGAACAGAAAACCTACTACTATGGACATATTACACACTTTGTTGGTGGTGCTCGCGGTGCTCACTTTGACTCTAAGCGAGAGTTCCGAAGGTGCAACAAGGGCGCTGTTGATGGCCATGAAGACCGATGAATCGCAAACCGCCTTGAGTGACGAGGAACACGCTCGTTTGTATTTTGCCTATGGTTCCAATCTTGATGAGGATCAAATGGCAGAACGGTGCTTGACGGCGGACAAAACCGGCCTTGCTCAGATCAAGGGGTATCGATTTGTTATCAATCGGCGGGGTGTGGCCTCTATCCTTGAAAGCCCCGAGGACGTTGTGGAGGGCGTATTGTGGAGTATTTCTGCGCAGGATGAAAGGATTCTTGATTTTTATGAAGGTGTGGCCACGGGTCACTATATCAAGAAAGCCCTTCTTGTGGAGGACATAGCTTCGGGAGAGTTCGTTGAAGCTTTAGTTTATGTCGCGACAGAATCCGAATTTGGAACTCCGCGACCCGGCTATCTGGAGCAAATCATCAGGGCCGCTGAAAAACACGGCTTCACAGAGCCCTACCTAAGAGAGCTACGAACGTGGCAATAAGGTGCCGAGCAAGACCACTGCTAAATCTGAAGCGGTGGTCTTTCATAATCTAAGTCTTAAGAAGGATTTTGTGCTGGTTAAAAAGAAATGTAATACATGAAGAAGCTCAGCTTCAAGCATGAAATAAAAAAGGGGGAAACGTAGAATGAAGAGGTTTATGTTGGTAGTCTTATCACTTGCTTTAGTCTTTTCAGTAGTGGGCTATTCAGCACCTGTGGCACTCGCCGCTGAGCAGTACAAAATTGGTGTTCTAGCTCCAGCAGTGACCCATGGCTGGGTAGCAGCTGTGGCCTACAACGCTGAAGCACGCTTGAAAGAGTTGGGCGAAGAAGTAGCATATCGGATTCAGACTAGCTCCAACGCAGAAGAAATGACTGCGCAGCTTGACGACTTGATGACCTGGGGAGCTGAGGCTATCGTTGCTTTTCCGCAGTGGGAAGGCATGGAAGTTTCCATGGAAAGAGCTCTAGATGCAGGTATTGTTATAGTAAACTTTGATATAGTCATTGACCTCGAGGGTATCTACAGAGTATCAGGGGATAACGAAGACATGGGTATCCAAGGAGCCCATTACATCGTTGATAAAGTAGGTCCAGAAGCAACAGTGGTTATCCTGGAAGTTCCATCATCTGGTTCAGTATCAGCCCTGCGCAAGAAAGGGTTCTTGGATACCGTCGCTGAAATAGCACCAAACTTAGAGCTGCTCACGTATGCAACGCAGTTTACCAGGGAAGATGGCCTTAAGGACTTCGCCGACATCCTGATCCGCAATCCCAAGATCGATGCCGTTTACTCCATGGATGATGAGACATCCCTAGGCGTCTTGCAAGCAATTCGGGAAGCTGGACGCACAGACATTAAGGTAATCACCGGTGGCGGCGGCATGCAGGAGTACTTTGAGCTAATGCCTGAAAACGAGGATATCTGGATTCAGTCTGCATTATACAGCCCGGCCATGGTTCAAGACGCTGTGGATGTGGCGCTACAAGTCCTCCAAGGTGAACAGGTAGAAGAGGTCAAGATCATTCCAACAACCATCGTTGACAGAGATAACTACCTCCAGTTTCTTGATGCTAATTCGCCATACTAGAGTCTAACAATGCGGGAGGTGGCCTCAAAGCCACCTCCTTGTAATTGGATGTGATGCGATGATTGAAATGAAAAGCATAACCAAGTCTTTTGGTACAAATGTAGTATTGAAGGATGTATCCATCACCATCAAGGGCGGAGAGATCTGTGCTCTCATTGGAGAAAATGGCGCGGGAAAGTCCACCCTCATGAACATTTTAGGGGGAGTCCATCAAATGGATTCCGGTGAGATTTTCATTGATTCACAGAGGGTAAGGTTTGACACACCTGCCCAATCCCTAGGTGCGGGCATTGCCTTCATCCACCAAGAGCTCAATCTCATTAACGATTTGCCCATCTTTGAGAACATGTTCGTCGGGCGAGAGCTTAAAGACAAAAGGGGACGCCTGGATTTGACGAGCATGTTCAAAGCAACAGAGGACATCTTCGAGCGCATGGACATTAAGCTTGATCCGGGCACCATGGTGCGTGACTTGGATGCTTCGTATAAGCAGATTGTGGAGATCTGTCGTGCGATTATGATGGACGCTTCGGTGATTATCATGGACGAACCCACAACGTCCTTAACGGAGCCCGAGATCAAGAGGGTTTTCCATATGATGAGAACCCTCAGAGATCAGGGTGTCGGAATTATTTTTATCTCTCACAAGCTTGGTGAGGTGATGGAAGTCTGTCAGCGCTACGTTGTCCTCAGGGATGGGAAATTGGTGGCAGAAGGGGACGTGGCCGATGTCACCACAGACGATCTGACCCGTTTTATGGTAGGCCATGCCATCAGGATCGAAAAACTCACCAGGACGCAAAGGATTGGGCAAGAAATCCTCAGATTAGAGAATTTCACCCATGCCCGGTCTTTTAGGGAGATTAGCCTCTCCGTTCGGGAAGGCGAAATCCTTGGGGTGACAGGCCTTTTGGGCGATGGACGCAGTGCACTTTTTCAGACAGTCTTTGGCGCAGATAGAGCCTTGTCAGGCAAGATGTTCCTTGGCGGCGAGGAAGTGAAGGTAACAAGCACCGAGCAGGCCCTGCAGATGGGTATTGGTTATCTACCCCGCAATCGTAAAGAAAACGGAATTCTTAAGGACATGAATGTTCTAGAAAACGCATCCATTGTCACCTGGCCGCTCTTTGCCAAAAGGGGAGTCATTGATACTGACAGGCATGGCAAGGTATTCAAGAGCCAACAGCGGGAGCTAGATATCACGTTGCAGAGCTTCAAAGATGCCATTAATACGCTGTCTGGTGGAAACCAACAGAAAGTCGTACTGGCCAAGTGGCTGGCGGCAAACCCTAGACTCTTGATTCTAGACAATCCCACCCAGGGGGTTGATGTGGGTGCCAAAGAAGAGATCTACGAGATTATCTTGAAATTGGCTGAGGAAGGGATGGCCGTCGTGGTACTATCCAGTGAAGCTCAAGAAATCATCCGCCTTTGTGACAGAGCCTTGGTAATGTATCATGGCCAGATTCAAGGTGAAGTCTTAGACACCACCATGACTGAGCACGAGATTATGAGGCTGGCCACTGGCGGAATTGTAGAGGCAGTCTAGGGGGTAGCAGAAGATGCAGGCAGCGAAGGGTAAGAAGAAAAACGTTGTAAGTAGATTGATGGAAGCAAGGGCTGCAGACTCTCATGTGGGTATTGCACTTGTTTTACTTCTCCTTATAGTGTTGCAAACTCTGGTGCTTGGTTTTGATTTTGGATCCTTTGGCCAGTGGTTTAGCGCCTGGTTTCGCAATTGGATTAACATTTTGCGAAATAACGCCGGTGTAGGAATTGTAGCCTTAGGCATGACCTTTGTGATTATTACAGGTGGAATTGACCTTGCGGTAGGCTCCACTTTGGTGGCTACAGGTGCAGTGATTATGACTCTAATCGACACCGGGGCAGGGGGGGTCTTAGGACTTTTAGGGATCACTGGAGTGCCAGCGTATGTCATGGCGATTGTGCTGGCTCTGGTCATGGGCTATGTATTAGGCACTGGTATCGGACTTTTAATTACCAAGGGCCGCATTGCTCCCTTTATAGCAACCCTAGGGGCCATGAAGATCTTTAGAAGCGTCACACAGCATTTTATGCAAGGGTACAACCCCAGGGTTCCTAGGGACTTTTTACAGATAAGTAATTTGCAAATCGGTGGCTTGATGTTTATGCCCATTGTCTATTGGGCGATTATTGCCATCGTTTTGCACTACATCTCCAAACGCACCACCTTTGGACGGCAGGTTATTGCCGTCGGTTCCAACGAGAGGGCTGCCCAGCTCTCAGGGGTTAATGTGAACAGAGTCAAGACTCGAGTCTACTCACTCATGGGCGTCTTAGTGTCTATAGCAGCCATTGTTCAAGTAGCCCGAATTGGATCTATGGATTACGCTAATGCCGGTAGCGGCATGGAGATGGATGCCATCGCGGCAACCGTTGTGGGTGGAACTAGTATGGCCGGTGGCCGAGGCACGATTTTGGGCACATTTATGGGCATGTTGATTATTGCTGTCATGAATAACCTGCTTAACCTCTTTGGTGTTCCGCCATTTCTACGAGAAGCCTTTAAAGGGTTGATTGTTGTTCTTGCAGTGCTCTTACAGAGGAAACAAAGGACCTAAAGAATGGAGGATGCATATGCTCAAGATAGGGATCATTGGCTGTGGGAAAATTGCCCAGGTCAGACATATACCAGAATACAATGCAAATGAGAACGCCCAGATCGTAGCTTACTATGACAAGACACACAAGAGGGCTGAGGCCATGGCTGAGAAACACGGGGGACAAGCGTACAACTCCTGCGCCGAACTCCTGGCGAACCCTGAGATCGATGCAGTGAGCGTTTGTGTAGCCAACCATATGCATGCCGAGGATACGATGGATGCCCTGAGGGCTGGCAAACACGTGCTATGTGAGAAACCTATGGCCACCACAATGGAAGATTGCGAAGCTATGGTAGCCCTTGCAGAAAGGACAGGAAAAAAACTTGTGATCGGTCATAACCAAATCTTGACACCTGCCCACAGGCGTGCTAAAGAATTGATCGATCAGGGATTGATTGGGGAAATCCTCACCTTTAGAACGACCTTTGGGCATGGAGGACCTGAAACCTGGAGTATTGACCCGGGACCTGGCACCTGGTTTTTCAACAAAGAGGCAGCGGTCCTGGGGGCCATGGCCGACTTAGGGGTGCATAAGGTCTATCTCTTACATTACTTAACGGGCCAAAAAGTGGTGGAAGCTATAGCTAAGTTTGCCACGCTACACAAAAAAGATGTCTCTGATCAGCCCATCGAGGTAGAGGACAATGCTATGTGCATCTTCCAGCTGGAAAACGGTATCCTGGGCACCATGGCCGCAAGCTGGACATACTATGGTGCTGAAGACAATAGCACAGTTCTTTACGGAACAAAGGGAATACTAAGGATCTATGATGATCCAAACTACTCCATGGTTGTCACTTTGAAGAATGGAGAAACCATCTACTTTGACCTCGAGAGTATCCAGACCAATGAGAACCAGACCAAATCTGGCGTGATCGATGCCTTCATCGATACCATTTTAGAGGATAAAGAAACAGAGCTCTCCGGGAGAAAGGCTTTAGACTCCATGCGAGCGATCTTTGCAGCCCTTGAGTCGGCGGAGCAAGGGCGGAGTGTTCGTATAACAGATTAGGCTTGGTGGAATAAAAAAAGCTGGAGGTCCCTTCCTTAGAAGGGCACTCCAGCTTTGTTGTCAGGGGAGAAACTAGCTAAGCTTATGGATAAAGAGTCCGCTCAGTAGCTTGGGCTCAAACCATGTTGATTTAGGAGGCATCACCTGGTTGCTGTCGGCCACCTCAAGTATCTCCTCAATGGAGGTGGGATACATGGAGAACGCCACCTTCATATCTGTCTTAACCCGCCGTTCTAACTCCTGAACGCCGCGTATTCCACCTACGAATTCGATTCTTTCGTCACGGCGGGGATCTTGGATGTTGAGAATGGGCTGTAAGAGATGATCTTGGAGTATTGCCACATCTAGATCCTTGATGATATCTTCAGTGTCTACTACTCCTGGCTTAGGAGTGAGTTTATACCATGTGTCTCCTAGGTACATTCCATAAACATGTCTTTGCTCCGGTTCGAAAGGAGAGTTGGGGGCTTTTTCCACGACAAAACTTTCTCCAACCTTCTTCAAGAAATCTTCCTCGGAATTGCCGTTTAAGTCTACAACCAGACGATTGTAGGGCCAAATCTTCAGATCAGAAGCGGGGAAGATCACCGATAAGAAGTGGTTGAATTCGGCCTCAGGATCGGGATTTTGCTCACGCATTTCCATACCAACGCGGAAGGCTGCTGCAGAGCGGTGATGCCCGTCGGCAATATAAAGGTAATCGACGCCGACGAAGAGTTCTACCAAGGTTTGAATTGTCTTAGGGCAATCTACAACCCAGCAAATATGTTCCACATTGTTTGCTTCGAACTCGTAGACAGGTTTGTGATCCTCAATCCACTCATTGATGACCCGGACAATCTTAGCGTTGTCGCGATAGGTCTGGAAAATAGGACCGGTCTGGGCATGGAGCGCCTTAATGTGATCGATACGGTCCTGTTCTTTGTCGGGCCTTGTGAACTCATGCTTTTTAATGATGTTATTGTTATAGTCGTCAATGGAGGTGCAAGCCACCAATCCCGTCTGAGCCCTTCCATCCATGATTTGGCGATAAATGTACAGACAGTCCGTCTTGTCCTGGATAAAGTGCTCTTTTGCCACCATGTCATCAAGGATTTCCCTAGCTTTAGCGTATACCTTTGGTTCATGGGGATCTGGCAGTTCAGGGAAGTTGATTTCGCCCCGGTCTATGCGTAAAAACGAATAGTCGTTTCCCTGCACCATTTCCTGCGCTTCGCGGGAATTCATAACATCATAAGGCAAAGCAGCAATTTTATCAGCTAAATCACTGCTGGGCCGTAGGGCCTTGAACGGTTTAATAATAGCCATACTGTGAGCCTCCTCTTAGAATTTCTATTTAAAGTTGACGCTGTTTTCTACGGGCTTGCCGCTGGCGAAGTTCAGGACTTCTTCGGCCACAACAAAAGCAACTTTAAGCTGGGCTTCTTTAGTGGATGCAGCAATGTGGGGGGTTCCGACAACTTGGTTCATCTTAACAAGATCGTAGCTTTCCGGTGGTTCCTGGGCGTATACATCCATGGCTGCGCCAGCTACATGGCCGATTTCCAAGTAATGCTTGAGAGCAGCCTCGTCGATAAGGGCACCCCGGGCGGCATTAATGATCATAACCCCGGGCTTGGTTGTCTGCAAAGTCTCCGCATTCAAGAGATGCTTAGTCTCAGGGGTAGCTGGTAGATGTAATGTAATAATATCCGCTGTGCGAAGGATATCGGCCAGTTCCAGGCGGGTTACTCCCCGCCGCTCTGCCTCTTCATCTGTGAGGAGCGGGTCGTAGGTAAGTACGTTCATCTCAAAGGCAAGAGCCCTCTTGGCAACTTCCTTGCCGATGCGGCCGAAACCGATAATACCCAAAGTCTTTCCACATAGCTCGGTGCCTTGGAACGCAGAACGATTCCACTCTTCGTTGCGGATGGATTCGTTGGCTCGGCAGACCTTGCGGGCTAACGCTAGCATGAGAGCGAAGGTGAGCTCGGCGGTGGCGATGGTGTTTCCAGCAGGGGCGTTAACAACGTTGATTCCCCTTTTGGTAGCTGCAGGAATATCGATATTATCTACACCAACTCCAGCCCTACCAATAATCTTGAGATTAGGCATTTTGCTCATGACTTCATCGGTAACTTTGGTGGCGCTGCGCACTAGCAAGGCATCATACGTATCTAGGTCATCAGCGTCATTGACGTTCTTCTCCACAACGGTAATCTGATCACTATCGAGAAGAGGCGATAACCCTTCCTTGGCAATTTTGTCCGAGACTAATACGCGAAACATTAGCATTCTCCTTTTCTGAAACTAAATTTGTCAATACCATAACTATTATAACATAAAAGTTCTATGTAAAAAATGCCAAGGGGGTGGCGAAAGAATAATCTTTTCTTACTAACTGTCGTCCCAGCCTAACGTAGTAGCATAAGACCTGAACAACAAGGCCCATCTTGCTCTTATGTTAAATTCGTGTTAAGCAACAAGGAGTGTTGTTTCTTATTTTGACACAATGTGGTAGTATGGAGGCAAATGGTCAATTGTCACAAGGAGGCAGTCGAACGATGAAGAGAGCTTTCAATTTTAACGCGGGTCCAGCTGCATTACCACTGGACGTCTTAAAGGAAGCCCAGGCCGAATTACTGGACTTTAATGGTACAGGTATGTCTGTCATGGAACTAAGTCACAGGAGTAAAGACTATGAGGTTGTCCACAATAACGCCCAAGAGCTACTGCGCAAACTCCTCGGTATTCCAGAAAACTACGAAGTTTTGTTCGTACAAGGTGGGGCCAGCCAGCAGTTCAGTATGATTCCCATGAATCTATTGCCAGAGGGCCAGACAGCCAACTACATTATTACCGGTGTCTGGTCGGAAAAGGCTTTGGATGAGGCTGAAAAAGAGGGCAAGACCAGGGTAGGAGCCAGTAGCGCGGACAAAAAGCATAGTTATGTTCCTGCTTTAGAAGACCTTGACCTTAGGCCAGACGACGCGTATGTACATATTACGTCCAACAATACGATCTATGGCACCCAGTGGAAGCAGTTCCCTAACACCAAAGGTGTTCCTTTGATCGCCGACATGTCTAGTGATATCTTGTCGAAACCCCTTGATATAAGTCAGTTTGGTGTGATTTATGCTGGGGCGCAGAAAAACTTGGGACCATCAGGAGTTACCGTGGTGATTATCCATAAGGATCTTCTAGAACGCAGTCCCAAGAATATGCCAACCATGCTCAACTATAACACCCATGCCTCCAAGAATTCCATGTATAACACGCCTCCTACCTTTGGCATTTACCTCCTCGGTAAGGTACTAGGCTGGGTAGAGAGATATGGCGGAGTCAAGGCCATTGAGAAACTCAACGAACTTAAGGCAAACATGATCTATGATGCTATAGACCAGAGCAATGGTTATTACACAGGCCATGCAGACAAAGCAAGCCGGTCCTTGATGAATGTGACCTTTAACCTTACTTCAGAAGAGTTGGAGAAGAAATTCTTAGCTGAAGCAAAGGCAGCAGGATTTGTTGGTCTCAACGGACACCGCTCCATTGGCGGCTGTCGTGCCTCGATTTACAATGCGGCACCGGTTGAATCTTGTGAAGCCTTGCGCGAGTTTATGCTCGAGTTCAAAGCGAAGAACTAAAGGAGAAGACTCGATCTTCTAGAAAGGCTACCCAGAATTACTGGGTAGCCTTTCTTGGAGAGAATTGGGATTTTCCTTGAATAGTCCCACGGGAAATGGTAATATTTAAGTGTAAAATATAAAATTCCTACGAATCTTGTTTATATTTATGCAAGTAAAATGGAATAAATACTTGGGAAAATCGGTGTTGAAATCCCGGTATAGTCCGTCGTAACTGGCTATCCCAGGAAAATGCCGATTTTTGAGGCAAGGCGTAGCAAGTGGAGCAAGCGATGACAAGGAGGTGACCCAGGCTAATAACGATTACGCCTGATAGCCATCGCCTACGATGGAACGAAGCTTCATGGCGAATAGAGTGTTTAAAAAACGAGGAGGTAGTTTATGTCAAAGATTAATGTTATTATTATTGGGGCGGCCGGAAGAGACTTCCACAACTTCAACACGTATTATCGGGATAACGAACAGTATAATGTAGTGGCGTTCACCGCTACCCAAATCCCCGATATTCACGGACGTCAGTATCCAGCCGAACTTGCTGGCAAGCTGTATCCTAATGGTATTCCCATTTATGAGCAAGCCGAACTTGTCGACCTTATCAAGAAACATAACGTTGATGATTGCGTCTTCTCCTTCAGCGACATACACTATGTGGATCTCATGAATCTAAGTTCCGTTGTTAATGCAGCTGGAGCCAACTTTATTCTCCTAGGACCCAAGCAAACGATGATCAAAAGCACGAAACCTGTTGTGGCGGTGTGTGCTACCAGGACGGGCACCGGTAAGAGCCAAACGTCGAGAACTGTGGCTGAATATCTCATGAAGCAGGGGCTAAAAGTTGTTGCCATCCGTCATCCTATGCCCTATGGTGATCTGGCTGCCCAAAAGGTCCAACGCTACTCCACCATTGACGATTTGGCCAAACACAAGTGTACCATTGAAGAAATGGAAGAATACGAGCCCCATATTGAAAGGGGTAATGTGATTTATTCAGGCGTTGATTATGAAGCCATTTTACGGGAAGCAGAAAACGATCCTGAAGGCTGCGACGTGATTTTATGGGACGGTGGCAACAATGACTTCCCCTTCTATCAGCCTGATTTGATGATTACCGTGGCTGACCCCCACCGGGCAGGACATGAGCTTTCTTACTATCCCGGCGAAGTTAACATGCGTATTGCTGATGTCATTGTCATCAACAAGATGGACAGCGCTTCTCCAGAGGGTATCGAGATGGTACGCAATAGCATTCGCAAAGTGAATCCAGATGCGATTGTCATTGACGGCGCATCTCCAATCCGCGTGGATGATCCTGATTTGATCAAAGGAAAGAGAGTGCTTATTGTAGAAGATGGTCCAACCCTAACCCACGGCGAAATGAAACTTGGTGCGGGCACCATCGCTGCTCAGAAATTTGGGGCCGCCGAGATCATCAATCCTCGAGATAAGGCAGTAGGTAAACTGGCAGAAACCTACGAGATTTACCCCCATATGGGTGATCTTCTTCCAGCCATGGGCTACAGCGATCAGCAAAGGGCAGACCTAGAGGCAACCATCGCTAACGTAGACTGTGACTCGGTCATTATTGGGACTCCCATCGATTTAAATCGAATCGTTAAGATCAAACAGCCAAACACCCGAGTGTACTATGACTTGCAGGAAATTGGCTCGCCGAATTTCAGTGAAGTTTTGACCGATTTCATGAAAAAGCATAATCTGGGCTAGAAAGCAAGGAGATGATTTCCATGGCTCGGACCGATGAGTTCATCCGAGATGTCGAACACTATAGTGCAAACAACTACCATCCCCTTCCCATTGTCATCGAAAAGGGAGAAGGTGTTTGGGTACATGATGTGGAGGGCAAAAAATACTTGGATATGCTCTCGGCCTATTCTGCCCTAAATCAGGGACACAGGCATCCTAAGATCATGGGAGCCCTTATGGAGCAAGCCAGCAAGGTTACGCTGACGTCCAGGGCCTTTCATAACGAAACAATGGGGCCATTCTTGAAGAAGCTGTGCCAGATGGCGGGGTTTGAGAAAGCTTTGCCTATGAACACAGGGGCTGAAGCTGTAGAAACTGCCCTTAAGGCGGCTCGCAAATGGGGGCTTGTCAAGAAGGGTGTACCGGAGAATCAAGGTGAGATTATCGTTTGCGACAACAACTTTCATGGTCGCACGGTAACAATTGTGAGCTTTTCCACGGAAGAACAGTACCGCCATGGATTTGGCCCCTTTACGCCGGGCTTTATTAGTGTACCCTTTGGCGATGCCGATGCCTTGGAAAAAGCCATCACCAAGAATACAGTGGCTATCCTAGCGGAGCCCATTCAAGGCGAAGGGGGAGTGTTAGTACCTCCCGAGGGGTATCTAGCTAGGATGCGCGAGCTTGCCACAAAATACAATGTGCTGATGATGCTAGATGAGATCCAAACAGGACTTGGCCGAACAGGTAAGCTCTTTGCCTACCAATATGAGGAGGCCCAACCTGACGTGCTCCTTCTAGGGAAGGCCCTTGGAGGTGGGGTGTATCCAGTATCCGCCATGCTATCTGCTGACGATGTCATGGATGTCTTTGGACCCGGCGACCATGGGTCCACCTTCGGAGGAAATCCATTAGGTTCGGCTGTGGGCCAGGCGGCCCTGGATGTTTTGGAGGAAGAAAACCTCGTAGAAAAAGCCTTCACCCTTGGACAGTACTTTAAGGAAGGCTTAGAGAGGATCCAAAGCCCCTTGATCGCAGAGATTAGGGGCAAGGGTTTACTGATTGGTGTGGAGATTAAGAAAGAACACGGTAAAGCACGACCCTTCTGTGAGCGCCTCATGGAACTCGGCCTTTTGTGCAAGGAAACCCATGACTACACCATAAGATTTGCTCCTCCTTTGACGATTACGAAGGAAGAAATCGACTGGTCACTAGAGCAGATTGCGAAGGTGTTGAAGTAGTCAAGACTTCTACCGTAGAAAGAGGATAATGACGCCAATGATGGAAATGAGTGCTCCCAAGATTTCTTTAGGGAGCACTTTCTCTTTAAAGACCCCAATGGAAAAGGGGATGATCAGAATTGGCGATATGGATGTTAGTGACGATACAATGCCCGCGGGGGCATATTGCAGGGCCATGAGCGAAAGAGTGACACCAATAAAGGGACCTAAGATTGCCCCGATTGCGATATGGCCGATAGCCTTTTTGTCGTTAAAGGCGGCTCGGATTTCGGGCCATTTTTTCCTTTGAGTAATGAGTATGGTAAAGACAATGAAGGCTGCGATGGTCCTGATTTGCGTAGCTGCCAGGGGATTATAAGAGCCCATACCAAGTTTGCTGAAAATCAGGCCCATAGCTTGTCCCAAGGCACCAAGGAGGGCATAAACTATGCCCCGTAAGGGGCGGTTAAGCTTTACCTTTTTCTCCTGTGGATTACGGCTGAGGATGACCAAAGCGATGCCGAGCATGGTGATGAGCATTCCCAGAAGGCCAATGGCCGAAATACTCTCTCCCATTATGAGAAAGCCGGCTAAAGCAGCAATGGGTGGCCCCATGGACTTGATCAGAAGCGTGATGCGTGATCCGATTTCAACGAGGGCTTGGAAGAGGAAGATATCGCCTAAGACAAAACCAATGAGACCGGAAAGGGATAAGTAAAGCCAGGCATGCCCTGTAGCGTCTACGGGGAAGGCGAGCCCTCTGGTGAAAAAGGCTGTAATCGCTAAGAGGGGGAAGGCTACGAAAAATCGGATGTAGTTTACCGAGAGGGATCCTACTCTCTTGCCTCCCTCTTCAAAGGCCATGGCATTCAGTGTCCAACAGATAGCTGTGGCTAAAGCTGCGATTTCTCCCAAGTGTGCTTGTACTAAAGTCATTCTTGTCTCTCCCGTATACTATATTCTCTAAGCATCTTCATATATTATAACGTTCCCTAGGTCTCAAATAAAGGGATATTCATCAACAAAGGCGAAAACGCAATAATATGCATCGCATGGCGAATACTATGCACTAGGAATCGGGTATTGGAGGAACAAGCGTGAAATCAGCGATTATTCAAATGGACAATGTTCACAAGTGGTATGGTAAGCTCCACGTTTTAAGGGGCATAAATCTCCAGGTAGACGAAGGCGAGGTTGTGGTCTTGATCGGACCTTCTGGTTCTGGTAAGTCCACCTTACTCAGGACCTTAAACGGTCTCGAGGAGATTCAGGAGGGACGTATTCAGATTAACGGCGTGGAGTTGCAGGGACAAAAGAGTCTGGTAGAGCTAAGGCGAGAGGTGGGGTTTGTGTTTCAGTCCTTCAATCTTTATCCCCACATGACAATTCTTAAGAATGTGACCTTGGCTCCTAGAACGGTGCGTGGCATGGGTAAAGAAGAAGCGGAAGAAATCGCCATGCACTATCTGGATAGGGTAGGAATTAAGGACCAAGCCCACAAGCGACCTGGTACTCTATCAGGTGGTCAACAGCAAAGGGCAGCCATTGCTAGGGCCTTGGCCATGAACCCGAAGATCATGCTCTTTGATGAACCCACGAGCGCCTTGGATCCAGAGATGATTGGCGAAGTTCTGCAGGTCATGACCGATCTCGCTGAAGGTGGAATGACGATGTTAGTAGTCTCCCATGAGATGGGCTTTACACGTCAAGTATCGGACCGGGTCATTTTCATGGATGAGGGCATGATTGTGGAGGATGCACCTCCTGAGCAAATCTTTGAAAACCCACAGGAGGAAAGGACGAGAAAATTCTTGAGGCAGATACTGTAAAAGAGTAGGGAGGGGAGCTCGCATGCTCAAGTGGTGGCAAGAACGAGTCGTCTATCAGATTTATCCCCGTAGCTTTCAAGACACCAATGGTGATGGTACTGGTGATCTTCAAGGAATCATCGCACATTTGGATGAACTTCAGGATCTCGGGGTGGGGATTATCTGGTTAAGTCCCGTGTATCCTTCGCCCAACGTGGACTATGGCTATGATATCAGCGACTACAAGGGGATTCACCCCGAATTTGGCACCATGGCCGACATGGATCAGCTCTTGGCTGAGGCAGAAAAGCGCGATATCAAGATCGTGATGGATCTTGTGATCAACCATACCTCTGATCAGCATCCTTGGTTTCAGAAGAGCCGTGATAAAGAAAGTCCTTACCGCGATTATTACATCTGGCGTCAGGGCAAGGGCAAGAAACCTCCTAACAACTGGAGCGGCTTTTTTGGTGGCGGAACCTGGCAATATGATGAGCAAAGTGGAGAGTACTACCTGCATCTTTTTGCCAAAAACCAGCCGGATCTAAACTATCATAACCCCAGGGTTTTGGAAGAAGTGAAGGATATTATGCGTTTCTGGCTGGACAAAGGGATCTCAGGGTTTCGCTGCGATGTGATCAATATCCTCTACAAATCCAGCCTAGAAGACGGCAAGAGGGGTCTGATTCTAACTGGCAGCGAACATTATCTTTCGCAGGAGGGTACCCACGAGATCTTACGAACTCTGCGCCGGGAGGTCTTGGACAGCTACGATTGTTTCACGGTGGGAGAAACCGTCTTTGTGACACCGAAAACGGCTCTCGATTTGATGGCTCCCGAACGCCAAGAGCTTGATATGATCTTCTCCTTTGAACACATGGAAACGGATCAATACATAGTAAAATGGTTTAAACGCAAGTTTGACGCAGGACGCTTTGCAAAGAGCATCAGCAAATGGCAGAATGCCCTGCCTTGGAATGCCAACTATTTTGAAAACCACGATCAGCCTCGCTCGGTATCTCGTTTTGGTGATGATGGAAAATATTGGGAAAAATCTGCCAAGCTACTTTGTATGATGCTTTTGACCTTGCGAGGAACTCCATTTATCTACCAGGGTCAAGAGATTGGGATGACGAACTTTGACTTTACCTCCATGAACGATTTACAGGACGTAGAATCTCACAACATTTATGGCATTGCCAAGCGCCTTGGTTTCCCAGAGGCCTTAAGGTGGAAGATGATCAAAGCCACCTCAAGGGACAACGCCCGCACACCTATGCAGTGGAATTCCGAAGCACACGGGGGATTCAGTACCTCTCAGCCTTGGCTTGGGGTGAACAAAAACTACAAGACAATCAATATGGAATCACAGATAGACGATGAAGATTCTATCAGGAGTATGTATAAGACCATGATTGCCCTGAGAGCCGGAAGCCCGACTCTAAAGGCCGGCGCTTTTGAGGCGCTACAGATCTCCAAGGACTTCTTTGTCTACAGGCGTAGTCATGAAGACGAGAGTCTTGTGGTGCTTCTAAACTTCTCCACACAAGAAAGACGTGCGGCCTACGAAGGGGCGGCTTTGGTCGTATCGAATTATGATCGCAAGGCTTATGACGGGACGCTTAGGCCCTATGAGGCTGTTATCTTAAAGGAGTCCTAGGTTATCCCCTTGATAATGAGGAGGAATGTCATGGAAACTGCAACAAAGCGCAACATCTATTCCTTTGGTTTGGGAACCGTTGGACGGGATATGGTTTACACGATGGTGACGATGTACTTGATCTTCTACCTGACGGACATCTTAGGGGTTTCCAGTGCCTCCCTGTGGTGGATCAACGGCATCATTTTGGCGGCCCGAATTTTTGACGCCCTAAATGATCCTGTCATGGGCGTCATTGTGGATAACACCAAGACGAAATATGGCAAGTTCAAACCTTGGATAGCATTTGGTTCCATTGCCTCAGGTATTGTCACCATTCTCTTATTCACCGACTTCGGTCTCACTGGCACCAGCTTTGTGGCGGTCTTTGGAATACTGTACCTCCTCTGGGGCATAGCGTATACCACGAATGATATCTCGTATTGGTCCATGCTACCTTCCTTGAGTATGGATCAAAAAGAGCGGGAGAAGATTGGATCGTTCGCCAAGATTTGCGCTAATATCGGACTATTCACAGTGGTGGCAGGTCTTGTTCCGCTCACAACCATGCTAGGTAAGAGCCTGGGAAGCGTGACCAAGAGCTACACTGTGTTTACCTTGGCCCTGGTTGTGGTGATGTGGCTTGGTCAGGCCATCACTGTCGTTGGGGTGAAAGAGAAGAAGGATACCTTTAAGCAGGAAGAACCCACAACACTTAAGGGTATGCTACGGGCTATTTTGGATAATGATCAGCTGCTTTACACAGCTATTTCCATGTCACTTTTCATGATTGGTTATGTTACAACGACGAGTTTCGGGTTGTACTTTTTCAAGTATGCCTATGGCGATGAGGGCATGTACTCCATTTTTGCTGTGATCCTGGGCATCTCCCAAATTGGGGCATTAGCCGTTTTCCCCCTCTTTAGCAAACACTTCAGCCGCAAGACGCTCTATACAGCGGCTACAGTCTTGGTTGTGATTGGTTACCTTATTTTCTTCTTTTCGCCCATGAACATGCTCTTTATTGGACTCGCGGGAGTCTTGATGTTTCTAGGGCAGGCCTTCATTCAAATTCTCATGCTGATGTTTCTAGCCGATACGGTGGAATATGGCCAGTGGAAGCTGGGTAAGCGCAACGAGAGTGTTACCTTTTCACTGCAGCCCTTCATTAACAAAATGGGAGGAGCGATTGCCAGTGGCATTGTGGGGGCCACAGTCATTATTTCAGGTATTAATGACGCGGTTACACCTGCTGATGTCACCGCACAGGGTCTTTTGCTTATGAAGTTTGCTATGATGATCTTGCCTCTACTTTTTGTCTTGGCTGGTTACTTGGTGTATCGGTATAAGTACAAGATTGACACGGCCATGTATCAACAGATTCTAACGGACTTGCAGGAACGGGGAGATTTGAAGTTGGAGTAAGGGGCACTGATTGGTGCCAAGGGGCATCGTAATGTTCCGAAAGAATCTTGATTTTGCCAGGAGGGACTCGCTATCCTTTGACGAAGTGGGAGGACAACAGATATCGTTAACTAACCACGAAGGGGGATTAGAAAGAGTGAGTCAAACCAACGCCATGGATTTAGTGGAGAAACTCTATGGCTCAACGCTCAGGGAGGGATTGGATAAGTATAGTGTAGAACATCCACTCGATGTAGTTGACTACTGTTTTTTGAACTTGCAGGAAGACAACATTCGGATAATAAGGCTCTTGAATGTGGCCATACTCCATGATGTGGTAGAAGACTATTCTAAGGATGGATACACTGTGGATCGGGTGAAATCCATGATAGGGCTGGGCCCTAAAGAAACCAAACTCTTGGATTTGATCACAAGAAAAGAAGGTCAAGAAAACGGGTATCTGCAAAATCTCTTTGCACTGGAAGATGGGGCCATCCTCAAACTCGCCGATCGCATTGCCAATTTGAAGGACCTGCGAAAATGGGTAGAAAAAGAACAAGGCTTTACGGAACGAGCAGCGGATATCTTTAAAAAATACCGTTATGAAACAGAAGAGATGCTGGAGTTGACACAGAAGAACTACGGGGAGCAAATGCAGGACCAGAACCATCCCATATCCCGTCAAGTGAAAATCTTGCAGGAGGATTTTGCCAAATTAGAGATGCTCTATGCTTCGCGAAATGGCAAGAAATGACCTCTTTTTAGGACATGCGCCGTTATTTATTTAGGTATACTAAGAAATCCCCCGATTGCGTAGCTGAGCTAGGCAGTACGGGGATTTGCATTAGGCGTTCCTCATGTGAAGGCCGTTTCTCAAAAGATGTAGAACGTATGCTATTGTGGTCTTTGGTACCGGTCTAGCCGCTTTTGGATATGGGTGGCGATTTCCTGGGCCGTCTCGTAGGGTATTTCCGCTTCGTGGGCCAATTCTCTAAGATCGTATTCTTCGCCACTGTTATGGGCCGACACTAGCATACCCAAAAACCGGTTCGCAGCGTCTATTTCCCCTTGCTTCTCTGGGGAAACGTCTTTGTCGAATATCTCCGCATAAGGGTTTGTGACAAGCTTTTTCCCGAGGATGTTCTGAATCAATGTTCTTCCGGCGGGGGTCAGGAGCACATCCGGCGTTTCTGGCAGATTGACGTTAAACTCCGCTAAGGTGTTAATTAGAGAATTGTATGCCTGACCCGTTAAGGCAGTGGCTAGAAGCATCCTATTCACCCGGTCATAATAACAGGAAGCATAATGAGGGGGTTGGTTCCAGCCTTGGAGATCAAGCTTGTACACACCATCTTCTTCTTGCACGTCAAATGCTTTGCCCCAAGCGGATAGATCCAAGTTGGGCACCTGTATTTCAGATTGGCACAATACAAAAAGACTCCCTTCGTGAACTGCGGCGGGGTATTCAGAACCCATGAGCAAGGTCATAAATGGCAGGGGATCTTTTTGCATCAATGCACCAAGTTCATCATAAGTCTCAACGGTAGAATCGAGTTGCCTCGCAAAGAACAGCACATCGAAAATCTGCACCCCCCGGGAATATGTTATAGGTCCATATGTCTGATAACATTGACCGTTGAAACATCTAAGCGTGAAATACATCGACATCTGCCCCATGGTCTCATACTTGCTGACGCTTGGGGAATACAGCAAAAAGGTGTCTCCCGAAAGCAGGTCTTCCATATCGAAGAAGTCATTGCCCAGATCCTCCAAGGGTTCCATGAAAACAAAGTCCCAAGGGTGTAAGATTTGCTCTCGGAGAAAACCACGTTCTCGACTTGAGAGGCGCCTTACTTGTGGGTGCTCGAGATAGTCTTTCGCAAGTTGATTGGCTCCGAATAATTGAGCTACAATGTATTGCTCGGACAAAACTGCAGGCCAATCACTGGGAGCTTTTCTCACAGGTATATAGAAGCTTCGCGACGTTGCGCATGGTTGACCTCCTTATTTAGAAACAGGCTAAGAAACAGGCTAAACCTCGATCTTAAGCTCCACAGGGCAGTGATCGCTCCCGAGGATGTGGTCGTGAATGAGTGCATCCGTTAACCTTGTTTCCAGGTCATTGGACACCAAAAAGTAGTCAATTCTCCACCCAATATTGCGGGCTCGTGCGTTGGAGAAATAGGACCACCAGGTATAGGCATCTGTCTTATCAGGATAGAAATAGCGGTAGGTATCAATAAAGCCAGCATCAAGGAGATCGGAGAACTTGTTTCGCTCTTCATCACTAAAACCAGCGTTTTTGCGGTTGGTTGACGGATTCTTCAGGTCGATTTCTTTGTGGGCTACATTAAGATCACCGCACACGATTACGGGTTTTACGTCACTGAGGTCCCTGAGAAAAGAGCGAAATGCATCATCCCACATCATGCGGTAATCCAGGCGGGCTAAGCCCCTCTGGGAATTGGGGGTGTAGCAATTCGTCAGAAAAAACGAATCATACTCCAGTGTAATAACTCGTCCTTCTTGGTCATGTTCTTCTATGCCTAGTCCGTAGATTACCGTTTGTGGTTTGTGTTTTGTGAAAATAGCCGTTCCAGAATAGCCCTTCTTTACGGCACTGTTCCAGTATTGTTCATAGCCTGGCAGGTCGAGCTCTAGCTGCCCTTCTTGCATCTTTGTCTCTTGTACACAGAAAAAATCGCCATCTATGTCTTGGAAGAAGTCCATAAAGCCCTTATTCACCGCGGCCCTCAATCCATTAACATTCCATGAAATAAACTTCATTACATACCTCCTCGTAGCATATGGTTCTCCACTCACAAAAGCCTTTCCTGCCTGTGGGGAAAGGTGTCTTTTTTGGGAAGGAAATTGGTTGGAGGCAGCGAAAAAACAGGGTGAAAAGATTAAAGGAATTAAGTTGTATAGGGAAAAAACTGGGCTCGGATTAAAAGAAGCCCACGACCATAGTCAAGAACTTGACCTGGGGGAGAGAGATGAAAGCCTATCAGATGAGAATTGAGTTTAAGGGCTCTAAACCATGTATCTGGCGCAGAATTCTCATATCAGCAGATGCCAGCTTTAGGGAGCTCCATGAGGTGATCCAAACGATCTTTAACTTCCAAGACAGCCATTTGTACATTTTTCATCTTCTAGACCATAAACTAAAAGTGACAAATGATGAGGAAGCCCACCAGGTCTATGAAGAGTATTTGGAGAATCAAGGGGCCATCGAGAAAACCCTTTTGGCTTTAGACACACCCTTTGCAAAAAGGCAGCTAGAGAACTTGCGCACCGTGGTCGGCGAACCCGATGCCTTCAAGATTGAGCCTTATCTCCAGGAAAGCGTTGTGATAGATTATCTCTATGACTTCGGGGATAACTGGGAGATCTCCCTTACGGTGGAAAGAATTGTGGAGGACTATACCTTAGATTATCCCACCCTGCTAGCAGGAGAGCAGGGGGCCCCTCTGGAAAACATGGGAGGTCTAGCGGGTTTCGAGGAATTCCTAGAAGCTTACAATGACCCACAGCATCTAGACCATGCTGCAGCCCAGGCGTGGGGTCACCAGCAAGGCTTTACAGAGTACGACGGGGAGTCAATAGAAGGTCGATTGAAGTCTCTAGGCAAGGGTTTCAAGGATCAACCAACAAGGTACAGGGTGGAGGGAATGGAAAAATGCTAATACTCGTGACCGGTGGTGCAGGCTATATTGGTAGCCATACATGTGTGGAGCTTTTGAACAATAACCATGATGTGATCATCGTAGATAATTTGGTAAATAGTAAAGCCGAAACGATTGATCGTATTTGGGCGATCACAAAAAAACGACCTCTTTTTTACCATGCGGACGCCACAGATGATCAAGCTATGGACTTGATTTTTGGGACGCATAAGCCAGACGGTGTCATTCATTTCGCTGGCCTGAAGGCCGTAGGAGAGTCGGTACAGGTTCCCCTCGCATATTACCGCAACAATCTACTCAGTACGATGGTGATTATAGACAATTGTCTCAAACATGGAGTGCATCGTTTCGTCTTTAGTTCTTCCGCCACCGTCTATGGTGACAATCAAGTGCCATTTTTGGAAACGATGGAATTGCTGCCCCGAACGAACCCTTATGGTGAAACGAAGGCCATGTGTGAGAGGATTCTATCGGATGTGGCCAAGGTAAACCCGGAGCTTTCTGTAACCCTGCTTCGTTACTTTAATCCTGTGGGAGCCCACGAAAGCGGGCTGATTGGAGAAGCACCCCAGGGTATTCCCAATAACTTAATGCCCTATATTACCCAGGTAGCCAAGGGCACGCTTCCAGAACTCAAGGTCTTCGGAAATGACTATCCTACGGTCGATGGTACTGGCGTACGGGATTATATTCATGTCCTTGATCTCGCGGAAGGACACGTTATGGCACTGGAACAAGCGTTGCCAGGAGTCCATATCTATAATCTAGGAACCGGAAGGGGTACGTCTGTTTTGGAATTGGTGAAGGCCTTTGAAGAGGCCAACAACCTGAAAATTCCCTATACAATAACGCAGCGCCGAGCGGGGGACATTGCCGAGTGTTACGCCGACGCAAGCAAGGCTAAGGAAGAACTGGGATGGGTGGCCAAACGTGGTGTTGTGGAGATGTGCCAAGATGCTTGGAGGTTCGAAAGATCCTATGAAAACCTGGAGAATGACATCTAACAAA
Source organism: Firmicutes bacterium UBA5493 (assembly GCA_002424045.1). Taxonomy (GTDB): domain Bacteria; phylum Bacillota; class Limnochordia; order Darwinibacteriales; family Darwinibacteriaceae; genus UBA5420. The sequence continues at coordinate 62,748 of DIPH01000034.1, read as the reverse complement.
AGGTTTCATTGGCTCTATGAAGAAGAGAACCTGTGGAAGATATTGGGACAGCAGTACTAGGATTTGTATGGAGGTGTTGGCATGAAGAAATGGAATTCCGTTCGTGTAAAAATCGTTATCCTTCCTTTGGTATTAGTCTTTCTGGGTATTGGTGTGCTGGCCATAGCCAGTCTTTCCTCGGCTTACCGAGAGACCATGGAGCTAAAGCGTTTGGCAGGCTTAGCTGTGACACAACATGTGAAGGCGCGAGTGGAAGCCAACGCCCTCTCTATTGCTACTGTCAATGGTATGTTAGGGGACACCATTTTACATGTTGCAGATTTGGTTATGGGCGAAGCAGAGATAAGCGATGAGTACCTTACCTCAATCGCAGAATCTTTGGGAATTGGCGCCATCCACTGGTACAACCCCCAAGGGGTGATCATTGCCTCCGCCTTTGGAGACTATGTAAATTGGCAGGCACCCCTTGATCATCCAGCGTTTTTGTTCATGCATAGTGGACAAGACTACCTAGTGGAGGGAATCCGTAAAGATAGTGAGAGCGATAATTACTACAAGTATGGATACAAGATGGCCCCTGGGGGCTATATGGTGCAAGTGGGAATCGAGGCCAACGATGTACAAGCTCTGACCGAAAAGTTTAGCGCAGAGGAATTAGTGGTGGACCTAGTGAGCGGTGCTACCCTTTCCTATGCAGCAGTTTTCGGCAGGGAAGATGAACTAGAGGCCTCAACAGGCAACCTGACGAAAGAGACACTCTTTACAGATGGTGCCAAGACCGATGCAATGCACAATAGATCGAGTTTTTACGCTCTGTCTACATATCCCGGAACAGACGAAATTGTCTATGATATGCTCATGCCCCTTTATGTAGACGATGAGTACTATGGGGCTGTAAATGTAGGGGTTGCCTTGGATATAGTGGCTGCGACCATGGCGAACAGGACTTTACTCACAGCGATTCTAGCTGGTCTCGCCTTCATCGTGATTGCCCTGGTGCTTTATTATATTGCATCTGGCATCGTTAAATCTGTGGAGATGACGAATCATCATATAGCCCTCGTTGCTTCGAGGGTTTTGTACGAACCTGTCTCTGAAGGTTTGATGAAGAAAAACGATGAGATTGGAGCTATGGCTCGCGGCATTGTGGAGATGCAAGACTCCTTACGCACAGTCTTGAAAGAAGTCTTTGATGCTTCTTCCAGAACGGCTCTGGCCAGCCAAGAGCTGTCGGCCTCCACGGAGCAAAACAGTGCCTCCATTGAAGAGGTGGCCAGTACCACCAACGAATTCGCCTCAACGGTGCAGGGAATGAAGGATGATGTGGAGGATATGGTGGACGCTGCGAAAGGTATTCAAACCTCAGCCACAGAGGGCAGCACAGCGGTTAATAGAGCCGTTACAATGACAAATGAGCTCAAAGCTACTATGGCTAAGGTGGCAGAAGTTGTTGGCGGCCTTGGAGAACAATCCAAAGAAATAGGGCACATCGTGGAAGTGATTACTGGAATCGCCGACCAGACAAACTTACTAGCTCTCAATGCAGCGATAGAAGCTGCCAGGGCCGGGGAGCATGGTCGCGGCTTTGCAGTGGTGGCTGAAGAAGTACGTAATTTGGCGGAGCAATCTGCCCAATCAACCACCAAGATTATCGATTTGGTGCAGAACATCCAAGCAGAAACGGAACGAACGGTGGTGGGCATTAACGAAGGTGCAGCTGAGGCCGAAGCAAGCGCGGACGCAGTAGAGCATAGCGGCAAGCTACTCAAAACCATCATCACCGAGATTGAACAGATCACCTCCACCATTATGAGGGTTTCTGATGGGATTGAATTGATCACAAGCGGTAGTGAACAGCTGGCAGCTACAACCGAAGAGCAATCAGCCTCCATAGACTCCATCGCCGTTTCGGCCCAGGAACTCAGCCATATGTCGGAACGTCTGCAAGAGCTTGTGCGCCAGTTTGAGCTGGACCGGAAAGAATAGATCCGAAACGACTTTACCTTGCCCTGAAGCGGTCCTTAGTGTATGCTAAAACAAAAGAGAAGAAAGTGAGGTGGGCCAGATGATCAGAAGAACAGTTGTATATGTGTTTGTAACCAAAAGCGTTGGCCTGCCCCATGTAGGTGGTTGAGATTTAGCTCTCAGCTCTTATTTTGTCATAAACAAGGCCAACGCCCAATCTATCTGAGGATAAAGGGGGACGTTGGCTTTTATGTATATTAAAGCAGAAGACGTATTACCAGAAACCTTGCTTGAAGCCATCCAAGAGTATGTACAGGGAGTAGAACTCTATATTCCCAAACGGCCAGAAGAGCGGTTGGGGTGGGGCGAGGTGAATGGTACGCGTCACCAGATCCATAAACGAAACAGCGAGATTGCACGCAAGGCTGCCCAGGGTGAGAGTATACATTCCCTGATGGACCAGTATCACTTGAGCTATGACAGCATTCGCAAGATCATTAGTGCCCGCCGGAAAGAATAACTCCCAAGCAATCTTTAGAGGCACTGCCCTGTTCGGATGATACAATGAACATGTGGGACCCACAATTTTTGCGAAGGGGGGATGATCAAGATGATCTTCAGGAGGTATGGCAAACTCTAGCTGAGCTAGATTGCCACACGATGACAGGTCTGGTCGTGTAGAAACGATCAGGCCTGTTTTTTTGTAGGCAGGATTATTCTGAAAGAATGCGAATAGGACGGGGTAGGAGTTATGGGTTGGTAAGGGGGGGATTGTGGTGAAGGGGTTTACATCGAAGTTGGGGCTCTTACGGAACAGTGTAGCGTCTAGACTCGCTGTTGATCGTGAAATCGAAAAGGATGCAACTCCCGCCACTGTGCAGCGTATTTTTTGGACTGCCCCAGTGATGGCTATAGGCAATTTCTTGGCTGCTCTAGGCTTTTGGTTCCAAGAGGAGCCAACGGGGGCTACGGAAATTCTGTGGCGCGAACTCATCATCAAGACAAATTTTCTAGTAAGCGTGCTAAGCTGTGGGGTTTGGATCCTGACTTGGATCGTCAAAAGGAGGAAGGCGAGCCTCAGGATACAGACGATCTTGACTTATGCGGTTGTGGCATATGTTCTCGCAATTGGACTCGGGATCGCCCTCATTGACACCTTGGTGATGACTGGCATTACTCCCTTTTTGATCTGTGTAACTATTGTGGGCACCTTCTACTACATACCGCCTAGCAAATCCCTTCTTGTTTTTTTACTGTCTTTCCTTGTCTTTCGATTTGCCTTCGTGTCCTCTGGTACTTTGTCCAGTGACGTCCTAAACTCAACTTTGATCAATGGTCTAGTGGCCAATGCCATGGGGCTGGCCTTATCCATTGTAAACTGGCAACATTTTCGTAGAGCGAGGGTTCAGGAAAAAACCATTGCCAACCAACAAATCCAATTAACTCAAATGGCATACCATGATTACTTGACAAAACTTCCCAATAGGCGTTTTTTGGATGAGCTGGTAGACCGAGAAGTAGCGCTAGTTAAGAGTGGCCAAGTGGAATCTTCCTTGATCATGTGTGATATTGATCATTTTAAGACGGTTAATGACACCTATGGGCACCCCGCAGGTGATAAGTTGCTTTGTGCATTTGCTCAGCTATTACAGGAAAACTTACATGAGAGTAGCACTGTAGTGCGCCTTGGGGGCGAAGAGTTTGTGATTCTAGCCTCTCACACTTCCCTACAGCAGGCGGTAGCTCTCGCAGAAAGGCTCAGAAGGACCATTGAAGGGCATGAATTCACATTGGATCGGACTACTGTACGCATTACTGCAAGTTTTGGAGTGGCTTCTCTGCAAGGTACTGAGGGAGCCCGCGACTACTACCACCGTGCAGATCGGGCGTTGTACGACGCAAAACGCTCTGGAAGAAACCGCGTACTGGTAGGAAGCGAAGTCGCTAGCCAGGAAATGTATACTTGAGGAGGTTCTCAATGTGCTTAAGCATCAACTACCAACCCCGAGTCTCGTAGTTAACCTGGAGGTTTTGGAAAAAAACATCCGGGTAATGGCGTCTCTAGCCAAAGAAGTGGGGGTTCAGCTAAGGCCTCACATTAAGACCCATAAGAACGTGAACATTGCTAAGATGCAGTTAGATGAGGGTGCCATTGGTGTCACCTGCGCCACGGTAAGCGAGGCGGAAGTGATGGTCGCCGGTGGTATTGAAGATATTTTTATCGCATACCCTCTTTTTGGGGACTATCAACTAACAAAGGCGGCAGAATTGAACAAAAAGTGCAGGTTGAAGGTGGGCTTCGATAGCGCTTTGGCCGCAGAGCGCTGGAGTCGTTTTGGAGCGGAATACAATACAGCGTTCAATTTGGTCATGATTGTCAACACGGGCGGAAATCGGGATGGCGTTTTGCCAGAAGAGGCTTTAGAATTAGCCACATCCATAGAGGATCTCCCCCATATCAAGTTAATGGGGGTTATGACCCATGAAGGTCATATGCACCAGAATACCGAGACTGCTTCGATGCTACAGGCCGCAAGGATGGCTGCAGAACAATTGGTGTTTGCTGCAGAACGCTTACGACAGGCAGGATTCGAGATCAGTACCGTAAGTAGCGGATCTTCACCGGCCTGCCAGGGGAAGACGCAAGTTACAGGCATCACCGAATGGCGTCCCGGCACGTACGTGTTTAATGATCTCAATGAGATGAAGTTTGTCATCAACGGGGACGATGTTGCCCTAAAGGTCCTCGCCACTGTGGTGAGCAATCCTTCCCCCGGGCGCTTCATTGTTGATGCCGGTAGCAAGGTGCTAAGTGAAGGAAGCAGGCCCGGGTTTGGCCATGGGTTTATACCCTCTGTGCCCGAGGCTAGAATCATCAAAGTAAATGAAGAGCATGGCATTATAGAAGCTAAGCCAGATGCTATGGAGCTAGGTCAAAGGGTGGAGATTATTCCCATCCATGTCTGTACCGTGGTTAATTTGAGTAACGGGTATTATCTAGAAAAGCCAGATGGAAGCCTCGAGTATCTAGCTGTCGATGCTAGGGGTTTGGTTTGGTAAGTGGCCCTGGTGCTAAAAGTAGAGCGGTAAAAAGGGTTATTGGACTAGAACGGAGAATAACAACAGTCCAGCCCAGGAGATTCGGGAGGATGCGAAATGGACAATAAAGATCAGTTTGAACGGATTTATAACCTCATCGAAGGTCTCTATACGCATATTACAGCGCAGTTCACTGAATTGAAAACAGAGATGGATGAACTCAAAACCGACGTTGCTGAACTAAAGACAATCGCCGCTAAAGGCACGGCGACAATCGATAGGATGAATGATACTATCTGCAACCATGATATGGATATTCGTCTGCTCAAGAAGGCCATTGTGTAGTAGGGAAAATAGGGAGGACGTCATGGCCAAAACCATTGATCTGACCAAGACAGTCTATGAGCTTGTGTGCAACGATGAAAGATCTGGATTTAAATATGATCAAGGCTGAATTAGAAAAACGTGGATACACCGTATTTTAGCCTCGACATCCCATGGGGCAATAAGCCAGAAGAGCTCACATTCTGATGTGGGCTTTTTTGAATGGAGAATGCCTCCTAGTAGTTGGGAAATCAACTCCGTGCGCAACAAAATGCCCGCAAATTGATTGACCTTCCCTGACCTTGGAATCTTGAGAGAAACGGTGTTATTTTAATAATTTCTGGAAAGACTATGCCAGAGGAAGTCTCATTGACCTTCCTTGACTTTGACCTTTCCTGATGTTTATGAGAAACTAGGGTTGAGCAAGATAATACATGAGGAGGTTGTTAGCATGTATAGACTAATGCCATTTCGCAGACAGAGTAGGGGAGACTCATTTGTTCCACAGGCCTTTCAGCAACTTTTCAACTGGCCCGAGCTCTCTTGGCAGGGCTTTAACGTGGATGTGAAAGAAACAGCTGAAGGGTACGCCTTGCAAGCGGACTTACCGGGAGTCTCCAAAGAGAACATTAAGCTTTCTATCAATGATGGCTACTTGACCGTGTCAGTTCGCCAAGACGAGATTAAGTCAGAGGACACTGACAACTATATTTGCCGTGAAAGAAGGCAAATGTCTAGCCAACGTAGCTTCTATGTGGGTAATGTGAGCCCCGAAGATGTGGTGGCGAGTTACACCGACGGTGTCTTGGAAGTAAAATTCCCCAGAGCAACTGACGGACCTAGTAACCGAGAGATTCCAATTCAATAGTAACCACAAGGTAGCGGGGGTGAGTAGATCACCCTCGTTTTTTGTACTTCTGAAAAGAAGGAGTCAGTCTGCAGGAGCCCGAATATGGCAATTAGTGGCATGTATGGGGGGGATCTGGTCATGATGCAGGAAGCACAAATCAGATTAGCTATTTTTACATGGCTTGAAGATCAATCCATGTTATTCGATGACATCTTACCCTGGTCGCTCCTGCAACATGGTTTCAGCTACCGAGGTCAACAAATCAGCCTGGTGGGACAACAAGGTATCTGGAAGCCGCGGGTCTTCAAGTCTATCCCCTTGTCTATCCGGACTTCGCCCAAGGGACCTTATAACGATGGCTTGACAGACGATGGGCTCCTACACTATAAATACAGGGGCACGGATCCTAATCATTGGGAGAACGCCGGGCTGCGGCAAGCGGGAGTCGAGGGAGTTCCCCTAGTGTACTTCCACGCTCTGTCCCCAGGAAAATATGTGGTAGCCTGGCCAGTATTCATCATTGGAGAAGATCGTGCAAATTTAGCTTTTACCGTTGCCGTGGATGATAAGCAGCACATCCAGTCTGATCAGCTCGTAAGCGAAGAAGCGGATGTTCATCGCAGGCGCTACATAACAGCGAGTTTTCGAGTGCGTCTGCACCAAAAAGTCTTCCGTACTAGAGTTCTGGAAGCCTACCGCAGTCAATGCGCCTTTTGCCAACTGCGCCATGCGGAGCTTTTGGATGCGGCCCACATCATTCCCGACAGTGATCCCGAGGGAGAGCCCATTGTCAGCAATGGTCTTTCGCTCTGCAAAATTCACCATGCCGCCTACGACCGCCACTTCATTGGAGTAAGTCCTGATTATCAGATTATTGTCAGGGATGACTTGCTACATGAAATCGATGGACCTATGCTCCGCCACGGTATTCAAGAGATTCATAATAAGCGCCTTATCCTGCCGAAAAAGCAGGTGGAGAAGCCCAACCGAGATCGCTTAGCTTTACGCTTCGAGCAATTCCGCAAGGCAATGTAAGAATTGTCGCAAGATGCCGCACCTGGGAAACCTCGTGCGGTTTTTTTATGCAGGCTTGGAAAAGGGGTACAGACTGCCCGCGGCGAAAATAGAAAGCACTGGATGAAAGGAGCAAAGTCGATGAAAACAAGGAAGGACAACACAGTTGACAATTTTCACGGAACACTCGTAGCCGATCCTTATAGGTGGCTCGAAAACAGCGATTCAGAGGTGGAAGCGTGGGTGGCCAAGCAGCATGAACTCACAGAGGAGTTTTTCGAGCCCGTGGACCCGAGAGAAGACCTCAAAAAGCGCCTAACAGAGCTGTGGGACTATCCCCGTGCTTTTGTTCCCAGTAAGGTTGGTCCTTGGTACTTTTACCAAGAAAATAGCGGCCTTCAAAACCAGCCAGTACTCTATCGCAAGAAGGGTTTAGATGGAGAGGCAGAAGTGGTCCTAGATCCCAACTTGTGGAGCTCCGATGGCACCGTGGCCATCAGTAATTATTCCCTTGAGCAAGGGGCAAGATATTTAGCGTATACTGTCTCGGCCAGCGGCAGTGACCGTCAAGAAATTCACATTCGTGATCTGGAAAAAAGGGAAAATTTAGATGAAGTGATCCAGTGGTGTAGATTTACCAACATGGCCTGGCTAAACGATGAGGGTTTCTACTATAGTCGTTATCCCGAACCTGGAACTGTGCCCCCCGAGGACGAGGTGAACTTTAGCCAAGTCTACTGGCATACACTAGGTACAACGCAAGATAGCGATGTCTTGGTCTTTGAACGGACAGACGCGAAAGAGCTAGGCTTTTCACCTTTCCTCACCACGGACCAAGAGTATCTTTTGATGCATGCCCGTCATGGCACCGAACCTCGCAATGGTCTGTATTACAAGAAACTAGGAGAAGACGGTACTTTTGTTCGTTTGCTTGAACCTGGCGAGGCTGCCTACCAATTTTTAGGGAACGAAGGCTCAACCTTCTTCTTCTTTACGGACCTGGACGCTCCGAAGGGTCGCATTATCTCCATTGATGTAGAAAACCCCGCTAGAGACAACTGGGTGGAAGTTCTAGCAGAACAGGACGACGTGATCTCTCAGGGACGCTACATTGATGGGAAGTTTGCCATTTCCTTTATGCACAATGCCCATTCACGCCTTCGTATCTATGCAGGTAGCGGTGAGTTTGTGGAAGACATCCCCCTGCCTACCATGGGCTTTATTGAAAGTCTTTCAGGGAAGCAGGAGCAATCGGAGTTCTTCATTTCCTTTGCCTCGTTCTTGTATCCGTCGGTGAACCTGCATTATGACTTGAAAACACGCACTTTAAGCCCCTTTGGCGAGCAGAAGCTGAAATTCAATCCTGAAGAATTTGAGACCTCCCAAGTGTTCTATCCCTCTAAAGATGGGACACAGGTGTCCATGTATCTTGTGCATCGCAAAGGGCTGAAGCTTGATGGTGACAATCCCTGCTTGCTCTATGGGTATGGTGGATTTAATATTTCTGTCACACCTTCCTTTTCCGCTTCCCGGATTTTGTGGCTAGAGATGGGCGGCGTTTATGCCGTGGCCAACCTACGGGGTGGAAGTGAATATGGAGACCACTGGCACCGCTCAGGCATGCTCGATAAAAAGCAAAATGTCTTCGATGATTTCATAGCAGCAGCGGAGTGGCTCATCGCCAACAACTACACCAGACCGCAGAAATTGGCCATTGAAGGACGCAGTAATGGTGGCTTGTTGGTTTCAGCCTGTATGACTCAAAGACCTGATTTGTATGGTGCGGTGCTCTGTATCGTTCCAGTCACCGATATGTTGCGCTTTCACAAGTTCACAGTGGGGCGCTATTGGATTCCAGAATACGGTGACCCCGAAAACCCTGACCACTTTGCGTTTATGTACGGGTATTCACCTTTGCACAATTGTAAGCCCGCCAATTATCCCGCAACGCTCGTGGTTACAGCCCACGGGGACGATCGAGTTGTTCCGGGTCATGCCTTTAAGTTCACTGCTACCTTGCAGGAGGCCCAGGAGGGAGAGGCTCCCATCTTGCTGAGGGTGGATACGAAATCCGGTCACGGTCATGGCAAACCGATTTCTAAGATCATTGACGAGCACACTGACATTTACGGATTTTTAAAGAAAGTATTTAATATTTAGGTGGCGAGGCTAACTTTCAGTTAACTCTGGTCGACGCTAGAAGGAAAACGGTACCACAATACGAAAAGAGTGTCGCGGAGTTTCAGGAAATAGTTTCATAGATCAAAAAGATTGTGGGGGTCGAGTATATGAATTTCGGTGTTTTGACTGGTGGAGGAGACTCCTCAGGAATCAATGATTTTCTCTATTTTCTAGCACAACGCTTGGAAAACGAAGGGCATACCCTGACAGGTTTTCGTAGCAGTTGGCTAGGCATGGTCAACAACGACGCCATTACCCTAACAAAGAGTATGCTTGCGCCACATCGTCATACACCAAGTACGATGCTGGGAAGCGAACGCAAAAATCCCATCAAAGATGGGCAGATGGATTTAGTGTTAGCCAGTCTGGAGGATCGCAAGATTGATGCCATGATCTGCATGGGAGGCGATGACACACTAGGAGTGGCCGCCCATTTGGCGGAACTAGGCTTTAATGTGGTGGGAGCGCCCCAGACCATTGATGATGATTTGCGGTTCACAGATCATACCCTAGGCTATGAGACCGCCGTACGGCAAGCATCTACCTACATCAACAGCATGATCAACAGCAATGTTGGCCACGACAAGGACATGATCGTTGAAGTGATGGGCCGGGATGCTGGGTGGTTGGCCTTAGGCACTGCTATGAATACACCTGCCTGTGCCTGTATGTGTCCTGAAGGTCCCATGGAGCTCGAAGAAATGATTGCCAGAATGACAGACTTTAAGAAAAGGACTGGCAGAGCAGGCTTGGCTATCGTATCTGAAGGAGTTGAGCTGAAAGGTGTAGACCGCGGTGAGCTGCGGAAGGATGCTTTCGGTAATGTGTACACCGCCGGTGTGAGCCACATTGTGGGAGAAAAATATGAAGAAGCTACAGGTCGCAAACCCCGTGTTCAGGTCATGGGCTACCTCCTGCGGGGTGGCGTTCCTTCGCCATATGATGTGGATCTTGCTCTGAGTTTTGCCAATCAAGCCGTTGATCTGGCCTTAGCAGGCAAGACCGGTTATATGGTAACCAGACTTGACGGTCGTGACCAAGCGATACCTCTTAAGGAGGTAGCCGGTGGAAAGAAATACCTTGATCCTGCTTATCTGGAGCAGCAATTCCAGAGGATCTTAGCCTAGTTCAGGTGTCCGTTCCTTTAAGGTCACGGTGTGGATTGTGACTAAGGTGCCACGGAAACTACGTAGATAGCAAAAGGATGTTATGAGTAAAAAGGGAGTGGTGGGTAGCACAGGAAATACGATGCCCGCCACTCCTCTTGCTAAGGACAGGGCACCTAGGGCGAAACACCTACGGCTGAGGAGTGGGATGAGACTCTCGCTTGATTTCTATGGCCCAGTATCTACGGCGACAGACCTAAGAAACCCCCTCTTGGGGGTTTCTTACTCGGTAATTTGTTCCAGGAGCCATTCTAGAAGATCGTCCATCACTTCTTTTTGGTTTATTTCATTTAAGAGCTCATGCCTGGCCTCGGGATACATTTTCATCTTGACATTGGTAATGCCGTTTTTCTTGAGTTGACCAACAAACGCTGCCACTCCTCTACCATTGCCGCCTACTGGGTCGGCATCACCGCTCACAACCAAGATGGGGATGTCCTTGGGAATGTTCTGAATCAGAGCCGGGTCATGAATCAACTCTAGCCCCGTAAATAGATCGAAGAAAAAGCCGGCACTGGCCACCATCCCACAATGGGGATCCTCTATGTATTTTTTGACCTCACGGTCATCCCTGGAGAGCCAATCAAACTTCGTTTTTGCATCCTTGATGCCGCGATTGTAGGCGCCAAAGGCCATCGTATCCAACAATTTGCTGGGCTTTGTGGGATTTCTTCGCATCTGCAAACGGGCCACAAGCTTCCCGATTTTCGCCGCAAGACCTGGGTCACCACCTGAACCCATTAAGATAGCTCCATCTATGGAAGCGCCGTACCTTTGCAGATAACGCCTCGTTAAAAAGGAGCCCATGCTATGTCCCATCAGATACTTGGGCAGATCAGGGTACTCCTTAGCCAGCCAAGTATGAATGGCATATAGGTCATGGACGACCTGTTCAAAGCCATTATGCGGGGCAAAGTAGCCCATTACGCCCGATTTTTCTCCTGTCTGACCATGCCCCCTGTGGTCGTTCGCTACCACAATGACGCCCTGTTCATTGCAGAACTTGGCAAATGGTGCATAACGGGCGCCATGTTCCGCCATGCCATGGGCAATTTGCAGCACTGCCACAGGACGCTTTACCTTGGTCCAGGTGCGGACAAAGACATCCATGCCATCGTCCATCGTAAGAAAAAGTGTTTCTCTCAGCATTCCCATCCCCCTAGCAACTTCTTTATCTGGAGACTTCAAGATCCCCAGGCATAATCCTCTATATCTGTTCTATGCTATCTATCCAAGAGTGCGAAGGACATCGTCCACTTTTGGCGAAAGCGTATGATAGGGGGTAACCGAAAGAAACGGAGTTGGCTTGATGGTCCCATATTAAGGGATGTCCCCCAACGGTACAGAACCTAGAAGAAATATCAACGCGGAGGGACGTATGGGTACCTACAAACTCATTGCACTAGATTTAGACGGAACTTTATTGAACAGCAAACGGGAAATATCGGAGCAAAATCTCTACTGGATCAAAAAGGCCGAAGAGGCGGGCCTCATCGTTTCCTTTGCCACGGGGCGGGGACGACATTCGTCAGAGCCTTACTGGGGTGCAGTTTTGCCTGCATCGCCCATGATCATATCCAACGGCGCTGAAGTCTGGAAAAACCACAAGGAGCTTTCATCTAGGAATGCATTGTCACTGGCCCAGGTATCGAGACTCATAAAACTAGCTGAAGAGCATCGTGTGCGGTACTGGACCATCAAGAACTTCGTGGATGAAGAGACCCCCGAAGGGGACGAATTTTTAAAGGTTGGCATGTATCATAGTGATCTCAGGCTCATCTCCAGGCTCCGGGATTTGGTGGCCAGCTGGGGTGAATTTGAGGTTTCTGCTTCGGCATCCAATGATATTGAGATCAACCGCAAGGGAATCAACAAGGCAACAGGCCTAGCGGAAGTGACCGCCCTTCTAGGCATTGATCCCAGTGAGGTTGTGGCCATAGGTGATAGTCTTAACGATCTTGCCATGATCAAGTGGGCGGGCTGTGGAGTCGCCATGGATAATGCGGCAGAGATCATCAAAGAGGCCGCCGATTATGTCACCGGCAGCAATGATGAAGACGGCGTAGCCCGGATGATCCAGTTAATCTTGGAATAGGTGGGTCAGGTGACCAAGACCTTCTTTTTCCAGATCCTCTTTGGGAATAAAACGTAGTGCAGCACTATTGATGCAATAACGCAATCCTCCCTTGTCTTTGAGCCCATCGGTAAAGACATGCCCTAGATGCGAATCAGCCTCGGTACTCCGTACTTCGGTGCGGACCATGCCGTGGGAGTTATCTTTGTTGTAACTCACGACATCCCCAGAAATGGGTTCTGTGAAGCTCGGCCAGCCACAGCCGGCATCATATTGGTGAGCAGAAGAGAAAAGCGGTTCGCCCGAAATCACATCTACATAGATTCCAGCCCTCGTATTATCCCAGTAGGCATTTAGGAAAGGCGTCTCTGTTCCGTTTTCTTGGGTTACGCGAAATTGTTCCTTGCTGAGCCTTTGTTGAAGTTCTTCCCTTGATGGTTTTTCTTTCATGCCTATCACCTCTACTTCAGTGTATGTCTTTCTTGATTCCTTATGAAAAGGGGTGCTCCCATGAAAATCACCATGGCCGAATTGGCCAGAAAATGTGGTTATTCTAAAGCAACTGTATCTCGGGCTTTAGCCGATGACCCTAGAGTGAAACCGGCGACCAAGGCTCTCATTCTTGAAATGGCGTCCCATTACAACTACCAACCACATATGGTCGCCAGTAATCTAGCGAAACGGCGTACGAAAACAATTGGCCTTATGTTTCCCAAGGCCCCCCGGACGATTGCTGACCCCTTTTTCCTAGAGTATCTCCATGGCGTGAGTGAGACCCTTTTTGAACAGGGATTTAGTCTGTTGATTCCCCAGGTTCACAGGCAGAGGGTTACGGAGACCATTGCACAGCTGGTAGCCCATAGCAGGGTAGACGGGATCATCCTCACGGAGCCGCTCCTTGACGATCCCCGCATACAGCTACTTCGGGAATCGGGGGTGCCTTTTGTCTTCTTGGGCAGCACGGTCCACCAAGAGGTTTCCTGGGTTGACGGCGATAATCGCGGTGGATCCTTTGAAGCGGTGCGAACTCTCGGATCCTTAGGGCATAAAAACATCGCCGTAATAACGGGTGAACCAGGCCTCGTATCTACGCAGAAGAGACTGGCAGGGTACGCTGATGGATTGGCCTTTTTGGGAATAGAACCCCAAGAGAATTTGGTGTGGCCCGGAGATTTTACTCGTCAGGGGGGCTATAACGCAGTTCGCAGCCATCTTTCGCAGATTAAAAGCGGAGCCGTGACTGCGATTTTCGCCTGCAATGATCTCATGGCCATTGGAGGTATACAAGCCTTGACAGAGGCAGGTCTTGAGATTCCGGGCCAGATTTCCATCATGGGCTTTGACGGAATTGAGGTGGGACAATACCTCACGCCGCCCTTGACCACAGTGCAGCAACCTGTTTTTCGCCTCGGTCAAGAAGTGTCAAGGGTTTTGCTGGGACAGATTGAGAACAACGAAGATCCGGTACAAATTACCCTCCCTGTGAAAATTATCAATGGGACCAATACCATTGGTCCAGTTCCTTGAAGAAAAATAGTGCTGGTATGACAGTAAGAAAAAGGCAACCGTTCTCGAATAGTTTTGTATAATGGAAATAAGGGTCAGGATCGGAGGGATTCAAGTGAGGAGAGCATTGCGATTCATAGTCTTGATGGTAATAGCAGCTTCCCTAGTAGGATGTCAAGGACGGGTTTTTCTTAATCTTGATGTGCCAATCGTAATAGAACCAGCGCCACCACAGTATAGGTCAGAGGTATGGGGCTATCTTTCTTACGACCATCGGGACCATCACATACGCTACACCGTAGGACGCAATCATGACCGCCACTATGAGCCTTTACGAGATGCTAAGGTGACAGTGGTCGGAACCGGAATGAGTGTGTATACAGATCGGGATGGTTACTTTTTCCTACGCGGAGTACCCCATGGCAGAGTCACCCTCTTAGTGCAGCACAGGTGGGTTGGCCCCTCAAGCGGTGTCTATATCTCGACCTCCTCGCGGTAACTGCAAACAAGAGAGGTGAACAGAGTGGTGCCGCTGCAAATCTGC